>NZ_JACMNS010000070.1 GCF_014378415.1 Aquabacterium sp.
AATGAATTCCCAAGAGCCGCAGGGCGCGCAAACGAACGGTAGGGCCAAGCGAAGGCTGCGTTCGGCGTTGCTGTTGCTGGGAGATCTCGCCGCCTTTCCCGTTGCATGGTTCGCAGCAGTCACCACTGCCATGGTGCTCAACCGTGCGACCCTCGACGACTTCTACCCTTTTGCCAGCCCAGGCGGCACCGTCTACTCGGTGATGTCCATCCTGGTCGTCCTGGCCTTGGCCTTCAACGGCCAATACAGCCGCCGCGCCGCCTTCTGGGAAGAGGTCGGCGTCATCTGGCGGCATGTCGCCATGGCAGCCTTGCTCCAGTTTGCGCTCAACTTTTTTGTGCAGGTCAGCTACACCCGGGTGATCATGCTGCTGGCCTGGTTTTTTGTACTTGTCACCGTGCCGGCGGGCCGCTTGATCACGCGCGAGCTGTTGATGCGCATGGGCTGGTGGCGGCGCAAGGCGCTGGTCGTGGGCGATGGCGAGGGCGCCCGCCAGGCTTGCGCGGCCATGCGGCACGAGCGGCACATGGGCATTGAAGTGGTTGGCGTGGTGACCACCTCGGGGCATGTCTCCTGGGCCGCTGAATGCGGGCCGGGGTTCGACGTTCATTCGGCCACTGAGGGCATCGACAACATCGCCATCAAGCTGGGCTGCGAAGTCATCATGGTGGCGCTGGACCGCGATGGGGCACCGCAGGCAGAGCGCATCACGCGGGCGTTGCGCGCCAAGGCGTTCGAGATTTTTGTCATTCCGCCCATGCACGGCCTGCCGGTGCAGGGCATGCAGGCGTTGCATTTTTTCAGTAATGACGTGCTATTCCTGCGTTTGCAATACCGGCTGCTCAGCCCAGGCGCGCGCCTTGTCAAGCGCAGCATTGATGTGGTCGCTTCTGCCATGCTGCTGGCGGCGTTCTCGCCCCTTATGGCGCTGGTGGCCTGGCGCATCTGGCGTGAAGATGGAGGCCCCGTGTTTTACACGCAACCTCGCGTCGGAAAAGACGGTGAAGATTTTGCGTTCATCAAATTCCGCTCCATGGTCAAGCATGCAGACGCGGCACTGAATGCCTGGCGCACCGACAAGCCTGAGCTGTTTCAGCGGTACGAAGAGAGCAACTTCAAGCTGGCTGACGACCCGCGCGTGCTCAAGGTGGGCCAGTGGATCAGGCGCCGTAGCATTGACGAGTTGCCGCAACTCTGGAACGTGCTGCGCGGCGACATGAGCCTGGTCGGCCCCAGGCCGCTGCTCAGACGCGAACTGTCGCGCTACAACCCGGCAGCGATGACCTTGTACGAGCAGGTGCTGCCCGGCATCACGGGCCTGTGGCAGGTCAGCGGCAGGAGCGACACCACCTTCTTGCAACGCGCCAACCTGGACACCTGGTACGTGCGCAACTGGTCGCTGTGGGTGGATTGGGTAATTTTGCTCAAGACATTCCGCGTGGTGCTGTCGGCGCGCGGGGCGATGTAACGTCGGGGCGATTTTTCCCTCACCCCAGCCCTCTCCCGCAGGCGGGAGAGGGGGCAAGTCACGTCAGGGTGCTGGCGACCTCAGTCCGTCGCGTCCTCCAGCAAAGCCAAATCCCCACCCCCCCACTTCGCCTCCAGCGAAATCAAATTCTCACGATCCGCAAACGGCGGGTACCCGCCCTTGATCGTCAGCCGTATGTAGTGGTGCACAAAGCAATCCAGCGCAATGTGCATGGGCCGAATGTCCCCCACATCGCGCGCC
>NZ_JACMNS010000071.1 GCF_014378415.1 Aquabacterium sp.
GCCATCTCGGAGTCTTCAGCGCGGCCCAGCAGCTTGGTCAGCCTGGCAATGTGCGGCCGCAGCGCGTCGAACTGGGCCATGTCGCGCTGCGCTTCGGCCACGTCCACATCGGCCGGGATCAAACCGGGGTTCTCGCTCATCGCGACCAGCGTGCGGCGGCAGAAGGTTTCAGACTTCTCGCCCATCTTGTTCAGGCTGCGGCGCTCGTCGGCGACGGCGGCATGGTCCGCGCTGGTCAGGGCGAGGGAAATGAGGTTTTGTGGCGTGTCTTCCTGGCGTTCGAATGGTTAAACCAAACTGGGGCTGTGGCAGATGGCGTGAGGCAGCAGCCCTCGGACAGGATTGCATGATTGCGGTGAATATCCGCTCAAGGCTGATTACGGCCGTTCAGCGAGCGCGTGGCGACCCAGATCAGCCATTCGTTCGTCTGAATTGCCATCGCGATTGCGGCGTCAAGAGTGGTTTTCGGTGTCAAGCACGTTCACGCTGCACCAGCCATCTGGAGCGGAGAGGGGACTGGCCCAGTCAACGTGGCCACTCGGTTACGGCCGGCGTGCTTGGCCTGGTAGAGCGCATCGTCGGCCATGGCGAACAGCGTGCGGCGGTTGACGCGCTTTTGCGCCACCACACTGGCTGCGCCCACGCTCACCGTCACGTTGGGGTGACCAGGTACTTGGGAGAAGCGATGCTCGATGGCGGCATTGCGCACCGCCGCGCAAACGCGCTCGCCCAATTCTGTGGCCTGCTTGGCGTTGGCGCCCGGCAGCAAAATGCCGAATTCTTCGCCGCCCAGGCGCGCCGTCAGGCCCAAGCCTTCTTGCGCGGTCTGGCTGATGGCCGCGGCCACCTGCTTGAGGCAACGGTCTCCCATCGGGTGGCCGTAGCCATCGTTGAAGAGCTTGAAGAAATCCACGTCGATGATCAACATGGCCAGAGGCTTGCCGCTGTACAGGCTATCCAGCCAAATACGCTGGAAGTCTTCTTCGAACTGCCTTCGATTGCAGATGCCGGTGAGCGGGTCCAGCATCGACATCTCATGCAGGCGCTCGGTAGCGGTCACCAAAGACTGGCGCTGGTAGCGTTCGATGTGCGAGAGCAGCCACTCTTTGCGTGAGGGGTGTCGGCCGGTGGCTGCAAGGGGTGTTAACGCCTGCCGGTGACCTCGACGTCAACGCGCCGATCCGCTTGCAGGCAAGCAATCAGTTTTGCATGGGCTTTGCTGCCCTTGCAGTCGTCTGGGCGGGTCACCGGTGTCGATTCACCCTTGCCAGTGGCTGAGATCTTGTTGGCATCGATCCCGTCCGAAACAACCAGATAGGCCTTGACTGCTTCGGCGCGCCGCACAGATAGCCGCTGGTTGTAGGCCGGCGAGCCGAGTCGGTCGGTGTGCCCCTCGACGGTGATCACGTCGAACTGGGTGCCGCTGAGTTCTTTGGCCAACTTGTCAAGTTCGACCTTGCCCTCAGGTCGGACATCTGACGCATCGAACGCGAACAGTGAATCAGCCGAGAAGCTCACCTTTCGACGCGGCGGCACCACCAAGACCGGCGGTGCCACCGCGGCGGAGGCTGCTGCGACCACGGGCGCTGGGGCCGGCTCGACATAGGCAGGTGCCGCTGCCATCGTGCGTGGTGCCGCGGTGGCCACCCGACCAAATGGAAACACCAGGCTGACCGAGAACAGGTCGACGTCGCCGCGATTGCCCACCGCATCATTGATGCGATAGCGCTCGGCTTCGCCACGCACGAAGAACGACGGATTGATTTCGTACTGGAGGCCAGCGCCAAACTTGTAGTTAACCGCATTCTTGCGGGGGTGAGCATCGACCACGCCAACCGCGCCTGTACCAGAGAAGGTGGCGCGTGCACGGGCGCCTTGCGCACCCACACGTCCGATGACGGAAAGCCGTTCGCTCAGCGGCAGTGTGCCGACCAGATCCAGGTTCAAGCCTTGTAGCTTGAGCTCGCCATTGAGCGTGCCAGAGGGCACCGTGGTCGATGTGAAACCGAATTGACCGAGGCCAAAGAAGCCCGCCTCCACAGCCCAGTTGCGGTTGAACTGATAGCCGCCGAACAACTTGTAGCCCATGTCGCGCTCGTCACGCGACATGGCACTGGTGGTCAGCCCCCCGGCGAGCAAGCTTGCCGAAATGCGCTGCTCGTCAATCTTCGCGCGAGACTGCCCGATGGACAGCCCGCCGTAGTAATAAGAGGAGGCGAAGGATGAAACGTTGGCAGTGCCGTCCTGCGCGAAGGACGCGGTGCCCATGACGGCGCCGAGGCCGATCGCGCTGAGGCGCAATGCATTGATGGTTTTCATGTGGTGCTTTCAGGCTATCGGATCAGGGAGCAATCAGGCTGGTATTGACCATGGTCACCGAGGCCGTGAGACCGATGGCCCGCCCGGTCAAGGTGGTCTGGATGGTTTGTCCCGGCGTGGAGATGGTGACCCCGGCTGGCGCGATGATGGTGCCCACCATGACGCTGCCGTCTTCAATGCGGGCCGCACTGCCCACTTGCCAGAAGACGTTCTTGGCTTGTGCGCCATTGATCAACAACACTTGGCGCGGTGTGGCGCTCAGGCCAACGGTCAATGCCGAGGCGCTCTGGAAGACCCATACCGCATTGGCATCACCTTGCGCGTCCAGCGTCAGGTCTCCCGTTGTGATGTCAAAAGTGCCGCCCGCCGAGGTATACACCGCAGGTGGCAACACCTGACCACCCAATTGGCCGGCAGCAGGGTCGCTTCCAGGCGGCATGGCGGCCAGATCGTCGTAGGCGGATTGCGCATCAGCACGAGCTTGAGTCGCGATGGCCATCGTGGTGGTCGTGCCCGGTGCAGGCGGGCCGCAATAGACGCTGCCATTGACCGGGCCGACGTTGCTGCCCGTGGTCTCGGTATAGGTGTTGGCTGAATCGTGGAAGCCCGTGATCAATGTGCAGGCTGCCGTGGTGCCCAGATCGCCAGTGACCACGGTGTTGATGCCTTGGTTGGTGACACCCGCGCCGCCGCCGAACGCGCCGAACGATGCGATGGTACGCAAGTTGATGCCACTGGTGCAAGCTTGCGAGCTGGTCGTGAAGCCCCAGGCGCGGTCACTGGCCAGCGCGTTGCCCGCCAAGTCCTTGACGCCGCCGTTGCCAGACACCACCGTGACGACGAAAGGCTTGTTGCTGGCAAAGCCCGATGAGCTGTTCGGGACAAAACTGGCCACTTGGTTCGTTGCGTCATAGGCCACGGTGCCTGCCACGGGCGTACCGCTGTCGGTCACGCGCAAGGTGGCTGTGGTGATCGTGGCTTCGTCCATCGGCTCACTGAACGTGGCGCTGACGATCTTGGTGGTGCACACGCTGGGGGCGCTGTCGGCAGGGCTGATCGCGGTCACCGTGGGGGCAACTGCGTCACTCCCTGCGGCGGTCGTGAAGACCCAGACATGGTTGCCCGAGCCTGGCAATGCCGCAGTGTTGCCTGCCAGCGCATTGCCAGCCAGGTCGGTGGCCGCCGTGGTGAGCGTGGCGGTGAACGAATTACTCGGCGCCAGCGTGGCGGGCGTGGAAGGCGTGAAGGTGGCTGTTCTGGCCGAGACCGAGTAGCTCACATTGCCTGCCACCGCTATGTTCAGCGTGGTGTTGCGCACGGTGAAGCTGGTGCCAGAGATCGTGGCGGCGTTCATGGGTTCACTGAACGTGGCGATGACCTTGCGGTTGATGGGCACGCTGGCATCGCCTGCTGCAGGGGCTGTCAGAACAATGGAAGGCCGTGTCGCATCCGCGAGTGCCGCGGTAGTGAAGCCCCACACATAGTTGTTGTTGAATCCCAGACCCGTGCTGTCTTTGATCGCTGTGGTGAGCGTTGCCACGCAAAGCGTGCTGGGCGGCAGCGCCAGGGTGGGCGTCAAGGTGGCGACTTGGGTTGTGGCGTTGTAGGCCACCGTTGCGCTCACTGGCGAGCCAGCGGGGCAGGCCACCGTGAAGCTGGTCGGTGTGAAGCTGGAGGCTGTCATCGGCTTGCTGAACGTGGCCGACACGCGGCTGTTGGTGGCCACACCAGTGACGGCGGGCGTGCCACCCAATGGCAGCGTGACCGTGACGGTAGGCGCGATACCGGCACCCGGATTGCCCAGCACAGGATCCTTATCGCCACCGCAGGCGGACAACAACGCAAGCAACAATATTGGGACAAAGGCGCGGGGGGACTTGAGAAGGCTTTGATGGTCGAACATGGGATCTTTCCCGCGGCATGGCCGCGTGGGGAGTGCTTGAATGAAAAGCTTGTAAAGCCGGGCAGGTCATGCTTCTGTGCGGATTCGCACAGTGCTTGCATGCCTCTTTCCGGCACAGCATCGCGAGCTACTAGCTCAAGTGCAGCGCTCCGGCACCAAATAGACCAATCAGACCGATGACGATCAGGTAAATGGCCACGATGAAGTTCAAGAGCTTGGGCATGACCAGGATGAGGATGCCGGCCAAAAGGGAAAGTATGGGGGTCAGGCCGAGGTGTATGTTCACGTGATGTCTCAAGGTGATTGGATAGCCGACCTTCAACCAGAAACTTGCAGGAACCAATGATCGACCGACAAGGTCATCAAGATCACCTTTGGTCGATGGAGCCGATGCTGTGCCTAGCATCCGCTGTGTGGGGTCGCAGGGGAAGAGGCCGTGCGGCCGAGCCCGCGTAGGCGTTGTCCCACGCACCTGAACACTGCAGCTTTGCCTCGCTGGCGGAAACTGCAATGACAACTGGACTGAAGATCGTGGCGACCCTGGTGGCCAAACCTGGCTTGGAAGACCAACTGGAGCAGCACATGGCGTCACCCGCTATGAAAGCGCTGCAACAACCCCATCTCAAGGATTTGCTGCAAGGTGGCATTCAACAGGACTTCCTGTCCCTGCTGCTCGACCTCTGAACCCGGGCCGCAAGGTAAAAAGCCTGGCGCTTGAGGATCGCGAGCCCCAAACGCAAGGCACTTGTGCCTTGCACTTTGCCCATCTGAGGCCCAAGCGCCGGGCTTTGAGCCTTGCGCGCAAGGCCCGCCTACCCGGAGCCCCATGAAAAAAGCCCCGCGAACGGGGCTTGGCTACCTTGCGGGCCGGGATTCAAGCGGCTGGCGCCGGGCTTTTATCGGCGCGCGCCGTGCGGTTGAACCGGACGGACATGTCGCGGCGCAGGGCGTCCGGGCCAGAACCCTTGCCCAGCACCTTCAACAGGGCGTAGCCCTCCAAGTCGGAGATGGCCTGGTCAATTTCTACAGCGTTCATGAGTCTTGGCCTGTTCAGGCGCCAGGCCAGATGCGCGCAAAGTCAAACGAGAGCTGGCGGTGGTGCCGGATGGACAGCAAATACACCGTCAACCTGACTGCATCCACGGCATACAAGATCAGGTAGTCGCTGTGCAGGTACACGCGCAAAGCGTCGGCCGCGCCTGGGGGCAATTGCGCCAGCTGGGTCAGGGCCTCAGCCGATTGCGGTGGCTGATCCAAATAGCGCTTGCCGATCAGCGGAAAGCGGGCCAGGTTGGGGATCACCGTGCCTCGAAGGCCAGCCAGCAAGTCGTCATAGGCCAAAGCGGCGTCGGCCTCTTCCAGAAAGGCCTCGATGGATGCCAAGCGCTCGATGAAGCTGTCTGTCAGCGCCACGTTGTGAAGCTGCTCAGCCACGGTGTTTGGGCTTTATCTTGCTGGTGGTTGCGGCCTTGGCTTTGCGCGCAGCTTGCAGGCCTGCCAAAGCGGTATCGGCGTCTTGTGTTCTGCCTGCCAGCACATCGGCCAGGCCTTTGCGGGCATCGTCGATCAGCAGCAGGTGGATGTGCTCACGCTCCAGGCGGTGGTAGTAGTCCAGCCGATCGGCATCGATCAGCGCTACGTAGCTTTCACCGTTCTTGGTGATGATCTTTTCGGCGCCCGCCTTGGCTTGTTCGGCCAGTTCAGACAGGTTGGCGCGTGCCTGGGTGAACGGCACGACATCGCTGGCAGAAAAGCCCATGGCTGGCTCCTTCGGGTAGTGACAGAATTCTGTGCAGTTTACGCGAAGGTGCCGCGAAAAGCTGCATGAGTGAACGCCCATGAAAAAAGCCCCGCGAACGGGGCTTTGGTGTTTTGCGGGTCAGGCTTCAGGCAGCTTGTGCCGGGCTTGACGTGGCGCGCGCCTTGCGGTTGAAGCGGACGGACATGTCGCGGCGCAGGGCGTCCAGGCCAGAACCCTTGCCCAGCACCTTCAACAGGGCGTAGCCCTCCAAGGCGGTGACCATGGCGTCGCTGCCCAAGGCCATCTCGGAGTCTTCAGCGCGGCCCAGCAGCTTGGTCAGCCTGGCAATGTGCGGGCGCAGCGCGTCGAACTGCGCCATGTCGCGCTGCGCTTCGGCCACGTCCACATCGGCCGGGATCAAACCGGGGTTCTCGCTCATCGCGACCAGCGTGCGGCGGCAGAAGGTTTCAGACTTCTCGCCCATCTTGTTCAGGCTGCGGCGCTCGTCGGTGCTCAGCGAGATCAGGCCTGACAGCTTGCTTTCGAGCGTGGACAGCGCGTCGGCGATGGCGGCGTGGTCGGCTTCGGTCAGGGTGAGGGAAATGAGGTTTTGAGGCATGGCTTCCTGGGGTTTGTTTTGGTTGATGAGGCCGCGACTTTAGGGATTTGGGTGGGATGGGGGAATCACCATCAAGAGGGCTTGCGCGCATGCTTCCACTCCGCTTATTCACCAGCTGAAATTGGGGAGGGGATAGACCAATTGGTAAACTTGGCCAAACTTTTAAAGACTTCGCCGCTTGATTCCAAGCGAACGTGCTCCACGTGAGCTGTCCGATGGTGAAATCCTTGCCGTGGATGAGTAGCGGCTTGCTTAAGGCCGACAAGAAAACTCTTACAGGCTGACCCGGCAAGACGTGATATGAGGGATTGGCGGTTTCGCTGTAGGGAGGTGAACCGCCGAATTGCCGCGCAGATAGCCGAGAAAACGCAGGACAAGACAATGATTGCCTCGCAAAACGATAACAACCAGGCGACCTCGCCCAGAGGGGTAGTTGCACGCCCATGAATGCCGTAGAAATCGAACAAGCCATCTCCGACCTTGCGGAGCAGGCCTTTGACCCCGCAGAGTTCCCGTATGCATTCCTTGAGGCCTTCGGCAACAAGGAGACGACTCTCAAGCGCCTGCGCGCTGGCGCGTCCAACAAATCCGACCAGGGCGGCGTTCTTCAAACCAACAACATCCACATCCTGACCTGCGACGCGGGTCAGGTGACACAGACGCTGGCAGCCCTGAAAGCCAGCCCGGCCACCACCAAGGCCAAAGCCAAGTTCATCCTGGCCACCGACGGAACGGACTTTGAGTCCGAAGACCTGACGAGCGGCGATACGATTGCTTGCCCCTTCACAGACTTCCCCGACCACTT
Organism: Aquabacterium sp.; assembly: GCF_014378415.1. Taxonomy (GTDB): domain Bacteria; phylum Pseudomonadota; class Gammaproteobacteria; order Burkholderiales; family Burkholderiaceae_C; genus Aquabacterium. The sequence goes on from NZ_JACMNS010000071.1 coordinate 7,388, forward strand.
CGGCTTTTTCCTGCCATTGGCGGGGATCAGCACGGTCCGGCAGATCAGCGAAAACGCCTTTGACATCCGGGCGACCAGCCGCCTGAATCGCCTCTACCTTGAGCTGTTGAAGGACAACCCCGCCTGGGGCAAGGCAGAGCGCCGCCACGACATGAACCACTTCATGGCGCGGCTCATCTTCTGCTTCTTCGCTGAGGACACCAACATCTTCGTCGGCACGGGTTTCACCGAAACCGTGGCGCAGATGGGCGCGAGGGATGCATCCAACACCCACGAGGTCATCGCCACGCTGTTCCGCATCATGAACACGCGGGCTGAAGACCGGGCCAAGGCCAACATCCCTCGTTGGGCCCAAGATTTTCCCTATGTCAACGGTCAGCTGTTCTCGGGCAACGACGACGTGCCCCGCTTCAGCCGGATCGCACGGTCGTATCTTCTGCATGTCGGCGGGCTGGACTGGACCAAGATCAACCCCGATATCTTTGGTTCGATGATCCAGGCCGTGGCCGATGACGAGGAACGCGGCAAGCTGGGTATGCACTACACCAGCGTGCCCAACATCCTCAAGGTGCTCAGCCCCCTGTTCCTCGACGACCTGCGCGCGCGCCTGGCTGAGGCGAGCGACAACCCACGCACGCTGTTGAACCTGCGCAAGCGCATGGCGAAGATCAGGGTGTTCGACCCCGCCTGCGGCTCGGGCAACTTCCTTGTCATCGCCTACAAGGAAATGCGCGCCATTGAGGCCGAGATCAATCGGCGGCGTGGCGAGCCGGATCGTGCATCTGACATTCCGCTCACGAACTTTCGCGGGATTGAGTTGCGCGACTTTCCGGCGGAGATTGCGCGCCTTGCGCTGGTCATCACTGAGTACCAATGCGACGTGCTGTACCGGGGGCAGAAGCTGGCCTTGGCTGAGTTTTTGCCCCTAAGCAACGAGAACTGGATCACCTGTGGCAATGCGCTGCGGATCGACTGGTTGAGCATCTGCCCGCCGACTGGCACAGGCGTAAAAGTGCAGGCCGATGACTTGTTCAGTACGCCACTTGACCAAGCCGAGATCGACTTCGAAAACGAGGGGGGCGAGACGTACATCTGTGGGAATCCGCCGTACCTTGGTAGCAAATGGCAAACCTACGAGCAGAAGAATGAACTGAAGGCCATCTTCGAGCAGCGTACATCAAGTTGGAAGTCTCTCGACTATGTTGCGGGCTGGTTCATGAAGGCAGCAGATTACGGCGCAAGAACCGACGCCGCTTCGGCGCTGGTGTCAACGAACTCCATCTGCCAAGGAGTTCAGGTCCCTATTCTTTGGCCCCTAATTTTCAGCACTGGCCACAGAATTGCGTTCGCGCACTCGTCTTTCAAGTGGGCCAACCTCGCCAGCCACAACGCTGGCGTCACGGTAGCAATCGTCGGCTTGTCCAAGCGGCAACAAGGATTTCGTCGCCTGTTTTCTCTCGATGATCGAAGCATGTCTGTTGTCAAAGAGGCTGCGAACATAAACGCGTACTTGGTTGACGGGCGAGATATTGAAATACAGCCATCCAAGCAATCGATATCAGGTACCGCCTACATGGACCTAGGCAATATGCCCAAGGATGGCGGAAACCTGCTGCTCTCCTTTGCAGAAGCAGATGCGGCGGTAGCCGCCGATCCGGTTGTTGGGAGATTCGTGCGCGATTTTGTGGGATCGCAAGAGTACGTGAAAGGAATCGTCCGGCGATGCTTGTGGATTGAGGATGTCGAGGTCGCAAAGGCGCGAAAGTCCCGCTTCATCTCTGAACGCCTGGACGGAGTAAGCGAGATGCGCCTCAAGAGCGACGCGCAATCTACGCGAGATTTCGCCAATCGGCCTCACCGGTTCAAGCAAATCCAAGGCTGCGGGCGAGAATCATCTATCGTGGTACCAAAGGTCTCGTCTGAGGGGCGGCCATATCTGCCAGTTGGCTTGCTATCCAAATTTACAATCGTCTCAGACAATGCCTTTGCGCTGTACGACGCCCCCCTGTGGAACATGGCCCTTATCGCCAGCCGCCTGCACCTGGTCTGGATCGCCACCGTTTGCGGGAAGCTGGAAACGCGTTATCGCTACTCCAACACCCTCGGCTGGAACACGTTCCCCGTCCCGACGCTGACCGACAAAAACAAGGCCGACCTTACGCGGTGCGCCGAAGACATCCTGCTGGTGCGAGAGCATCACTTCCCCGCGACCATCGCCGACCTCTACGACCCCGACAACATGCCCGCCGACCTGCGTGCCGCACACGAGAGCAACGACGAAGTGCTGGAGCGCATCTACATTGGTCGGCGCTTCAAGAACGACACCGAGCGGCTGGAGAAGCTGTTCGATCTCTATACAAAGATGACGGCCACCGCCACACCTACCAAGACCAAAAAACAAAAGGCAGGAGCCCGCCCATGATCAACGGGCAGGCACCAGGGAGCGACTCAAGATGAACACATTTGAATGCGACAAGGCCAAGGCGCGCTCAAACCACATGGAACACGGCGTCAGGTTCACCGAAGCCAGCCGAGCCATCAAGACGGCACATTCTTTGACAGGACGTTCGCACCAGTCGGATGATCTGGGCGAGGAGCGCAACCAGACGATCACCAAGCTGCCTGATGGGCGGACCATCGTCATGGTCTGGACGCCCCGCAACGGCCATGTGCGCGTCATCAGTGTTCGCCGTGCACGCAAGAATGAAAAGGAGGCCTTGAATGCCTATCTCCAGAACCTTCAATGACGGTAGCGATATGCCGGACGAAGACATCGATACGTCTGAAAGCCCGGAGCTGGGTGCAGGCTTCTTTGCGAGCGCAATCCTCACCCGCCCCGGCGAGAGCCTGATTGACAAGGTCCGCTCTGCCCGCCGAAACGTCCCTTCTGTTTCAGTCAACTACGCCCGCAACGGCGCATCAACCAAGGCCAATGCCCTCGGCATGCGCCCGATGCAGGAGCGCGCGCACGAGAAGCGTGGAGAGCAGTACCTGTTGATCAAGTCGCCACCGGCTTCTGGCAAGAGCCGGGCGCTGATGTTTGTGGCACTCGACAAGCTGGCGAACCAAGGCTTGAAGCAAGCGATCATCGTCGTGCCAGAAAAGTCCATTGGGGCCAGCTTCAACGACGAGCCGCTGTCGAAGTACGGCTTCTGGGCTGATTGGCACGTTGAGCCGAAGTGGAACCTTTGCAATGCACCGGGCAACGACAACGGCGGCAAGGTCAAGTCGCTGGGCGCGTTTATTGAAAGCCAGGACCAGGTGCTGGTCTGCACGCATGCCACCTTCCGCTTTGCGGTGGATGCCTTTGGGGTAGAAGCCTTTGACGACCGACTGATCGCGGTGGACGAGTTCCACCATGTCTCAAGCAGCCCCGACAACAAGCTGGGTGCCCAGCTCGGGCAGTTCATGGCACGGGGGCGCACGCACATCGTCGCCATGACCGGTTCGTACTTTCGTGGCGACGCCGAGGCCGTGCTCGCGCCGATCGACGAAGCCAAGTTCGACACCGTCACCTACACCTACTACGAACAGCTCAATGGCTACGAGTACCTGAAGCGGCTCGACATTGGTTACTTCTTCTACAGCGGCCCGTATGTCGATGACATTCTGAAGGTGCTTGACCCTGCAGAGAAAACCATCATCCACATTCCCAACGTCAATTCGCGCGAAAGCACGAAAGACAAAATCAAGGAGGTGGAACACATCATCCAGGCACTGGGCGAGTGGGAAGGGACCGATGCTGCGACTGGCTTCCAGCTGGTCAAGCTGGCAGATGGCCGCGTTCTCCGCATTGCGGACTTGGTCGATGACGATGCTGGCAAGCGCGACCGCGTTTCCGCTGCGCTGAAAGACCCGGCACACAAGCACAACCGCGACCACGTGGACATCATCATCGCGTTGGGCATGGCCAAAGAGGGCTTTGACTGGATCTGGTGCGAGCACGCCCTGACCGTCGGTTATCGCGCCAGCCTGACCGAGATTGTGCAGATCATCGGGCGGGCGACCCGGGATGCGCCGGGCAAGACCCATGCACGTTTCACCAACCTCATCGCCCAGCCGGACGCGACCGAGCAAGCCGTCACCGAGGCCACCAACGACACCTTGAAGGCCATCGCCGCCAGTTTGCTGATGGAGCAGGTGCTGGCGCCGCGCTTCGAGTTCAAACCCAAAAATCCCGAGAACCTACCGGCACCCGGTTTCGACTACGGTGACGGCGGCTACAACCCTGATAAGTGCAATGTTGGCTTCAACGGGCAAGCGGGCTATTTCCAGATCGAGATCAAGGGGTTAACCGAACCCAAGAGCAAGGAGGCCGCGCGCATCTGTGTGGAGGACTTGAACGAGGTCATCGCGGCATTCGTGCAAGACAAGCCCGCCATTGAGCGCGGCCTGTTCGACGAGGAGTTGGTGCCCGAGGAACTGACCCAGGTTCGGATGGGCAAGATCATCAAGGACAAGTATCCGGAGCTTGATGCCGACGATCAGGAAGCGGTGCGCCAGCACGCCATTGCGGCACTCAATCTAGTTCAGCAGGCCAAGCAGCTTGTCACCGAAAGCGGCAGTACGAGCACCAACGATCCATCGCCGAACACCGCGCTGATCGATGGCGTACGCCGCTTGGCGATGGACGTGCGAGAGCTGGACATTGACCTGATCGACCGGATCAATCCGTTTGGTGAGGCCTACGCCATCCTGGCCAAGGCCATGAGCGAGGAAAGTTTGAAGCAGGTCGCAGCGGCCATTTCGGCAAAGCGCACCTCCATCACGCCGGAGGATGCAGTCGTTATCGCCAAACGTGCAGTGGAATTCAAGAAGGAACGTGGGCGCGTTCCTTCAGTGACGTCTTCAGATGCATACGAGAAGCACCTCGCCGAAGGCGCGGCTGCGTTCATGCGCTTCAGAGCGGATGGTCGATATGCGCAACTCTGATCTGAACGAGCTCGCAGACGAGCTGGCCGAGTTTGCGCCTGCTGAGAAGGCAACAGGGCGCCCGGCCAGTGAGGAGCGCGTCATTGCGGGCTTCGAAGAAGTTCAGCGCTTTGTTGGGAAACATGGCCGCGTACCGCAGCATGGCGAAGACCGCGACATCTTCGAGCGGCTGTACGCCGTGCGACTGGATCGCCTGCGCGCGCTCCCGGACTGTCGTGCTTTGCTAAAGCCGCTTGACCATCAGCAATTGCTCTCGGGCGCAGTGTTTGTTGCAGAGCCTGCGGCGGCCTACAACGTCGATCAGCTGGCTGCCGAGCTGGCGGCCGCCCCTGATGCCGACGATGTCACCGTTCTGCGCTACGTTCGTACGAGTGCAGAAAAACGCGCGGCCGAGGAGATTGCGGACCGCAAGCCATGTACCGACTTTGCGACGTTCCAGCCCATGTTCGAACGTGTGGCCACCGAGATCAAAACTGGCCTGCGCCAGTCCCAGCCAATCACGGCGAGCAATCGCGCGATCGAAGTGGGGGACTTCTTTGTTCTCGACGGCGTGACCGTGTACGTCGCCGAAGTCGGTGAACCGCTGAAGACCACAGCTGGCGAGGTGGACCGGCGTCTGCGTCTGGTCTTTGCCAACGGCACCGAAAGCAATCTGCTGCTGCGGTCGCTCCAGCGTGCGTTCTACGACGACCCGGCTGCGCGCCGCCTGGTATCGCCCGAAACAGGGCAACTGTCGTTTGGCGGCGAACTGGAGGCCGATGATGTGGAGAGCGGCACCATCTACGTCCTGCGCTCAGACTCGGATCATCCGTACGTCACGCAACACCGTGACCTGATCCACAAGATTGGTGTGACCGGCGGTAAGGTGGAGGCGCGCATCGGCAACGCCGAATACGACTCGACCTACCTGCTGGCAAAGGTCGAGGTGGTAGCGACCTACAGGCTCGCGGGCATCAACCGTTCGCGGATGGAAAGTCTGTTCCACAAGCTTTTCACGCCTGCGCGGCTGGACATCACCATTCAGGACCGTTTCGGCCGCCCTGTGCAGCCCGAGGAATGGTTCCTCGTTCCGCTCTTCGTCATTGATGAGGCCGTCGCGCGTATCAAGGATGGCAGCATTACCGGGTATTCCTACGATCCCAAGGCTGCGAAGTTGGTGAAGGCATAATCCGTTCTAGACGCATGAATCAGCCTGATCGGTTCAGCGTCTAGCGCATGTCCCAATGAGCGCTAGACGCGGAAAGCCGTAGCTTGAGCGCCAGGCGAAAACGGCCTCAAGGTCGAAAGCTGTCAATAAAAATCAGTCTGAAAAAGCGGCCCATTCCGTCAGTGCCATTGAGCCCGCCCATCAATGACTAATCATCCAAGGCCTCTTGCTCGGGAACATCTTGTTCCCATTCGCCCCCGTCACCGTCGCACCGCGAATCCCCTTGCTCCCAGTCGAGCAACACCCGCACCCCGACGGATGGCGCAGCCTTCCATAGCTCCCATCCTTCGATGACCGCGGCTCATGCCGCGCCTTCTCATTGCGGTCCATGGCCGTGCGCGTGTCACTGCTGACACACGCCAGGATCGGCGCCGTGGCGAACACGCGGCCCGAGGCGCTGCCGCATTCCGGGCAGGCGCACGGCTCGTTGCGTTGCGAGATGCTGCGCAGGGCGTCGAAGCCCCCGCAGCCGGGGCAGTCGTACTCGTAGGTCGGCATGGTGGTCAGGCGTCCTGTGACAAGGGCATGTCGATGCTGCCATCCAGCATCTTGATGGGCCCGTTGGCGTTGGGGTTGATGTCGAACTCGAAGATCTCGGTCGGTAGCCACAAGGTGGCGCACGCATTGGGGATGTCGACCACGCCGCTGATGTGGCCCTGCACAGGCGCCGTGCCCAGGATGGAGTAAGCCTGCGCGCCGCTGTAGCCAAACTTCTTCAGGTACTCGATGGCGTTCAGGCAGGCCTGGCGGTAGGCCACGTTCACGTCCAGGTAGTGCTGCTTGCCTTGCTCGTCCACCGAGATGCCTTCAAAGATCAGGTAATCCTTGTAGTTGGGCGTGATGGTGCTGGGCTTGAACACGGGGTTCTTGATGCCGTACTTGGCCATGCCGCCCTTGATGAGGTTGACGCGCATGTGCACCCAGCCGGCCATCTCGATGGCGCCGCAGAAGGTGATCTCGCCGTCGCCCTGGCTGAAGTGCAGGTCGCCCACGCTCAGGCC
>NZ_JACMNS010000072.1 GCF_014378415.1 Aquabacterium sp.
ACGTGTCCAAGACACAACCATCTCCGCAGCATCCCCCCAAGGTCGAGGATTCAGTACACATGGGCCGGTGTCTGAATAGGAATTAGCCCTATGCTTGCAATATAGACTCTTCAGGGGTAACGAAAATGGTCTTTCGCCAATTCACCAATTCTTCCATTCGCGCCGCTTTAGCTGGCGCCATCGCGCTGTCTCTGCTTGGTTGCGGTTCATTCAACCGCTACCCACCCGCGCCAGCCGTCGCATCAACACCTGACCATCCCTACAAAATAGGTGCGCTGGACTCGCTGAACATTGTTGTCTGGCGAAACCCCGATTTGTCGTCCACCGTCACGGTTCGCCCCGATGGCCGAATTTCACTGCCTTTGGTTGAAAACCTGGAAGCTGCCGGACGCTATCCCGCCGATTTGTCGCGCGATATTGAAAAAGCACTGGCCAAGTTCATCCGCGAGCCGGTGGTGACCGTGATCGTGAACAATTTCCAAGGCGTGTCCACCGAGCAAATTCGCATCGTTGGCGAAGCCTCCAAGCCACAGTCCGTGCCATTTCGGCAAAACATGACATTGCTGGATGTCATGATCCAGGCGGGTGGCCTGACTGATTTCGCAGATGGCAACGGTGCCGTCCTGGTTCGCGGCTCGGAGCAAGGCAAGCAATACAGCCTGCGGCTCAAGGATTTGATCAAACGTGGCGATATTTCCGCCAACGTTGAAATCAAGCCTGGAGACATCATCATCGTTCCGCAAAGCTGGTTCTAAGCTGAACCTTCAGCCCCATGGCACGCGAACCCTTGTTTAGTTCTTCTTGGTATGGATGACATTCTTCGACAAGTCGCCAGTATTTTGACGGCCATGTGGCAGCGCCGCTGGCTAGGCGCCGCCATGGCCTGGTTGATCGCCATCCTGGGCGCATTGGGCGTTTTGGTGATGCGGGACAAGTACGAAGCTTCAGCGCGGATTTATGTGGACACAGAAACCGTGCTCAAACCGTTGATGACCGGTCTGGCCTTCCAGCCCGATGTCGAGCAGCAGGTGCGGATGCTGGCCAAAACACTGCTGAGCCGCCCCAATGTCGATCGCCTGATGCAATCACCTCGCATTGGATTGGACAAACTGAATGAGGGCGATCACGAAAAAGTCATTGACCGCCTGATGAAAGACATTCATGTCATGCCCAGCGGCAACAACAACCTGTACGAGATCAGCTATCGGGACATCAATCCCCAGCGCGCGCAGCGCATTGTGGAAGAGCTGGTATCTCTGTTCATGATTGCCGGGGTGGGCGACAAGCAACGGGACTCGGAGCAAGCTCGCCAATTTCTGGATGAGCAAATTCGCAGCTATGAAGGCAAGCTGAGCGCGTCGGAGAACAAACTCAAGGACTTCAAGCTGCGCAACTTTGGTTTGACGGGCACGTCCAACCAGGATTACTTCGCCCGCATGTCTAACTTGTCCGATGAAACCGGGCGACTCAGGGTGGAATTGAGTGCGGCAGAACAAGCCCGCGATGCACTGCGCCGCGAGTTGGCCATGGAAGAGCCCTCCATCCCGCCAGAGATGATGGCCACCAATGGATTTTCCGGGCCGCCCGCGTCCGACCTGGATGTGCGCCTGGACTCGCAAAGGCGACAGTTGGACGAATTGCTGAGGCGCTACACCGATGAGCACCCGGACGTGGTCAGCGCCAGGCGCACCATCGTCCAGCTGGAACAGCAGCGTAAAGCTGAACAGGATATCAAGCTGCGGGCGCAAGCCAGTGGCTCGCGGCTGCGTGCAGCCCCCACCAGCCCAGTGTTCCAACGCATTCGCGTCGCGCTGGCTGAGGCCGAGGCCAAAGTCGCCTCGCTGCGGGGACAATTGGGCGAGCAAAACGCACAACTGGGTCGCACCCGCGCACTGGCCAGCCAGATGCCTCAAGTCGAAGCGGAGCTGGCGCAGTTGAACCGCGACTACGAGGTCGTGCGCAAAAACTACGAGCAGTTGGTCACCCGCCGAGAGTCTGCCTCGCTGGGCGAGAAAATCGACCAGACCACCCGGGTCGCCGAGTTCAGGGTGGTGGAGCCGCCGCGTGTCAAGCCCAGTCCCGTCAAACCCAGCCGGACCCTGGTCGCTTTTCTGGCGGTCGTGGCCGCCTTGGTCGCAGGCGTGGCCACCACTTTCGGGTTGACCCACGTGTTCCCCACCGTTCACGACACACGCCATCTCAAGGAAATCTCGGGGCGCCCGGTCCTGGGCAGCGTCTCCCTGGTGATCAGCCCATTGATCAGCGAAGCCATTCAAAAAGGCAATCGCCTTTTTGGAATCAACCTGGCGTTCTTTTTCTTGGTGAACGCGGCATGGCTGGTAGTCGTGGCCCGTCAGCTTCTCCCCTGATGTACCCATGAACACCATTGAACAAGCAGCCAAACGACTGGAAGAGTTACGTCGCGCCGGGGTGGATATCAACCCCGCCGACATTGCTCGATCTCCAGTGGCCGAGCCCGCCATCGAATCCAGGCCAAAGGCACCTGTGGCAGCGCCAGCCCCAGCGGTGGCCATGGATGTTGCGCCAGCGCGAGCAGCTCGCGAAGAAATCCCTGCGGATCTGCGCCGTTCACGCCATGTCAACCTCGACTTCCAGCGCATGGCCAGCTGCGGCTTGTTGGTGCCGGGCAATCCAAGGTCGCAACTGGAAGAAGAGTTTCGAATCATCAAGCGCCCACTGCTTGAAAATGTTCGCGGGCAATCTGCGTCGCGCCCCAAGCGCGCCAACATCATCATGGTGACCAGTGCTGTGCCCGGAGAAGGCAAGACGCAAACGGCCATCAATCTGGCGGTCAGCATCGCCATGGAACTGGATCACACGGTCTTGCTGGTGGAAGCCGATGTCATTCGGCCATCGGCGCTTGAGCGCATGGGTGTGTCCGTGTCCAAAGGCCTGCTGGACTTGTTGACCGCCCCCGAGACCGACTTGTCAGAAGTGCTGCTCAAGACCAACATCCCCAAGCTGACACTGCTTCCAGCAGGCACCTCCAGCTCGCGGTCCACGGAGTTGCTGGCCAGCGCGGCCATGGACGCCTTGCTGGAAGAGCTGGCCACCACCTACCCGGACCGGGTCATTGTGTTTGACACGCCACCTTTGCTGCCCAGCACCGAATCGCGTGTGCTGGCCACCTCCATGGGGCAGGTGCTGATGGTGGTTGAATCCGGCAAGACCCCGCTCAACACTGTGAAGCTAGCCTTCGCCACGGTGCAAGAGTGCCCTGTGGTGATGTCGATGTTGAACAAATACACCGGTCCGAAGGGAAACCGAACCTATGGCTACTATGCGCCGTGAGTTTTTGGCCCTCCCCTTCCTGGTGTTGGTGCTGCTTCACAGCGCACATGGGCAACAACTGGTGATCAAGCCTGGTGTGGATGTCACGGCGACGGCCACGACCAATGCATCGCCAATCAATCAGGCGCCACGCAAGGACTTGGTGATCAACGTCTCGCCTGAGTTGAGCGTCTCGTATGGCGGCACCCGCTCGCGGATCGATGGGCGACTCAAGGTCGACAACCTTCACTACTCGCGAGACAGCCAGCTCGACCGCACCTTGCCCAGTGGCGAGCTGATACTGCATTCGGACCTGGTGGATCAGTGGGGCGGGCTGGAAGCCTCCGTGGAGACCCGGCAGATCGCCAGTCCGTTGGACCAAAGCGCCATCCCAAACAGCTACACCACCACGAAGGCCTTGATCTCGCCCTTCATCGAACACGACTTCGACGCGAACACCAAGCTGAAAGCCCAGTTCGAAAAATCGATCATCAAGTCCAGCGAAGTCACGCAAAAACAAGCGCCTGTTCCGGACCTGCATGCATCGCAATACTCTGCGCGACTCGAACGCCAGCCCACTCCGATCGGCGCATCGCTTGAATGGACTGCCAAAGATTCTGAAGCGGCCACCACGGGCCTGTTGCCATCCAAATACACGTACAAGGAAAACGCCGTGCGCGCGGGCGCGACCTATGCGCTCAACGATCAATTGCACGCGGGCCTGATCCTGGGGCGTGAGTCCATTCGCCAAGAAGCGGAGCAGCAGAGCGACACCATCCGTGGGATCACGCTGGATTGGCGCCCCAACGAACGCGCGGCCTTGAATTCCAGGATCGAGCGGCGCTTCTTTGGCACCGGCTGGAAGGTCGACTGGAACCACCGCAGGCTCTTGTTCAATTGGGGCTTCACGTCTGAACGAACCGCCAGCACTTACGCCTCGTCGGTAGGCCGCGCCGTTCCGGTCACGAACGATGGTCAGCCCGCTTCGCTCGACCCGGCCTTTTCTCTGGCGGCGTCCCTTCGCCAGACTTTCCAGGGCCACATGGTGTTCGTGGGACAACGCCAAAGCGTGACATTGGCCAGTGGAATGGACAAAGTCGAGCCACTACCATTGGGCCCCAACAGCCTGGCCATCGGCGCCGCCACACAGCAACGTTATGTTGAGGCCCTGTTCAATCGGCGCCTCACGCCCTTGACCTCATTGAACACCAGCCTTCGTTGGACCCGCTCGTCGGTCGACTCGACAGGCGCCCTGGTGCAACCCACCTTTGCACAGACCGGACAGACCCGCACCATTCTCTGGCGCGGCGACATCAACACCAAGCTGTCGCAGCAAGCCACCGCTACCTTTGGCCTGCGGCACCAGAATGCCACCGGATCACAGCAATACGGCAATGACGAATCAGCCATGTTCGTCAGCCTGGGTTATCACTACTGACCCCCCATGTACGAGAACCATTTCGGCTTCACTGGCGCCCCCTTCCTGCTCAACCCGGACCCCAGCTTCTTCTTTGACAGCAAGGGGCACAGCAGCGCCCTGTCCTACCTGAAGTTTGGCCTCTACCAGGCCGAAGGCTTCATCGTCATCACAGGCGACATCGGCGCTGGCAAGACCACCCTGGTTCGCACCCTGCTCAACGACATCGACCATGAGAAGGTCGTGGCAGCGCAGTTGGTTAGCACGCAACTGGAAGCCGGTGACCTGCTTCGCGCATCAATCGCCGCCTTTGGCATCCCCTGCAAAGGCAACACCAAAGCCGACCTGATCTCGACACTCGAGGCCTACCTGACACTGCTGGCCACTCAGCAAAAGCGCGCCGTGCTGATCGTCGATGAAGCGCAGAACCTCAGCCGCGATGCGATCGAAGAGTTGCGCATGCTTTCCAACTTCCAGTTTGGCAACCAGGCCCTGCTGCAAAGCTTCCTGATCGGCCAGCCTGAGTTGCGCACGATGCTGCTGTCGCGCTCGCTTGAGCAATTGCGCCAGCGAGTGATCGCGTCCTACCACCTGGGACCCATGGACCGTGACGAGACGCGCCGCTACGTCGAGCACCGCCTGCGCAAAGTCGGCTGGACCGATAACCCACAGATCAGCGCCGACGCGTTTGACGAGTGCTACGAGTGGACTTCCGGCATTCCGCGCCGCATCAATTTGCTGTGCAACCGGGTTTTGCTGGCGACTTTCCTGGCTGGCGAGCATGAGATCTCGGCTGCCAGCGTGTCTCGGATCGCGCAGGAAATACGCGCCGAAATTGGCGAGCCATTGCTCAGCAACACCGGCGCTTCCGCTTCGGCCAACGCCAGTCTGGCCTTGAAAGAGTCGATCATCCCCACGCTGACCCAGGGATTGGACGGGCCAGTGGCCAGCCAAAGTTGGGTCGCGCCGGTCATCAATCCCGAGGTTAATCCGAACACCCCATTTTTGCTTTGCCTGACGGGCTCCCGCACGGGTTGCCTGCGGGCCTCGCCTTTGCTCAAGGCCTTGAGTTGCCGCACTGACTTGCCGCCCGCACGGCTCTTGCACATTGACACCCCGGGCCACTTCGAGCTGACGCAGGATTGGTCGGAACACCTGGGCCTGCGCAACCCTGACTACCGATTGCGCCTGCCTGCGGGCAATGGGCTGACCCACCTGGCCGCCACCTTGCAGCAACTCGATCAGCTGTTTGAGCAACATCGGCCGGCGGCCATCATTGTTCAGGCCGGCGACGACACGGCCTTGGCAGGCAGCCTGGCCGCGCAAAGGCATGGCATCCCCATCATTCACCTGGAAGCCGGACTGCGAAGCTTTGACCGATCGCGCCCCCAAGAGGTCAACGCCATGATGTGCGATCACATGGGCGAGTTGCTGTTCACCTCCGAGTGGGTTGCGCACGACAACCTGGCCAGAGAAGGCATCCCTGCCGACCGGGTGCTATTCGTGGGCAACCTGCTGATGGACGCCATCCGCGCCATGTTGCCGCAAGCCTCGCAACCCAAGTACACCCTGCGCCAACTCAATCAGCCCACCGACATCCTGAAAAGCAAGAGCGGCGTGGGCGTGGTCTACCTCCAGCAACTGGACAAGATCACCAACCCGGAAGAGTTAACCAGCCTGGTTGGCATCTTGCGCATGGTCAGCAAGGACATCCCCTTGATCTGGCCCATGCACGACAGTACACGCGCTTGCCTGGACCACCTGGGCTTGCTGCAAAGTGCCCATGAAGGGCACATCATGGCGCTGCCCCTGATCCCGTATCACAAGATGATTGGCCTGCTGGGCCACTCTGCTTGCGTGCTGACCGACTCATCCACGGTTCAGGAAGAGGCCACCATCCTGGGCATCCCGTGCCTGACACTGCACAACTTCACCGAGCGACGCATCACGGTCGAACAGGGCACCAACATCGCGGTAGGTCACAACAGCAGCGTGATCAGCCGAGCCGTGGCTGAAATCTTGCGTGGTGGCGGTAAAAAGGGGCGTCTGCCCAAGTTTTGGGATGGGCAAACCTCGTCCAGGATGGCTGAACACCTGTTGACATGGATCAGGGCAAAGGGTATTTCGAGCCCGGATCGTTCTGAAGAACAGACACCGTTGCAAGTTGAACAACAAGCCGGGTTTTAATGCGATTTAGTGGCACTTATCGATATGATGAAAGCAATTGCCGATGGCAGGCCCTGCCACTGAGCTAAGGATCCCCAGGACATGACCGCTGTCACGCCATTGTTCCGAGCCGCAGGACGACTTGTGTCTCCGGGAGGAACCAAGGGCAAACTCACCATACTGACCTACCACCGCGTGCCGCCTGACATCGACCCGCTGTTGTCCAGTGACCAGGTCAATGCTCAGAAATTTTCCAAGCACATGGGGATCCTCGCCGAGTGCTTCAATGTGCTGTGCCTGCCCGAAGCACTGGAACGCTTGGCACGCGGCACATTGCCATCGCGCGCGCTGAGCATCACCTTTGACGACGGGTACCGTGACAACTACACCATCGCGCTGCCCATCTTGCAAAGCCATGGAATGAAGGCCACTTTTTTCGTCTGCAGCGGCTACCTCAATGACGGACTCATGTTCAATGACGTCATCATCGAATCCCTGAGAGCCTGCCAATCCACTCAACTGGATCTTTGTTGGCTGGGGCTGGGCCACCTTCCGGTGCATGACATGACGTCAAAACACGTTAGCGCCCAGAAAATATTGGGCGCCGTAAAATACTTGCCGTTTCTAGAACGTGAACAGGCTTGTGCGCGCCTGTGGCAGGCTGCGGCACCTGGCAAAGAACTGCCCCGCCTGATGATGACGGACGACCAGATTCGCCAGTTGGTGGCCCACGGCATGACCATCGGTGGGCACACCCATACCCACCCCATCTTGAACCGAATCGACCTGGACAGCGCACGCCAAGACATTGCGCACAACCGACAGCTGCTGGCCACATTGGTGGGACACGAGCCACTGATTTTTGCCTACCCCAACGGTCGCCCTGTGCGTGACTACGGCCATGAGCACGTCCAACTGGTGATGGAGCTGGGCTACCACGCTGCGGTCTCGACCGCCTGGGGCGTCGCCACCCACTCGTGCGACCGCTACCAACTGCCCAGGTTTGCACCTTGGGAAGGCAATCCCAGGCGCCTTGTGATGCAACTGTTGCGCAACGCCATGACAGGTCAGCACCCGCTGACTGCGAGGAATGTGGGCTAACACCGCTCATCATGGTTATGACGGCGAAATATCAATTGTTCACGGTATTGCCCACTAACCCCCTCGAGTTAGGGCCCCCCCCCTCGTTTGGAGGATTATTTCAAGTGCCCGGTATGCCGATAATGGCGCATTACAAATAATTACGGGTTAAGCAGATTGTTGCATAGCGGCACAATTTGCCTGGTCTTCAGAGGCGCACCAAATGTTACGGGTCTTCCAGCATCACATCTCAATCGCGACGCTTTCCGAGCTATTGGCGGACAGCTTGACCAGCTTTTTGGCGATCCTGCTGGGGGTCATGACCCTCCTGCACATGTCGAGCACATCCCCCGATGTGGTTAGCATGTCCACGGCTTTGTGGGCCGGTTTGGGCTTTGCTTTCGTGATGCCCCTGCACTGTGGTTTGCTGGGTGTGTACCGTGAAGGCTCCGAGCGCAAAACCCCCCGCGCCAAATTGGGCCGGGCCCTGCTGGGCTGCCTGCTGGGCGCCCCCATCGCCTACCAATTGGCCATCAAAACCATGCTGGACGGCGCCCAGGCTTACCAACTCATGGGTTTTGCCGCGGCCTACCTGGTTTTTGGCTTGGTGGTGGTGCGCGGTTACCTGATGACCACCTTGCGCAGCGCCTTCGTGCAGCAGCGCATCCTGATCGTTGGCACAGGCAAGGAAGCCCACTCCGTGGCCTCCGACCTCAAGGCCCGTCGTGTTCAGGGCCATTCGGTGATCGGTTTTTACCCCGCTGGCGAGGCCGATCATGGCGTCACCGACAAGCGCTTCAACATTTTCTCCAGTGCCCTGTCGATCAAGGACATCATTCAACGTCACGACATTAACCAGATCATTGTGGCGGTCAAAGAACAGCGTGGCGGCAGCGTCCCCATGGACCAATTGCTGTCCGCCCGCATCCAGGGCATTCCAGTTTTGGACCTGGCTGCTTTTTACGAGCAAACGACGGGTGAAGTGCCCGTGGACAGCCTGAAGGCCAGCTGGTTGGTGTACGGCCAGGGCTTTGCCCAGGACCGCACCCGCATGGCGATCAAACGCTTGTTCGACATCGTCAGTTCGTCTGCGCTGTTGTTGCTGGCCTCCCCGATCATGCTGATCACGATGTTGGCCATCAAGCTGGAAAGCGAAGGCCCGATCATCTACCGCCAGGAGCGCGTGGGCCTGGGCGGCAAAATCTTCATGTGCCTGAAGTTCCGCAGCATGAGCACGGACGCTGAAAAAGACGGCGTGGCCGTGTGGGCCAAGAAAAACGATTCGCGCGTGACCCGTGTGGGCGCTTTCATCCGCAAGACCCGCATTGACGAATTGCCACAGATCCTGAGCGTGCTCAAGGGTGAGATGAGCATGGTGGGCCCCAGGCCCGAGCGCCCCACCTTCGTCGAACAGCTCAAGCAACAGATCCCCTATTACGACATCCGCCACAGCGTCAAGCCAGGCGTGACAGGCTGGGCCCAGGTCAAATACAGCTACGGTGCCTCTCTGGAAGACGCGCTTCACAAGCACCAGTACGACCTGTACTACGTCAAGAACAACTCTTTGTTCCTGGACTTGCTGATTTTGTTCGAAACCGTCAGCGTGGTGATTTTCCGCGAGGGTTCGCAGTGAACGTTCACTGAACCAGACATGATTCAGCTTGATCAATGGCGCGCCTTCGGGTGCGCCATTGTCATTTTGCAGGACAATAGAGGGTTGCCCAGCGCGTACCGGACAAGTAACTCATCCGATCTCTTGTGACCGATTTTCAAGACGCCCTCCTCAGACCTGCTGCCCTGCCGCGCTCGCGGATGAAGCTGGCATTGGCCTGGGCGCTTGGGATCGCCTTGCTGGGCTGGCTGCTGTCGCGAACGCCCATCGCACCGGTCATTGAGGCCATCCAAAGGCCCTCGATCACCATTTGGTTGATCACCTTGGGCGGACTGCTGCTCAGCTATGGTTTGCGGGGCGCCAGGCTGCAGGTGGTGCTGAACCTGGATGCCCACCATGCGCCCCCCCAGCGGTGGTTGGGTTTGCGGACCGACGCCCTGCGCGTGATCCTGCTTCACAACGCGGCTGTGAATTTGTTGCCCATGCGCGCCGGTGAATTGAGCTTTCCCTGGCTGGCGGCGCGGGAGTTGAGGCTGCCCATGTCGCGCGCCTTGGTCTGCTTGATGTGGATGCGGCTTCAGGATCTGGCGGTGCTGGCAGGCTTGGGATTGGCCCTGTGGCCTGGGCTGCCCTTGTTCGCCAGGCTGTTGGGCCTGCTGGGCCTGGTCTTGTGCTGGCACGGCGGGTGGTCGCTGTTGAGGCGGCTATTGGCCAGTTCAACCACTGATGCCCAGGCCGCCACGGGGTGGCGAGGCATGGCCCTCAAACTCAAAGCCGCCATGCTGGAGCCGGCACACCATCGACCCGCCGCCTGGGGACTGACCCTGGCCAACTGGACACTCAAGCTGGCAGCGGGCGCCACTTTGCTCAGCGCCATCAGCCAAATCAGTTGGCCGGTGGCCTGGGCTGGCGCGCTGGGAGGCGAACTGGCGGCCATTTTCCCGCTGCAAGGGCCGGCCGGCTTTGGCACTTATGAAGCAGGGGTGTGGGCCGGCGTGGCTTCCTTGCTGGAACAGCAGTCACCCCTGTTAACGCATGTGGTGGGCGCCGCCCTGGCACTCCATGTTTGCTTCCTGATTTGCGCGGTCTGTGCCGCGTGCGTGGCGGCTTTATTGACCAAATTCACGAGCAAGCCCAAAGCGCAAGGGGATTTGCCCCCGCGTCATCCCGACTGAGCAAGATCGTTTTAGTTTGTTAGAAAGAATGTTCATGAGTTCAGTGCCGACGCCCTTCGTCGCCCCCCTGCCTGCTGTGCCAGATCACCAGTTGTCCATCGTCGTACCCATGTACAACGAGGTGGACAACGTCGTGCCATTTGTGACCGCCGTCCATGAGGCCTTGGCCGCCTACGCTTGGCCCTGGGAGCTCATCATCGTCAACGATGGCAGCCGCGATGGCACCCAGCAAGCCCTGGATGCCCAAGCCAAGCTCCGAGGCCCGCACGTTCGTCCCATTCATTTGTGGCGCAACTTTCGCCAGACCGCCGCGATGCAGGCTGGCATCGATGCGGCCCGAGGCGATGTGATCGTGACCCTGGACGGTGACTTGCAGAACGACCCCAAGGACATCCCTGCCATCGTCGCCAAGCTGGTGAATGAAGACCTGGACCTGGTCGCGGGCTGGCGCCAGAACCGCCAGGATGGTTTTTTCCTGCGCAAAGTGCCCTCGCAGATTGCCAATCGCCTGATTCGCAAGATCACCGGGCTGGAGTTCCAGGACCTGGGGTGCAGCCTGAAGGCCTACCGCGCCAGTGTGCTCAAGCGCGTGCGCCTGTACGGTGAAATGCACCGATTCATTCCCGCCTGGATGGCCACAGTCACCTCGCCAGCCCGCATGTCCGAGCTGGCGGTCAGCCACCATCCTCGCACGCAAGGTGAATCCAAGTACGGCATTTCGCGCACACTGCGCGTCGTGCTGGATCTGCTGGCGGTGAACTTTTTCCTGCGCTTCGCTGGTCGCCCCGGGCACTTCTTTGGCGGTGTCGGGCTGGGCGTGGGCTTGATCGGCAGCTTGATCCTGGGCTACCTGGGCGTGCTCAAGATGTTGGGGAACAACATCGGTGGGCGACCATTGCTCTGGCTGGGATTTTTCTGCGTGCTGGGTGGACTACAGTTTCTGACCACGGGCGTGCTGGCCGAACTGCTGATCCGCATTTATTACGATCGGGGCGAAGTAGCCCAATATCACACCACCGAAGCGCCGGCCCAGGCTCCCGATCAGGGCTGGCATCGCCAGGCCTAGGGCCTGTCCAAATCACATTTGCCCCATCAACCATGAACACAGAGACGTCTGACCAAGCGACCGTCGCGCAGGACAAGCCCGAGGGCATGGCACCGGCCGCACGACCATCAGGTCAGCGCTGGCCCCGCCTTTGGGGGCCGCGCATGTGGAAACTGCTGGCGCTGGCCGTGGCCTTGACGCTTTACCGCTTCTGGGTGGTTCAACACAGCGGCATCTCTTTGTTTTTTGATGAATCTCAGTACTGGGATTGGTCACGGCATTTGAGCTGGGGTTACTTTTCCAAGCCACCACTGATTGCTGGCCTGGTCGGGCTGAGCACCAGCTTGTTTGGATCCGGCGTGCTGGGCGTCAAGGCCCTGTCCATCTTGGTATACCCGCTGACCGCGGTCGCCATGGTGGGCCTGGCTCGGGCGCTTTGGCCCACCAGCAGCGGTGTGCGCACTGGCATGGTGGCCGGCGCCTTGTTCCTGACCACCCCGATGGTGGGCTTGTTAGGGCTGGTGGCCAGCACGGATGGCCCCTTGATGCTGTGCTGGACGCTGGCGGCCTGGGCCCTTTGGCGCGCCCAGGTGACCAACCGGCTCGGTCTTTGGGTGCTGTGTGGCGCCGTCGTCGGCGTGGGCATCATGGACAAATACACCATGGCCGCCTTTGGCTTGACCGCCGTGTGGGCACTTTGGGGCGTGCACGGCCCCAAGCGTGGCGTGCTGCGCGTCGGGCCTTGGGCCGCCCTGCTGGTCGCGGCCGTCATCGTGTCGCCCAATGTCTGGTGGAACGCCCAGAACGGCTTCCCGACCCTGCACCACACCGCCGAGTTGACCGCGCAGTCTGGCCGCCATGGTGGCTTGTTGCCGATGATCACGTTCGCATTGGGACAGATCCTGATGCTGGGCCCGGTCACGGTGTTGGCCGCCTTGTGGCTGCTCAAGCAGGCCGCCAATTTGAGCCCCGCTTCGATTCCGCCCAGCCAATGGGCGGCGTCCAGCCAGATGATGCCTCCTAGCCAATGGCGCCCCTCCAGCCCAGTGTTGCCACCCAGCCAACTGAACATGCCAGGTGCGCGCGATGCGGCCAGTGGTGATGGCCGTCCTCAGGCCATCCGCACCTCGGCGTATTACCTGGCATCCATGTCGTCCTACCGCTTCTTGTGGGCGCTGAGCATTCCTTTGCTGCTGGTGGCAATGGCACAGGCTTTTTACGCAGACGCCCACGTTAACTGGGCTGCCCCGGCCATGATCGGCCTGACCATGTTGGCGGCATCGCGTTTGAGCCAACCGCTGGTCCCTTTGGCAGCACCGCGCCCCAACAAATGGTTGGCGGTGGTTCTGATCAGCAACCTGGTCTTGACCAGCCTGGTGCTGCACGCCAAGGACATCGGGGGCGACAAGCTGCCTTCGAAGTACGACATCCTGGTGCGCATGCGTGGCTGGCAGGAGGCGTTTGACCAACTGGCCCCCGTCATGGAGGAGCCCACCATCGCCGGCCTGCCGGTGCTGGCCGACAAACGCCTGCTGCTGAGCCAGACCTCTTACCACTGGCGCCGCTTCAACCCGAAGGTGGTGGCGTGGAACCCCAAGAACCTGCAAACGAGCCACTACGAGCTCACGCAAAGCCTGAGCAACAAGGTGGGTCAAGACATGGTGCTGGTGACCGACGAAGCCAACCCCAAGGCGATCCTGCAACGTTTCGCCATTGTTCGCGAGATGAAAAGTGTCGTGGTGCCCACGGGTCCTGACCGCCAACTGGCGCTGCATGTGTTCTTCCTGCGCGGGTTCCTGGGCTATGACGAAAAGTCATACCTGGAGCAAAGCGGCGCCAGCACCAACAGTGACGAGTAAGGTGGCCATTGAACGTGAAAGCGCGGGCGAAGAAGCCCGCTGGATCTGGGCGGTGCTCTTGTTCTGCTTGGCCGCATTTGCCAAGTGGCCCAACCTTGACATGATGGTGTCAAAGCAGCTCTACGTGCCAGGCCAGGGTTTCATCCATGCCCAAAATGCGCTGGTGCAGGCCTCGTACGACTGGACACCGCTGATCGGCAGAACCATCTTGGCCGGGTTGGTCGTGCTGGCCTTGCTAGGCCCCCTGCTGGCACGCTTGCTGCGCGGGCAAGACCTGGCACGACTGGCGGCGCAATGCCGAGGCCCATGGCGCCGCATGGCCGCGGTGGCGGTGCTTTGCGGCGTACTGGGGCCTGGCTTGGTGATTGAGGTCTGGTTCAAGAACACGGTGGGCCGACCTCGCCCTGTGCAGGTCGCCACCTTTGGGGGGGATCAATCCTTTCATGGTGTTTTTCAGCCAGGCCCCGAGCCCAAAACTCACCGCAGTTTCGTCAGCAGCCATGCCGCCGCAGGGTTCTGGCTGTTGAGCCTGGGGCTGACAGCCGGCCCTGTCTGGCGCCGCCGCTGGCTGGTCATTGGACTGGTCACGGGCAGCCTGATCGGCCTGGGTCGAATGATGCAGGGCGGACACTTTCTGAGTGACATCGTTTTTTCGTTTTACGCGGTCTGGATACCCTGCGAGATCGTCGCGGCGCTGGATCGCCGCCAGCGCCGTCGTCCTCAATGACCTCAGCGCCATCGCCTGACCCCATCTGGGCTAGCATTCTGGGTCGAACCCTGATGCTTTTTCTCCGCGCACGATAGATTGCCGACCATGAGTTCTCCTGAGACCGTCGTCTATGACTACACCCGCCAAGACGCCACGGGCGCCAGTTGCACGGCCCATGCCTGGGCCAAAGTGCCCACGCCCCTGAGCCCGCCTCAACGCCAAGCCACCAAGGCGCGCATCAAGCAGTTGCTGGTAGAGCGCCAAGCCGTGCTCGTGGCCCACTACTACGTGGATGGCGACTTGCAGGACCTGGCCCTGGAAACCGGGGGCTGCGTGTCCGACTCGCTGGAGATGGCGCGCTTCGGGCGCGACCATGCCGCCAAGACGCTGATCGTGGCCGGCGTGAAGTTCATGGGCGAATCGGCCAAAATTTTGAGCCCTGAAAAGCGGGTGTTGATGCCCGACCTGGACGCCACCTGCTCGCTCGACCTGGGCTGCCCCGCCGATGATTTCGCGCAGTTCTGCGATGCCCACCCTGACCGCAAAGTCGTGGTCTATGCCAACACCAGCGCCGCCGTGAAGGCACGCGCCGACTGGATGGTGACTAGCTCATGCGCGCTGGCCATCGTCGGCCACCTGAAGGCGCAGGGCGAGAAAGTGCTGTGGGCCCCGGACCGCCACCTGGGCCGCTACATCCAGAACCAGACCGGCGCCGACATGCTGATGTGGAACGGCGAATGCATCGTGCACGACGAGTTCAAGGGCGTTGAGCTGCAGTTGATGCGCGAGCAATACCCCGACGCCCTGATCCTGGTCCACCCCGAATCGCCCGAAAGCGTCGTGGCCCTGGCCGACGTGGTGGGCTCGACCTCGCAGTTGCTCAAAGCCGTGGTCGAATCCAGCGCGCAAACCTTCATCGTGGCCACCGACAATGGCATCCTGCACCGCATGCGCCAACTGGCGCCGACCAAGACCTTGCTTGAGGCCCCCACTGCGGGCAACAGCGCCACCTGCAAGAGCTGCGCGCACTGCCCCTGGATGGCGATGAATGCCCTGCAAGGCGTGCTGGATTGCCTGGAAAAGGGCACGGGTGAGGTCACCGTGGACGAGGCCATCCGCATCGAAGCCAAAGGTTGCATCGACCGCATGCTCGACTTCGTGGCGCGCAACCCTGCATCCCTTCAAAAGCCTGCGCAAGGCTTTGTCCCCAACATTGGCGCAGCCTGAGCTGCACCGCACTTTCACCGCCATGTTCGACCACAACGAGACCCTGACCGAGGCGCGCGAGCGCAACATCCGCGATGCCCTGTTCGAAGACGTGGGCGTGTGCGACTGGACCGCGCAACTGGTGCCCGCAGGGCAGCGCGTCAAAGCCCGCCTGCTGGTGCGCGAACAGGCCGTGCTGTGTGGCCGCGACTGGTTCGAAGGCTGTCTGTTCAAGCTTGATCCCAAGGCCTCGATCACCTGGGCTTATGACGAAGGCGCCTTGATGGCCGAGGGCACCGAAGTCTGCCTGATCGAAGCCGACGCGCGCGCCCTGCTGACCGCCGAGCGCCCTGGCATCAACTTTGTGCAGACCTTGTCGGCCGTGGCCACGCTGGCACATGTGCACATGCAGGCCATTGCTGGCGCCTCACCCAACCCGCGTGGCTGCGTGGTGCTGGACACCCGCAAGACCCTGCCCGGCCTGCGCCTCGCGCAAAAATACGCGGTGCGCGTGGGCGGCGGTGCCAACCAGCGCTTGGCCTTGTACGACGGCATCCTGATCAAGGAAAACCACATCGCCGCCGCCGGCAGTGTCACGCAGGCGCTGCGCAATGCCCAGGCCTTGGTGGCAGCACAGACCCAAGCCTTGCGGGATCAGATCAGCATCCAGATCGAGGTCGAAAACCTGGCACAACTGCGCGAAGCCTTGAGTGCTGGCGCGGTCAGCATCTTGCTGGACAACTTTGACCTGGCCCTGATGCGCCAGGCCGTGGCCATCAATGATGAGTTGACCCAAGGCGAAGCCTTGCTGGAAGCCTCCGGTGGGGTGACGATGGAGCAGTTGCGCGGCATTGCCAGCACGGGTGTCGACCGCATCTCGATCGGCAAGCTGACCAAGGACGTCAAGGCCGTGGATTTCTCTTTGCGGGTGCTGGAGCGCCTGGGCACCTGAGCTGAGGGGCCGGGCAGTGGGCATAGTGCACAAAGCCAAGGCTTGCGAGGCCACCAAGGCCGTTTTCAAACAGGCCGGATGAGACAAACTGGGCGCATCTTCAAGGACGAGGCCGCCCATGCCCGCTGATTTCTCATCGCTTCGCAATTATTTTGAACGCCAGGTCTTCGAGGCCGTGGTGGTCATCGCGCACCAATACCCACTGCTGGCCGAGGAGCAATTGCCCGACGTGGCCTGTGTGGCGCTCAATTATTTGCCCACGCGTTACATCCGCCACGAGGTGGACCTGGTGTTCTACCTGACCGAGAAAGAGCGGGCCGACAACGAGATCGCCATTGCCGACGCCGTGCGCTATGCCTGTGAGTTCGTGCAGGCGCGCTTCGCGATGCGGGCTCGCCGTTAAGGCATCAAATCAAGGCAACCAGGCATCGCGCTTCTTGGGCTTCTTGCTGAGGATGGTGGGGAAGCTGACTGGCAGCGTGCGCGGGTAGTCGCGGCTGTAGTGCAGGCCGCGGCTTTCCTGGCGCGACAGGGCTGAGCGCACGATCAGCTCCGCGCAATCGACCAGGTTGCGCAGCTCGAGCAAATCGCGGCTCACGCGGAAGGCGGCGTAATAGTCGTCGATCTCGCTGCGCAGCAGTTTGATGCGGTGCAGCGCACGCTCCAGGCGGCGCGTGGTGCGCACGATGCCCACGTAGTTCCACATCACCAGGCGCAACTCGTCCCAGTTGTGCGAGATGACGACCTCTTCGTCGGCATCAGACACCTGGCTTTCGTCCCAGCCGGGCAAAGTGGGGCCTTCTGGGGGCTGCTGGGTCTGGATGTCGTCCGCACACGTGCGGCCCAGGACCACGCACTCCAGCAGGGAGTTGCTGGCCAGGCGGTTGGCGCCATGCAGGCCGGTGTAGGTGGTCTCGCCCACGGCGTACAGGCCGGGCAGGTCGGTTCGGCCTTGCAGGTCGGTGACCACACCGCCGCAGGTGTAGTGCGCGGCGGGTACCACGGGGATGAACTGCTTGGCGATGTCGATGCCCAAGCTCAGGCAGCGGGCGTGGATGGTCGGGAAGTGCGCTTTCAGGAAGTCTTCGCCCAGGTGCGTGGCGTCCAGCCAAACGTGGTCCAGGCCGTGCTTTTTCATCTCGAAGTCAATGGCGCGGGCGACGATGTCGCGTGGGGCCAGCTCGCCCCGGGCGTCGTGGGAAAGCATGAAGCGGGTGCCATCGGGCAGGCGCAGCAAAGCGCCCTCGCCTCTTAACGCTTCGGTGATCAGAAAGCTGCGCTCTTGCGGGTGGTACAGGCAAGTCGGGTGAAACTGGATGAACTCCATGTTGCCAACCCGGCAACCGGCCCGCCAGGCCATGGCGATGCCGTCGCCGGTAGCGGTGTCGGGGTTGCTGGTGTAGCGGTAGACCTTGCCCACGCCACCGGTGGCCAAAACCACGGCAGAAGCAGCCAGGGTCTCGACACGCTGGGTTTCGATGTCAAGCGCGTAGATGCCGTGGCAGCGCTGGGTGTTGGCTGAAGTGGCACCGCCCTTGCGCAGATGGCGGTCGGTGATCAGGTCCACGGCCATCCAGCGCTCGCGCATGCTGATGTTGGGGTGGCGCTTGACTTCTTCCAACAGCACATCGTGGATGGCTTTGCCAGTGGCGTCGGCCGCGTGGGCGATGCGGCGCACGGCATGTCCGCCCTCGCGGGTCAGGTGCAAACCGAGCGGACCTTCGGGGTCGGCTGAAAAAGGCACCCCTCGCTCGACCAACCATTGCACCGCACGGGCGCTGTGGCGGGCGATGAACTCGGCCGTGCGCTCATCGACCAAGCCCGCGCCCGCCTCCTGGGTATCGCGCACGTGGGAGCCAATGCTGTCATCGTTGCCCAGCACGCCGACGATGCCGCCCTGCGCCCAGGCCGTGGCGGATTCTTCCAATTGGCGTTTAGCCAGCACGATGACGGGTTGCGTCTCGGCCAAGTGCAGCGCCACGGTGAGACCGGCCAGGCCCGCGCCAATGATGACGACGGGGAGTTGTGAGGCCGAAATTTGGTCTGGCATTCAAATGAACGACAAGGTCGCAAAGGCAGTTGATCAGCCATTTTAGTCACTGCTACCATTCCCACGCGCCGCCCCTCCATGGCGGCCCTACTTCGGAGTTCCCCATGCGCTGGAAAGGCAACCGTCAAAGCGACAACGTCGAAGACGCTCGGGATGACAGCTCGGACGGCGGCGGGGGTCGGCAGGGCTTCTCTCTGGGCGGCGGTCGCCTGAGCCTGGGCACCGTGGCCATCGCGCTGGTGGCCAGTTACTTTTTAGGCATCAACCCGATGACGGTGCTCAGCATGCTGAGCGGTGGCGGTGGCGGTGGCGGTGGCGTGGTGAGCAGCCCGGCCCCGTCGCAAGTCAGCACCCCGGCCGATCCTTCCAAACCACAGCAACCCAGCCAGGATCCGCAGGTTCAGTTCGTGGCCACCGTGTTGGCCGACACCGAGGATGTCTGGGGCGACATTTTCAAACAAGCTGGCGGCACGTACGAGAACCCGAAGCTGAAGATCTTTCGCGGCGCCACCACCACGGCATGCGGCCAGGGTGAAGCGGCCATGGGCCCGTTCTATTGCCCGGCCGACCACAAGGTCTACATTGATCTGGCGTTTTACGACACCCTGCGCGACCGCCTGGGCGCACCGGGTGACTTTGCCCAGGCCTACGTGATCGCGCATGAAGTGGGCCACCATGTTCAGAACCTGCTGGGCACCTCGGCCAAGCTGGACGAAGCACGCGGCCGCGTCAGCAAGGTGCAGTACAACGCCTTGAGCGTGCGCCTTGAACTGCAAGCCGACTGCTTTGCCGGCGTGTGGGCCAACCACGCGCAGCGCTCACGCCAGATCATCGAAGCGGGCGACATCGAAGAAGCGCTGAACGCCGCCTCGCAGATTGGCGACGACACGCTGCAACGCAAGTCGCAAGGCCAGGTGGTGCCGGAAAGCTTCACCCATGGCAGCAGCCAACAGCGCGTGAGTTGGTTCAAGCGCGGCTTTGAAAGCGGCGAGATCAAGCAGTGCAACACTTTCACCAAACAGCCTGTTTGACAACAAGGCATTGACCGAGGAGACACCCCAAATGCAAGCCTGGACCTGCGACAACCCCACCGGCGTGGACGCCCTGACCTGGAAAGAATCCCCCACGCCAGAGCCCGGCAAGGGTGAAGTGCGCGTGGCCATCAAGGCCGCCAGCCTGAACTTTCCTGATCTGCTGATCGTGCAGGGCAAGTACCAGATGAAGCCCAACCCGCCGTTTGTGCCCGGCGCCGAGTTTTCAGGCGTGGTCGAGGCCGTGGGCGAAGGCGTCAGGCACCTGGCGGTGGGCACCTCGGTCGCGGGCTTTGCGGGCACTGGCGGTTTTGGCACGCACACTGTGGCACCAGCGGCCATGCTGATGCCGCTGCCGCCTGCGTTTTCTTTTGAAGATGCTGCGGCGTTTCTGTGCACCTATGGCACCTCGTACCACGCGCTGATCGACCGCGCTGCCCTCAAGGCTGGCGAGACCGTGCTGGTGCTGGGTGCCGCTGGGGGCGTCGGCACGGCGGCCATCCAGATCGCCAAGGCGGCAGGCGCCAAGGTGATTGCCGCGGCGTCAACCGACGACAAGTGCGCGCTGTGCAAGCAGTTGGGCGCCGACGAGACCATCAATTACAGCACCGGCCATCTGCGTGATGAATTGAAAACGCTGACCGGGGGCAAGGGCCCGGACGTGGTCTATGACCCGGTGGGTGGCGACTTGACCGAGGCGGCTTTCCGATCAATCGGGTGGCGCGGCCGCTACCTGGTCATCGGCTTTGCCAACGGCACCATCCCGGCCCTGCCCTTGAACCTGGCCTTGCTGAAGGGTGCGTCAATCATGGGCGTGTTCTGGGGTGAGTTCGCCAAGCGCGAGCCGCAGAACAACGCCGCCTGCCTGATGCAACTGGCAGCTTGGTACATGGAAGGCAAGATCAAGCCCTTGATTGAGCACAAGCTGCCCATGTCGCAGCTGAAGGAGGCGTTTGCGCTGATGGGCGCGCGTCAGGTGCGGGGCAAGATTGTGTTGGTGAACGACTGACCGTGCTTGGGGTGCTTAGTTGGGGCGGCGCGGGGCTCGGGCTAATCAGCAGCCAGCTGCAAACCCCAGCGCACGTGCTCACCCACCAAGTCGACATCGACCCCGGCCGGAGGACTTGACAACCATTGCTGCAGTGCCGCGCGAACCGCTTCGTCACCCGTGGCCCGCAGCGCATTGCCCAAGGCCACGGCAATGTTGCGTTGCCATTTTGTGAAGCCGATGCGGCGGATCGGACTGCCCTCCATGGTCCGCAAAAAAGTCGCCTCGTCCCAGGCCCAAAGTTGCAAAAGGGCCGGGGCATCGAACACCGCCCGCGCATCGAAATCAGGCACCTGGGCGCGCTGGGCAAACTTGTTCCACGGGCAGATCAGTTGGCAGTCGTCGCAACCATAGATGCGGTTGCCCATCAAGGCGCGCAGCTCCAGTGGGATCGGACCACCGTGCTCGATCGTCAGGTAGGAGATGCAGCGGCGCGCATCCACCTGACGCTCACCCACGATGGCCTGCGTGGGGCACACGTCCATGCAGGATTGGCACGAGCCGCAGTGCGCGGTCTCGGGCGCCGTCAAGGGCAAGGCCAGGTCGACGTAGATCTCACCCAGGAAGAAGGTCGAGCCGGCATCGCGCGACAGCAGCAACGTGTGCTTGCCCCGCCAACCCAGGCCGCTTCGACTGGCCAGCTCCACTTCCATGACCGGCGCCGAATCAGTGAACACGCGGTGGCCAAAGGGCCCCAGGTGCTCGGCCAATTGGTCGGACAGAGTTTGCAGCCGCGCGCGCAGTACCTTGTGATAATCGCGACCCCGGGCATAGACCGACACGGTGGCATCCAGGGGGCGGCCCATGCGGTCCCATTCGATGGCCTGCCAACCATCGGGCGTGGTCTGCGGCAGGTAATCCATGCGCGCTGTGATGACCCGCACGGTGCCCGGCACCAGCTCAGCCGGACGGGCCCTTTTGAGGCCGTGGGCGGCCATGTAGTGCATCTCACCGTGGAAACCACGCGCCAACCAGCTCAATAAACCGGCCTCCGCACTTGACAAGTCCACGTCCGCGACCCCAATCTGCGAAAATCCCAACTCCGAGGCCCAACCCCGCAAGCGTGTCAGCACCTCATCGAGGTTCAAACCCGATGATGAAGTGCCTTCCGACAAGCTTGGCCGCAGTTCATGACGCATGTGACGATCCTAACAAGCACCCTGCCCCATCCCACGAGTCCATCAGCGACACGCGGCGATTTCGTCTGGCTGGACGAAGTCGCTTGCAGCGCCATGGCCGGCCAGTGGGCAGATATCTTGAAGCCGTCGCTGCAAGATGGCGAGTCCGCGATCATCGAGTTGCGTGGCACTTTGGGCGCGGGCAAAACCACCTTCACGCGCCACCTGCTGCGCGCCCTGGGCGTGGAAGGCCGCATCAAGAGCCCCAGCTATGCGGTGGTTGAGCCGCACGAAGCGCCCGGCATGGCGATCTGGCATTTTGATTTCTACCGCTTCAATGATCCGCAGGAATGGGAAGACGCGGGCTTTCGAGATCTGTTCGCCAGCGCGGGCCTCAAGCTGGTGGAATGGCCCGACAAGGCCGCCGGCCTGCTGCCCATGGCCGACCTGTTGCTGACCTTGACGCCGGTGGACGAAGACCGCCGCCAGGTGCGCGTTGAAACCGGCACGGCGCAAGGCGCGCAATGGCTATCACGATTGATTCAAGAGGGCCTGCCCCATGGATGACCTGAACCGACGCCAACTGCTGACACGCGGTGCGCAAGGCGCCCTGGTGCTGCTGCTCGGCCCGATGGAGCTGGCCCATGGCGCGCAGCTGATGGCCGTGCGCGTGTGGCCGGCCTCCGACTACACCCGCGTCACGCTGGAATCCGACACGCTGCTGAAGGCCAAGCATTTTTTGGTGGTCAACCCCATGCGCATGGTGGTCGACATCGAAGGCCTGGAGCTGAACATGCAGTTGCGCGAGCTGGTCAGCAAGGTTCGCGCCGACGATCCTTACATCGCCAAGGTGCGAGCCGGCCAGTACAAGCCGAACATCGTGCGCCTGGTGTTCGACCTCAAGCAAGCCGCCAAGCCGCAGGTGTTCAGCCTGCAGCCCGTGGCGGCCTACCAGCACCGCCTGGTGTTCGATTTGTATTCGGTGGTGGAGGCCGATCCGCGCCTGGCCCTGCAATCTGCCGCCACGCAGAATGCGGCCAGCGCACCAACGGCTGCGAGCGAGGCCGGGGCGTCCGTCGCGGCCAGCACGGCATCGCCTGGCAACAGCGCACCCGCGCCCATCAACCTGGCGGGCGTGGGCAAGGGCAGCGCGTCTGACCAGGCCGCCAACGCCGTCAACGACGCGCTGGGCGCCTTCATCGGCGACTTGCGGCAGCGCAGCACCGACAAGGCCGTGGTCCGCGCCACGCCTCCTTTCAAAGGCATCGACAAGTCGATGGACAAGGCCATGGCCGAGGCAGAACGCCAGGCCTCCGAGCCCGAGCTGGCGAGCCTGGACGCTCGCAAATCCACCCAGCGCCTGGTCATCATCGCGCTGGACGCGGGCCATGGCGGGGAGGACCCCGGCGCCGTCGGCCCCACCGGACTGTATGAAAAAGACGTGGTGCTGTCGATCGCCAAGCTGCTGCGCGCGCGCATCAATGCCCAACCCGGCATGCGCGCCATGCTCACGCGCGAGTCCGACTACTTCGTGCCCTTGAATGAGCGCGTGACCAAGGCCCGTCGAGTGCAGGCCGACCTGTTCATGTCCATTCACGCTGATGCTTTCTTGAACCCACAGGCACGAGGTGCTTCGGTGTTTGCCTTGTCCGAGAACGGCGCCTCCAGTGCCGCCGCGCGCTGGATGGCCAAAAAAGAGAACGCGTCCGACATGGTCGGTGGGGTCAACATCAAGGCCAAAGATGCCACGGTGATGCGGGCGCTGCTGGACATGTCGACCACCGCGCAGATCAAAGACAGCTTGAAGCTGGGCGACGTGATTCTGGGCAATCTGGGCAAGATCGGGCGGCTGCACAAAGGCAAGGTCGAACAAGCGGGCTTTGCCGTGCTGAAGGCACCGGACATCCCCTCGGTCTTGGTGGAAACCGGTTTCATCTCCAACCCGGAAGAAGAGCGCAAGCTGCGCGACGAAGACTACCAGGCCAAGATGGCCGATGCCCTGCTGGCCGGCATCCAGCGCTACTTTGCCAAGAACCCGCCGATGGCGCGCAACCGGGCTTTGTGAACCACGCCCTCATTCGATCATCAGGGCTTGCTGGCTGATGAACTGGCGGAGTTGGCCGGTGATGGGGTCGGTGAATTCGATGGCCTTGGCCAGCAGCTGCAGGGGCTTGGCATGGTCATCGCTGTCCACCGCGAAAAGCTTGGGATAGATCAGGTCGTTGACGATGGGCAAGCCCAAGGCCGCGCAGTGCACGCGCAACTGGTGCTTGCGGCCAGTGACGGGGCTCAAGGCGTACAGGGCCAGATCGCCTTGCACCTTGAGCACGTCGATGCGCGTCTCGGTGTTGGGCTCGCCCGGCACCTCGCGCATTTGCATGAAGTGCTCGTCTTCTTCCAGGCGGCTTTGGCGGGTCAGGGGCCAGGCCAGGTCGGCTCGCCATGGGGCGACGGCCTGGTAGTGCTTGGTGGCGGCCCTTTGCGAGAACACGCCCTGGTAAGGGCCCCGCGTGGATGGCTGGATGGAGAACAGCACGATGCCCGCCGTCTCGCGGTCCAGTCGGTGAATGGGCGCCAGGGTATCGATGCTCAAGCGGCGCTTCAGGCGCACCAGCAAGGTCTCTTGCAGGTAGCGGCCACCGGGGGTGACGGGCATGAAATGCGGCTTGTCGACCACCACGATGTGCTCGTCCTGGAAAAGCACCACCTCGTCAAACGGCAAGCGCGGCTCGGACTCGATGGCACGGTAGTAGTACAGGCGGAGGTGCGGCTGGTAGCGTCGCTCAGGCGTCACCGGCACGCCGTGCTCGTCGACCACTTCGCCGGCCTGCATGCGGGCTTGCCAGGTCGCGTGGGACACCGCCGGGAATTGCTGCACCAGGAACTCGGCCATGGTGGGCCACGGGCCGGTCGGCAGGGCCACGCAACTGGGGCCGACGCCGTCCTTGGTGGGCAGAGGGCGCGGCTTGGGCGACACGCTACTGGCTGCCCTTGGACAAGCGCTTGGCGCGCTGCAGGCGCCATGCTTCGTCCGGGTCACCCGCGTACACGTCCTCAAACGTGGTCTCGGTTTGCTGCAAGTGCGTGTCGAGCGCGATGCGGTTGTCGAAGACGAAGCACTCGCCTTCCCAATCCTGGTCGGCATCGGGCACCTCGGCAAAGTAGCTCAGGATGCCGCCCTGCAGCTGGTACACGGGGATGTCCATGCCCAGCATCCAGGCGCTGGTTTTTTCGCAGCGGATGCCGCCGGTGCAGTACATGGCCACGCGCTTGCCCTCGGCCTTCCATTCATCGACGTGCGCTTCGATGTACTTGGGCAGGTCGCGGAAGTGGTGCACCTGTGGATCGACCGCGTTCTTGAAGCGGCCGAGCTTGAACTCGAAGCTGTTGCGGTTGTCGATCAGGACCACGTCGTCCTGGGCGATCAGCTCCCGCCATTCCTGTGGGCTGACATTGATGCCGGTGCGGCTGATCGCATCCACCCCCTCGACGCCCAGGGGCAGGATTTCGGGCTTGTGGTGCACCTTCATCTTGAAGAAGGGCCGGGTCTTGCAGGGACTGCGTTTGAAGGTCATGCCAACAAACAGGCCAGCCAGACGGGCGTCTTCAAGCAAGGCCGCGTGAAACGCTGACAGCGCGGCGGGCTCGGCGGCCACCATGCCATTGATGCCTTCGGTGGCCACCAAAATGCTGCCGGTCAGGCCTTGCGTGATCTCGCGCAGGGCGATGGTGCACGCCTCGGGGTCTGCGATGTGCACGAACTGGTAGAAGGACTCATGAACGATGTCCAGCATGGCGGCACTCACGGCAGGGCTCATGGCAGGCATCACTGGCGGCTGGCCATCGCATCGCCCAGGCGAACCGGGCTGGCCGGCGCCCAGGCGGGGTTGAATCGCAAAGCGCTTTTGGGGAAGAGCATCACCACGGTCGAACCCAGCATGAAGCGGCCCATTTCATCGCCTTTTTTCAGCACGATGGACTGGTCGGTGTAGCGCCATTCGCGCACGTCCTTGCTGCGCGGCGGGTTGACCACGCCGTGCCACACGGTGGCCATGCTGCCCACGATGGTGGCGCCCACCAGGGTCAGCACGAAGGGGCCCTGCTCGGTCTCGAACACGCAGACCACGCGCTCGTTGCGGGCGAACAGGCCGGGCACACCGCGCGCCGTGGCCGGGTTGACCGAGAACAACTCACCCGGCACGTAGATCATGCGGGTCAGCCGGCCATCGCAAGGCATGTGGATGCGGTGGTAATCCTTCGGGCTGAGGTAGATGGTGGCGAAGTGCCCATCCTGGAACTGCGCCGCCAGCAAGGCATCGCCGCCGACCAGCGCGCGCGCCGAGTAATGGTGGCCCTTGGCCTGGAAGATCTGGTCGTGCTCGATGGCCCCGACCTGGCTGATGGCGCCATCGACCGGGCAGATCAAATCGACGTCGGTCAGCGGGCGGACGCCCGGCTTCAAAGGCCGGGTGAAAAACTCATTGAAGGTGGGATAACTGCCCAGGTCTGGGTTGGCGGCCTCGGCCATGTTCACGCCGTAGCGCCGCACAAACCAGCCGATGAAACGGGTGGTCAGCGCCCCGCCCTTGACCCAGGCCATGCGGCCAGCCAAGGCGGTCAGGGCCTGTTTGGGCAAAACGTGCTGCAGCAGCACAAAAAGACGGTCGGACAAGGCGGCCACCAAAGCGGAGGAAAGGGGCCGCCATTGTACCGAGCGGCAGATCAGGCTTTGGTTTTAAGCTTGGCCCGAAAAGCGCCCAACACGATCACCAAGCCCGGAATCAAAATCATGGCCCAAATGATTTTGTCCAGGTGAGTTTTGACGAATGGGATGTCGCCAAAAAAATAACCGGCCAGAATCACGCCGCCGATCCACAACGCGCCACCCAGCACGTCGTAGAAAATGAACTTGCGACGGCTCATGGCCGCCACGCCGGCCACGAAGGGCGCGAAGGTCCGCAAAAATGGCATGAACCGAGCGGCCACGATGGCCACGCCACCGTAGCGTTCGTAAAAGCCATGGGCTTGCTCAAAAGCGCGCTTGTTGAAAAAACGGGATTGCTCCCACTGAAACACCTTGGGCCCGATCCAACGCCCGATCGCGTAATTGCTTTGGTTGCCAAGCACCGCCGCCGCGAAAAGCAAACCAAGCGACAGCGGCAAACTCATCAAGCCGGCGCCACACATGATCCCCACCACAAAAAGCAGCGAATCGCCAGGCAGAAAGGGCATGACCACGACGCCCGTCTCGACAAAAATGATCAAAAACAGCAGCGCATAGACCCACAAGCCGTGGTCGGCTATGAAAGTTCTCAGGTGCTGGTCGACGTGAAGGATGAAATCCAGGAGGAAATGAGCGATGTCCATGCAAGCATTATCGGGGGGCTTCGTACAATCCCTTGATGACGACCTCTTCCGCCCGCCGAAACATCCGCGAATTACCCGACGAACTCATCAGCCAGATCGCGGCTGGCGAGGTGGTCGAGCGCCCGGCTTCCGTGGTGCGCGAACTGGTGGACAACGCGCTGGATGCGGGCGCACGCCAAATCACGGTCAAGCTGCTGGCCGGGGGCATCCGGCAGATTTTGGTCGAGGACGATGGCAGCGGCATCCCGATGGATGAATTGCCTTTGGCTTTGAAACGGCACGCCACCAGCAAGATCGGCTCCTTGCACGATCTGGAAAGCGTGGCGACCATGGGTTTTCGGGGCGAGGCGCTGGCGGCCATCGCGTCGGTGTCGGACATGGCGATTGCCAGCCGCACGGTGGACGATGCCCATGCGCACCGGCTGGATGCCCGGTCTGGCGAGCTGAGCCCGGCCGCGCGCGGCGTGGGCACCAGCGTCGAGGTGCGCGAGCTGTTCTTCAGCACGCCGGCCCGCCGCAAGTTCCTGAAGACCGAAGGCACCGAGCTGGCCCATTGTCTGGAGGCCGTGCGCCGCCATGCCCTGGCCCGGCCCGACGTGGGCTTTGCCGTGTGGCACGAAGGCAAGCTGGTGGCGCAATGGCGTGCCGGATCGCCCGATCAGCGCGTGGTCGATGTGCTGGGTGACGATTTCATGAGCACGTCCCGCGCGGTCGAGTTGAGCATGGGACCGATGCGCGTGCACGGCTACACCGGCCTGCCTGACGCCGCCCGCTCGCGCACCGACCAGCAGTACTTCTACGTCAATGGCCGCCATGTGCGCGACAAGCTGCTGAGCCATGGCGTGCGCGCGGCCTATGAAGACGTGCTGCACGGCTCACGCCAACCAACGTTCGTGCTGTTCATCGAGATCGCGCCCGACCGGGTCGATGTCAATGTGCACCCCACCAAAATCGAAGTGCGCTTCCGCGATTCGCGCGAGGTGCACCAGGCCGTGCGCAAGTCGGTGGAAGCCGCCTTGGCCTTGTCGCGCGCGACGACGCCTGCTGCGGGTGAGGCTGATCCTTCCAGCCTTGCCAGTGCCTGGCCAAGCTATTCCCCGGATGGCAATGCACCGCCCTCAGGCGTGCAGGCACCTTTGTCGGTCAAGCAGCAAAGCCCGCTGGCCTGGCAACGCCCGGCCGATGCCTCACCCGAACAACGCTGGGCCGGCTGGCCGCAAGCCGATGCGGGCGGATCATCGTCCTTCCTGGCCTCAGAGCGCATGCCGCCGTCCGGCCTGGGCCGTGCGTCGTCCGATCAAGACCGGCCCACGTCCTTTGGCTTCTCGCCCGATGCGTTGCGGCCCGCGCCGGCGGCGACAGGCGGCACCTCATCGGGCACCCCTGCCGCCGATCAGCACGAATGGCCGCTGGGCCGCGCCCTGGCCCAGGTCGGCGGCGTGTTCGTGCTGGCCGAAAACGTTCATGGCCTGATCATTGTGGACATGCATGCCGCCCACGAGCGCATCGTCTACGAACGCTTGAAAGCCCAGCTGGCGCACGAGCGCCTGGAAAGCCAGCCCCTGCTGATCCCGCAAAGCTTCGCCGCCACGCCGCAAGAGATCGCCACGGCCGAGTCGCAACGCGAAGCCCTGATCAGCCTGGGCCTGGACATCGACGCGCTGGGCCCCACCACCCTGGCCTTGCGCTCGGTGCCCCTGGCCTTGACCCAAGCCGATGGCGTTGACCTGGCCCGCTCGGTGCTGGCCGAACTGGCGCAGCTGGATGCCAGCGACGTGATCCACCGCGCGCAGCACGAACTGCTGGCCACCATGGCCTGCCATGGTGCGGTGCGCGCCAACCGGCAACTCACCTTGACCGAGATGAACGCCCTGCTGCGCGACATGGAAGCCACCGACCGCGCCGACCAATGCAACCACGGCCGCCCCACCTGGCGGCAACTCTCCATGCGTGAACTCGACGCCCTGTTCATGCGCGGCCGCTGAACGCAATCCCCGAAGGCCCCCATGACCGAACGTAAAAAAATCATCCTGGCCAAGCCAGCGACACCCGATGCCGAGCGCGATGCCCTGGCACCTCGGCGCCCACCCGTGCGCGGCTCGGGCTCGGCCCCCCGCAAACGCATGACCGTGGAAGAGGCCGAGCAGGCCGCCAAGGCCCGGGACGAGGCGGCCAAGCTGGCGGCACAAGCGCCAGCGCCAGCCGCACCAAGGGATGAATCGCGCTGGCCCGGTGAACGCCCCAGAGCACCCGCGCCACGCCGCGATGAACGGGATCGCCCGGCCGCATTCAGGCCTCGGGATGATCGCCCTCGCGAGGCGGCGCCGCCGCGTTTTGATGACCGCCGCCCTGCCCCCCGCGGCCAGGCACCGCGCGGTCCTCGTCAGGACAACCGCCCAACCACGCCCCCGCCTGCACAGCAGGACTTCCGCAAAGACGGCCGCCGCGCCCAAGGCCCGCGCCCTGTTCAAGCCCCGGCCCCCACCGAGGGCAGCGTTGAACACGACGGCCGCATCCGCCTGTCCAAGCTGATGAGCGAACGCGGCCTGTCCTCGCGCCGCGAAGCCGACGAGTGGATCGAGCATGGCTGGGTGCTGGTCGATGGCGAAGTCGTCAGCGAACTGGGCTCGCGCGTCTACCCGCACCAGGACGTCACCATCGACGCGGCGGCCAAGACCCAGCAGGCCCAGCGCGTGACCATCCTGATCAACAAGCCCATCGGCTACGTCAGTGGCCAGGCCGAAGATGGCTACGAGCCCGCCTTCGTGCTGATCCGCCCGGAGAACCACTGGCAGGAAGGCGAGCGCAACAAGATGCTGCTGACACGCGGCCACCTCAAACACCTGGCGCCCGCTGGTCGGCTGGACATCGACTCCACCGGCTTGCTGGTGTTGACGCAGGACGGCCGCATCGCACGCGATTTGATCGGTGAAGACTCCAACATCGAAAAAGAATACCTGGTGCGGGTCGAGCTGCCAGACAACCCCGATGAGAAAAACATCTCGGGCCTGTTCCCCGGCGAGTCGATGGACAAGCTGCGCCACGGCCTGATGCTGGACGGGCGCGAGCTCAAGCCCGCCAAGGTGTCGTGGCAGAACGAGCAGCAACTGCGCTTCGTGTTGCGTGAGGGCCGCAAGCGCCAGATCCGCCGCATGTGCGAACAGGTCGGGCTGAAGGTGGTGGGCCTCAAGCGCGTGCGCATCGGCAGCGTCGTGCTGGGCAACCTGCCGCTGGGCCAATGGCGCTTCCTGCAGCC
>NZ_JACMNS010000073.1 GCF_014378415.1 Aquabacterium sp.
AGAAACGGCCATCGCGGGCATCGGCAACGCCACCATGCGGTGAGGATGCGAGGCCAGCTCAGGAGCTGGTTGGGGCGCTTGCCCCGCCCGGCTGGCGACGGCCAAAGTCACGCGCTGGGTCAGTTCGGGCCAGCCATGCCATGTGTGCAGATTGGCATATTGGTCCTGGCCAATGATCAAAAACCAGCGTTCAGGCAGGTTGGAATTGGTCAAAGATTCGGTGTTTTGCAGGGCCCGAACGGTGTCGAGAGTGTACGACGGACCGGCGCGGTCGGTTTCCAGCGTGTCAACGACGAAGC
The DNA here is from genome assembly GCF_014378415.1 of Aquabacterium sp. GTDB lineage: Bacteria > Pseudomonadota > Gammaproteobacteria > Burkholderiales > Burkholderiaceae_C > Aquabacterium. The sequence goes on from NZ_JACMNS010000073.1 coordinate 300, forward strand.
GCGGCTCGTGTTCGGCGGCCAACCGGACCATGGCGACACGGTGCTCGGAAGGGGTCAGTTGGCGAGCCTTTTGCCAGGGCTGGCCGACGGGGATCCAGCGGATTTCGTCGAGTTGCAAATGCGTCAGCGCGGACTGCGCCAAGGCCAGGTGCGCCTGGTGGACCGGGTCAAAGGTGCCGCCGGACAGGCCGATCTTTCGGCCATGCCTGCCCGCCAGCGAGAGGTCAGGCCCAGTCACGCGGGGGCAGGAAGTCGGCGTACAAATGCGCCTCGGGCGTGCCGGGCTCGGGGTGCCAGTCGTAGCGCCACTTGACGATGGGGGGCATCGACATCAGGATGCTTTCGGTGCGGCCGCCCGATTGCAGGCCGAACAAGGTACCCCGGTCCCACACCAGGTTGAACTCGACGTAGCGGCCCCGGCGGAAGGCTTGGAAGTCGCGCTGGGCCTCTCCATAGGGCGTGTCGCGGCGGCGCTGCAGGATGGGCAGGTAAGACAGGACAAAGGCATCGCCGACCGAGCGGGTCATGGCAAAGCCCTGCTCGAAACCCAGCTCAGAGAAATCGTCGTAAAAGATGCCGCCGACGCCGCGCGCCTCGTTGCGGTGCTTGAGGAAGAAGTACTCGTCGCACCACTTCTTAAAGCGCGGGTGCTTGTCGTCGCCGAAGGGCTGCAGCGCGTCTTTGCAGGTGCCGTGAAAGTGCTGGGCGTCTTCTTCAAAACCGTAATACGGCGTGAGGTCCATGCCGCCGCCGAACCAGGCCACGACCTCGGTGCCACCGTCAGGCAAGGGCTTGTGCGCGGCCAGCATGCGCACATTCATGTGCACGGTGGGCGCGTAAGGGTTGCGGGGGTGGAAGACGAGCGACACGCCCATGGCCTCAAACGGGCAGCCTGCCAAGTCGGGTCGGTGCTGCGTGGCCGATGGCGGCAACTGCGGTCCCTTGACGTGCGAGAAATTGCAGCCGCCGCGCTCCAGCACTTTGCCTTCTTCAAGCACGCGCGAACAGCCATCGCCCTGCAGGCGTTCGCCGGGCTCGCGCACCCAGGCATCGCGCTTGAAGGGCGTGCCGTCCTCCAACTCAAAGGCCTCGACGATGCGGTCTTGCAGGCCGAGCAAATATTGGCGTACAGCGGTGGTGTCCATCATCAGGTCAGCGGGGTTTGTTGATGGCGCGCCAGCCAATGTCGTGGCGGAACTGCATGCCATTGAACTGGATGCCCAGCAGGTAGTCGTAGGCGCGTTGCTGCGCCAACTTGGCCGAGTCGCCCAGCGCGGTCACGCAAAGCACACGGCCACCGTTGGTCACCACCTTGCCATCGACCAATTGCGTGCCCGCGTGGAAGACCATCGCGTCGTCGGCCTCGGCTGGCAAACCGGTGATGACGTCGCCCTTCTTCGGGTTGAGCGGGTAGCCGCCCGCTGCCACAACCACGCCCAGCGCAAAGCGGCGGTCCCATTGCAGCTCGACCTGGTCCAGCGTGCCATCGGTGGCGCTGAAGAATACGTCCACCAGATCGCTCTTCAAACGCATCATGATGGGCTGGGTTTCAGGGTCGCCCATGCGGCAGTTGAACTCCAGCGTCTTGGGGTTGCCTTGTGCATCGATCATCAGGCCGGCGTACAAAAAGCCGGTGAAGGGGATGCCGTCTTTGGCCATGCCCGCCAGCGTCGGGTTGATGATGTCCTGCATGGCCTTGGCGTGCACATTGGGCGTGACCACGGGCGCGGGCGAGTAGGCGCCCATGCCCCCGGTGTTGGGGCCTTCGTCGGCATCCAGCAGGCGCTTGTGGTCCTGGCTGGTGGCCAGCACGGCCACGTTCTTGCCGTCGGCCAGCACGATGAAGCTGGCTTCTTCGCCTTGCAGGAATTCTTCGATCACCACGCGCGGCACAGCCTGTCCATCCGCGCCAGCGTTGTGCTGCACGCCGAGCTTGTTGTCGCCATCATCGGAAGGCAGCATCCAGTCGACCGCCTCATGGGCCTCGGCCAAAGTCATGGCCACGACCACGCCCTTGCCCGCCGCCAGGCCATCGGCCTTGATGACGATGGGCGCGCCATGCTTGTCCACGTAGGCGTGGGCAGCGGTGGCCTCGGTGAAGGTCTCGTAGAAGGCCGTGGGGATGCCATGGCGCTTCATGAAATCCTTGGCGAAGGCCTTGGAGCTTTCAAGCTGCGCAGCCGCCTTGGTCGGGCCGAAGATGCGCAAGCCACGCGCGCGGAATTCATCGACCACGCCAGCCGCCAGCGGGGCTTCGGGGCCCACCACGGTCAGGTTGATTTTTTCGCGTTCAGCAAAATCGGCCAGGGCCTTGACGTCGGTGATGTCGATGTTGACCAGGTGCGGGCTGCGCGCGGTGCCGCCATTGCCCGGCGCCACGTAGACCTTTTGGGCCTTGGGCGATTGGGCCAGTTTCCAGGCCAGGGCATGTTCGCGTCCACCCGAGCCAATCACAAGAATATTCATACGGTTCGTCGATTCTTCAGTTCAGTTCAGCGTTGTGGAACACATCCTGGGCATCGTCCAGGTCTTCCAGCATGTCCAGCAATTTTTGCTGGCGGGTGGCATCTTCGCCCGTCAATTCAACCGCGTTTTCAGCGCGCATCGTCACTTCGGCCACCTCGGGGGTCAATCCCACGTTCGTCAAGGCCGCCTTGATGGCTTCGAACTCCAGCGGCGGCGTCAGCACTTCGATCGATCCATCGTCGTGGGTGATCACGTCGTCAGCGCCAGCCTCCAGCGCCACTTCCATGACTTTGTCTTCGCTCGTGCCCGGTGCAAAGATGATCTGGCCGCAGTGCTTGAACTGGAATGCGACCGAACCTTCCGTGCCCAGGTTGCCACCGTACTTGCTAAAAATGTGCCTGACCTCGGCCACGGTGCGCACACGGTTGTCGGTCATGCAGTCAATGATCACGGCCGCGCCGCCAATGCCGTAGCCCTCGTAGCGCACTTCTTCGTAGTGCACGCCCTCGAGGTTGCCGGTGGCCTTGTCCACATTGCGCTTGATGGTGTCGGCGGGCATGTTGGCCGCTTTGGCTTTTTCAATGGCCAATCGCAGGCGCGGGTTGACGTCCAGGTCAGCACCGCCCAGGCGTGCCGCGACGATGATTTCGCGGATGACGCGGGTCCAGACTTTGCCTCGTTTTTCGTCTTGACGCCCCTTGCGGTGCTGGATGTTGGCCCATTTGGAATGTCCGGCCATGGTGTGTGTGCTCCAAGCTGTTTTTCGCCGCGAAACGGCGCATCGCGCGCCACATTGGGCGGGCGCGCGAACATGATTTGCAGAGATACTGGGATCTCGTGATTTCCAGAATTTTACCTTTGCCCTCAGGAGCCTCGTTCATGGCCGACCCAATTCTGATTGCCCGCCACGGTGACATCGAATGCCACCTGCTGCCAGAACTGGCCAATCGGCACGGTTTGATCACCGGCGCCACGGGCACGGGCAAGACGATCACCCTGCAAAACCTGGCCGAAAACTTCTCGAAATTGGGTGTGCCGGTGTTCATGGCCGACATCAAGGGCGACCTGACCGGCATCTCGCAGGCGGGCACCATCAGCCCCAAGCTGGCCGGCATCCTGAAGGAGCGCGGCATTGAGGCACCCGCCTCGCTGGCCTGCCCCACGGCCCTGTGGGATGTGTTCGGTGCGCAAGGCCACCCAGTGCGCGCCACCGTGTCCGACATGGGCCCGCTGCTGCTGTCGCGCATGCTGAACCTGAACGACACCCAGCAGGGCGTGCTGCAACTGGTCTTCAAGATTGCGGACGACAACGGCCTGCTGCTGCTCGATCTGAAAGACCTGCGCGCCATGTTGCAGCACGTGGGCGACAACGCCAGCACCTTCACCACCGAGTACGGCAACATCAGCCCCGCCAGCGTGGGCGCCATCCAGCGCGGCCTGATGCAGGTGGAAGAGCAAGGCGGCGACCAGTTCTTTGGCGAGCCCATGCTCGACATCCACGACTTCATGCAAACGGTCGATGGCCATGGCGTGGTCAACATCCTGGCCGCCGACAAGCTGATGAACGCGCCGCGTTTGTACGCCACCTTCCTGCTGTGGATGCTGTCGGAATTGTTCGAAGCACTGCCCGAAGTGGGTGATCTGGACAAGCCCAAGCTGGTGTTCTTTTTTGACGAAGCCCACCTGCTGTTCACCGACGCGCCCAAGGCCTTGGTCGAACGGATTGAACTGGTGGTGCGCCTGGTGCGATCCAAAGGCGTGGGCGTCTATTTGGTCACTCAAAATCCCTTGGACGTGCCGGAAACGGTTTTGGGGCAGTTGGGCAACCGCGTACAGCACGCGCTGCGCGCCTTCACGCCCCGCGACCAGAAGGCGGTCAAGTCGGCCGCCGAAACCATGCGCGCCAACCCCGGCCTGGACATCGCCACGGCCATCACCGAGCTGGCGGTGGGCGAAGCCTTGATCAGCTGCCTGGACGACAAGGGCCGCCCCGGCATCACGCAACGTGTGTTCGTGTTGCCGCCTGGCAGCCAGATTGGTCCGATCACGCCCGATCAGCGCAAGGTCTTGCTGAGCACCTCTTTGGTCGCTGGCGTGTACGAGAAAGTGGTAAACCGCGAATCGGCTTACGAAAAGCTGAAAAGCCGCGCCGCCAGCACGCCCACCCGCGAGCAAACTGAGGCCACGCCGCCCGCGCCCGATGCTGGGGGCTCCTGGCTGAGCGACCTGGCGGGCGGCCTGCTCAGAGGCAGCGGCCGCAAGGACTCGGTGCTGGAAACCGTGGCCAAGTCAGCCGCGCGCACCATCGGCTCATCGGTGGGCCGCGAGCTCATCCGCGGCGTGCTGGGATCGTTGCTGGGTGGCAGCAGCAAGCGACGCCGCTAGGCGGCCCCCCGGGCCTGCAACACCGAGGCCAATCAACGGTCTCGGTGACCCCAGCCGCCGCCACGGCGGTCGTCGTCATTGCCCCGGTGGCGACCGCGTTCAGCCTTGGCGGTAACCGTTGAGTAGGCTTCAGCCCGATGGACACGGCACCCTGACAGGGATTCGTAAAGCTGTGTTGCCAAGCTGTAAGCAGCTGTAGCGGCTTTAGCGGCTCAATGGCAATCGCTGCGCGCCACGGCCAACAGCCGCTCCAC
>NZ_JACMNS010000074.1 GCF_014378415.1 Aquabacterium sp.
CCAGCCCCAGGCGGAGTTATGCCATGGCAACCGTCACAGGACGGCCCAGTTGGCTGAAGCGGTTGAGCAAGGCCACGCGCACATGCAGCTCAACGACTTGACGCTCAAAGGTACGCGCCATCACGCGCTCGCCCAGTCGTTTGAAGCAGTGCATCTTGGTCTCCACCAGGCTGCGCCGGTGGTAACCACTCCACACCGTCCATATCCGGCGCCCAAGGCGTTTGCAAGCCAGCACCGCTTCGTTGCGCACCTTTGCCCCTGCCGATTGAGATTTCCACAGCTGAGCATTCTTGCGTGGCGGGATGATCGCCGCAGCACCCCGCTGCGCAATGGCCTCGTGGCATGCCCCGGTGTCGTAAGCCCCGTCTGCGCTGACGCTGGCCACGGGCGCAGCAGCAGGAATCTGCGCCATCAACTCCAGCAGGTGCAATGGCGATGTGCTGGGGCGGTAGCTCAGCTGTACACGCAGATGCCTCTGGCGCCGACTCACCGTGCTGAAATCGGGCACTGGCCAGTCCAGATTGGTAAGCCTCAACAGGCTTTGCACCATGCCCAGGCTCTGGCGCAGCGGCTGTCCAAACAGGCACTTGATGCTCAGGCAGAACTGGATGGCTGCGTCTGAGAACGTCTGGTTGCGACCGCGCTTGCCGTTGGGCTGGGCCAACCACTGCATCCTTTGTCCAGCCACACCGTCAGCGAGCCACGGGCCTTCAGCGACGCGTTGTACTCGGACCCGTTCGTCGTGCGGTACTTCGTCCGCATCTTCCTGTCTTGTTCCATCAACTCAGGCTACCACTTGGTCGCAGGGCTTTGTGCAACAAAGCCTGCGTTACCGGCTAGAAGGGTCACAAAGGTATTTTGCAATCGGCAAACCCGCCGGCCTGGGTAATACCAAAATGGCAAGGATTATGGTGGTCAAGGCCAGCTTTTCCAAGGCGCAACCCGGCCGATGCCGGATGCTTCTGACCAAAGTCTTCAAACCACCCATGCCGACCTTCAAACCAGACCAATAACCTGCTTGTGCAAATATGCTGTTGGCAAAAGAGTTTTTCTCAATGGAGAACTCGGTCAGCGCCAGGGTAACGCTGATACGTTGCTCGCTCCAGCCCGCCACCCAACGTTGAAAAGTCTGGCTGCGCAGGCCCATTCTTTCGGTCTCGCGGTAACCTTGGGCCGCGTTGCCAAAACTCAGCACTGCACGGTCAGTGCGCGAATGCAATCGATAATCGCTCAGTGCGCGCCCATCCCCGGCAATGGCCACCTTGCCCAGCAAGGCAATGCCATAGATGGTGTAAAAATCAGCTCCGTGCTTTTCGGCAGAATCAGTTGGCAAAGGCATGATTTGCTTCAACGCGCTGGCCAGATAGGCATTAGCGCTACCGGGTGAAGAGGGATACAAGATCCCTTTGTCCACAATGAGTTTGGACATGTCGCCCGCCACCAATTTGGCCGGCACGTGCGCCCCGGTTGCCTGCCCTGCAACGTCAACCAAGTCGGCTCGCCAATGCACTTTCACAACGCGCTCGCCTGCGAAGGCCTGCACAATTTCAGCGATGGCGCCTGACTTCAAGCGGTCATCGGCGTCGAGAAAAATGACGATGTCACCGCTCGCCATGCCAAAACCTCGGTTGTAGGCACTGATTTGTCCCAAATTTTGCGTTTGCCATGCCACCTGCACACGGTCGAGATAGGCACTCAACACGTGGCGCGAATCATCGGTAGACGCATCGTCAACCACAATGATTTCAATGGAGGCATGATCTTGGTGCAAAACCGAATCAATGGCATCCGCCAAAAAATGGCCATAGTTGTAGTTGGTAACAACCACAGACACCATTTTTTGCTCGCTATTTTGGCGTTCGATGCGCTCGACTGCTAACGTGTGCATAGCCACCCTGTTTTTTTTGTAAGCGTAATTACCATTAGCGTTGGACCAACGTAAATGGTGGCCCGTTGCAACTGCGTGATTTTTTGTAATTGTTACCCTTGAACCTTTCACCATGATGACACCCTGATTGCGGGTTCGGCCTCATTCAATGGGGCCAATGGCACCGTTGATTCGGTAAACTGATCTGCAACATTCGCACGATCAACAACATGCCACGACACATGACTGCAAACAGCTTGATTCCCTTCATCATCATCGCAACCAAAGGCCGAGCGGCAGTGGTTTTTGAGTTGTTGACCTGGCTGCAAGGTCAAACCCTGAGCGCCGCACATGTGGTCGTCGTGGGCGCAGAAGCCAAAGATGTCACCGATCTGGACAAGCACCCCATGACCTTGTCGGGCGCCGCCACCATCAAGCTTGCGCAACGCGCCGGGCTGCCACACCAGCGCAATGTCGGCATCGCGGTCGCCAAAACCTTTGGCTTGGCAGGCGACACGCCCAGTTTCGCGGTCTTCCTGGACGACGATTTCCGCCCCGAAGACCATTGGCTTGAAGCCGCACAGCGCCACTTCCTGGCCCATCCCGACATCGTGGGCATCACCGGCCACGTTTTGGCCGATGGCGCCCAAGGCACCCCCCTGTCTCAGGCCGAGGCCACTGCTTACATCAGTGGAGAGAAACCCCCCGAGAAGCACTGGGCCAGCGGCCCGGTCGAGCGCCCCATGGCCAGCTTATTCGGCTGCAACATGGCCTTCCGCGACAGCGTGATCCGCCAGTGCGAGTTTGACGAAACCTTGCCGCTTTATGGCTGGCAAGAAGACCAGGACTACACCGGGCAGGCCTCCAGGATCGGGCGCAATGTCTACATCCCTGATTGCAAGGGCGTGCACCTGGGCAGCGCATCCGGCCGGATTTCAGGCTTGCGTTTTGGTTATTCGCAAATCGCCAACCCGATGTACCTGATCAAAAAAGGCACCATGCCCAAAGGCAAAGCCTACAAGTTCATCGTCAGGCACCTGATCGCCAACACGGTCAAAAGTATCTTGCCTTCCCCCTTGGTGGACTACCCGGGCCGGCTCAAGGGCAATATGCGCGCCTTGCTGGATCTCGCCTCAGGCCGATGCGACCCCCGCCGCATCCTAGAGTTCGTCTGAGCGGGGCCAAGGAAGTTGTTGCCCGCCGCTTTGTTCATCAATGGCCGCTTTTTAACGCAAGGTGTCACTGGCATCCAGCGTTACGCCCGCGAGACGCTGGCATGCATGGATTCGCAATTGGGCCCCAATGGGCCCCACGCTGACTTCGGCCCCGTCACCGTCCTGGCACCTGCGGGAACGCCCGATCCCGGCTTGCGCCACATCCGATTTCAAACCGTCGGTCGCTTGTCGGGACACGCCTGGGAACAAACCGAACTGGCCTGGCACGCACGCCATGGCCTTCTGTTCACCTTCGGTTTCACTGGCCCGTTGCTACACAGGCGGCAAATCACCACCGTTCACGATGCCGGCGTGGTTCGCGTGCCTGAGGCCTACACCGCCAAGTTCAGGCTTTGGTACACCTTCATGGTTCGATCGCTGGTCAAACACGCGCCTTTGACCATGGCGGTGTCCCAGTTCAGCAAAAGCGAAGCCATCGCCTGTTTCGGCGCGCGCCCCGAGCGGGTTGGTGTCACCACCGAAGGCTGGCAGCACTTGCAAGCCATTCAGCCCGATGACCGCATCCTGGACAAGCACCAGTTGCGCGATCAGCCCTTCGTGCTGGCCGTCAGCAGCGCCAACCCCAACAAAAATTTCGGCACCATCGTCAAGGCGCTTGATCTGCTGGGCCCGCAGGCCCCCAGGTGCGTGGTTGCGGGCGCCACTAACTCGGCCATTTTTCAGCAAGCCACGACCAGCTCCGAGCACATGATCAAGCTGGGTTACGTCAGCGATGGCGAGCTCAAAGCGCTCTATCAGCACGCATCGTGCTTTGTCTTTCCGTCTTTCTATGAAGGTTTTGGCATCCCCCCACTGGAGGCCATGTCCAGCGGCTGCCCCGTCATTGCTTCTACTGCGGCCGCTGTAGTCGAGACCTGTGGTGATGCAGCGCTCTACTTTGACCCGCATCGCCCCGAAGAACTCGCCCAACGACTGACCGATTTTTTCAGCGACCCTGCGTGCGGCGCCCTCCTGGCTGAGGCCGGCCGGATACGTGCGGCTCAATACACCTGGCAGCGTTCGGCCACCCTCAATCTGAACATGATCAAGCAGTTTCTAAAATGACACCGCAGCCACCACTTGCAGGCTTGTCGAACCCGCGCATCTCTGTCGTGGTGTGCAACTACAACTACGAAAGGTATGTTCGGCAAACCATCGATTCTGTGTTGCAGCAAACCTACCCGCCACTCGAAGTGATCGTGGTCGATGACGGCTCAAGCGATGGTTCACTGGCCGTCATTCATGGCTATGAGGCGCAGGGCATCAAAGTGATTGCCCAGGCCAACGGGGGGCAAATCGCCGCGTACAACGCAGGCTTTGAACAGGCCCGAGGCGACGTGGTGCTCTTTCTGGATTCAGACGACGCCCTGCTGCCTGGCGCACTGGCCGAAATCGCCACGCACTTCGGCGAAGGCGTGGCCAAAGTGCATTTTCGGCTGGAGCTGATCGGGCCGAATGGCGAGCAAATCGGCGCCACCATTCCGCACGAGCTGGCCCAAGGCGAGGTGGCCACCGTGTTCCTCAAGCACGGGGTGCCGCACGCGTCGCCTCCCGCGTCGGGCAATGCTTATCGGCACAGTGTTCTTGGCAAGATCTTTCCGCTGCCTGCAGATGCGCAAGACCGCCATGGCGCTGACTTTTTCTGCATCTTCGGCGCCACCCTCTTTGGCACCGTATCGGCTTGCCAAAGCACGCTGGGGCTTTACCGCATTCACCGCCTGCCCAGCGCAGAGAGCTCATTCACCTTTGGCAATGCGGCCAAAGGTCTGTCGCTGGACAAGCGTTTGCAAGCCCGCATTGAACGTTTTGGGCGCTGGATCGCTGAGCGAAGCCAAGGGACCATCCAGGCGCCGACAACTCTGCTTGATTTTTCAAATGAAAAATCGGCCTATGCCAGCACCGCATTGGCCGGAAAGGGCTGGTGGACTGACACTCGCGCCACCCTGGCGCGGCTGCCCAGGCTTGTGCGTTCAATCGTCGTCAGAAACGACTACAGCGTGTTCAAGAAAGCAGGCCTGATCGCCTGGTCGCTTGTGGTGCTATTGGCCCCCAGAAACCTGGCCACCAAGGCCGCGCGCTATGTGTGTGATCCAGGCAGCCGCGGCCCTGCCAGACGACAAGGTGTGATGCGATGAGGATTGCGTTTGTCTCGCCTTTCACCAACACCACCAACCGCTACATCGACATGCAAAAGCAATTGCTTAGCGACTGCGGTTTCGATGTCAAACCACTGAACGTCAAATCGGTACTGACGGGCCGTGCCTGGGGTATCTTCAAGCGCGACAACGTGATGGCCTTCCATTGGCTGGAAACGCGCCCCTATGTGTGGCGGGGTGCCAACCCCAGCCTGTCGCTCAAAGGCTCGGTGGAGTTCCTGTTCTACGTGGTGCTGATAGCCATCGCCCGCGCCAGGGTGGTGTATTTTGTGCACGACCACGCGGTGCACGACACCACAGGCTGGCGCAAAAAACTGTCGGTCCAATTGATCAAGTTGCTGCGGGCACTGGCCGACACACGCGTGGTGCACGACCCCAGTTTCGCCGGCACCTACCAAGCCACCTACCTGCCCCACCCGCTGTATTGGGACGATGGGCACACCAACACCAAGCCCATGCCCGCCGCTGCGCGCGGTTCAGAACAGACTCAGTTCGGCATGCTGGGCGCTGTCAGGCCCTACAAAAATATCCACCGGATTCTGGAGATCTGGCCGCAAGGCGTGCGCTTGATGATCCGTGGGCGCGCCACCGACGACTACGCCGCGCAGTTGAACGAGGTCATCGCGCGGCGCCAACTGGCCCCCCACGTGGCCTTTCAATCAGGCTACATGAGCGACGAAGATTTTGCGGCCAGCCTGGCCGCGCTTGACGTCTTGATCCTGGCCCACATCAGCGATTCCATGCTGGTCAGCGGCGCCTTCTTTGAGGCCATTGGCCGCGTCTCGGCCATCTGGGCGCGCCAGAGCCCTTTCATCAAATGGGCTGCCAGCCAACTGCCCAATGCCCTGCCTTTCAAAGACGATGCAGAACTGGTGGAACGCGTCGTGGGATTGAAGTCCATCCCGGCCAACAGGGGCACGGCTGAAGCCCAGGCCGACAAGGCGTTGGCCGCCATCCGGCTGTTTGGCTGGAAGGAATGTGTTCGGTCCTATTCAGCCATGCTGAACAACCCATCACCAAAGAAGAACTAAAAGCACCCGATGGCTTCGCTCAACAAGCATTTGATATCTGCCTACGCAGGTTATTTCTTCAGATACGTTTATCTGATCGTTCTGATCCCGTTTTACGCGCGCGTGCTGGGGCCCGACTCCTACGGGCTGGTCCTGGCGGCCATGTCGGTGCAAAGCATTGTGTGGACCATTCAGAACTGGGGTTTTGCCTTCACTGGCGCGCGCAACATTGCCAGCCTTAAAACCGATGCAGAACGCAACCACGAGTTCAGCCGCCACCTGACCGCGCGCGCTTTGCTGGTGCCCATTGCGGTGGCGGCAGGCATTATTTTCATTGTGGGCTCACCCTTGTTGAGCAGCCACCCTGCCACGGCAAGCCTGGCCGTGCTGTGCGGCATCATTGCCGGGTTCAATTTGGGTTGGTATTTTCAAGGCCGGCTCAATTTCACCACTCCCGTGATGATTGAAATTGCAGGCTTCGTCATCACGCTGAGCATGGTTCTATTCCTGGTGCGTGGCAGTGCAGACTCGATTTACGTGATGGCCTCGTTGGCCACCTCATCGGCCATCACCAGCTTCATCGCCTATTTCATCGCGGCCAAGGCAGAGCCCATGCGCCTGTCCAGCGTTGCCGACGGCTTCAACCTCATCAAGCAATCCACGCCCCTGTTCATCACCAGCGGCACCTATGCCTTGATGACCAACGTGGGCACCTACTCCCTGGCCACCTTTGCCACACCGGCCCAAGTGGCCTACTTTGGCACCGCCGAAAAAGTCATCACCACAGGCCTAAGCCTGTTGGCGCCCGCGGGCCAAGTCTTGCTGTCCTGGTTCTCCAAGATGCTCCATGAAAATGGCGACACGCAAGAAGTTTTGCGCCAGCAAAAGCGGGCCGTGAAATGGGTGTGCATCGCAGGCGGCCTGGCCACCCTGGCCGCATTGACCGTGGCCCCCCCGCTGCTCAATCTGTTGCTTGGCGAGAAGTTTGAACACGCGTCCACCATCCTGATGGTGATGAGCCCGATCTTTTTGATGGCCGCCTTCAACAATGCCATCTCGGTTTACATCTTCTTGCCCAAGCGGATGGAGCGCGAAATCAGCGCCATCAGCATAGGCACCACCACCTTTGGCATTGGTTTGACGGTAGTGGGCGCGTGGCTAAACGGTGCCATTGGCGCGGCTATTGCAAGAGTGATCGCCGAGATGATCACCTCTGTCGCCCTGATAACGCTGTACAGGTACAAACGGACATTATTCCAATGACATCGACGCCCCTCATCTCATTCATCATCGTTAACTACCGTGCGGCGGACAAGGTGGAAAGGGCCGTGCGCAGCATCGGTGAATACTGCACCTCCAGCCATGAAATCATCGTGGTGGACAACAGCGACGCCACACCGCACAGGCTGGACCTGGCGAACCGACTGCGGCCCCTGCCCGCCCAGCTGATCGACCCCGGCCGCAATGGCGGCTTCGGTGCCGGCTGCAATGTGGGGGCGCAACATGCGTCAGGCAATTATTTGTTCTTTTTGAACCCTGACGCCGCGCTGGTGGAAGACTGCGCCACGGCCATGGCGGCCACGTTGGCTAAAGACAGCACCTTGGGCGCCATGGGCTGCAAAGTCATCAATGAAAACAGCAAGGTTGAGAACTCGTTTGGCGAGTTCATCACCATCAAGCGCCCGCTGCAGTGGGCCAAGCATGTGCTGCATGGGTGCGTGAGGCGCCTGACCGGCACCCAATCAGCCCCGCCCCCCACCAAGCCGATCCCACAGCAGGGCCTGTTTGAAACCCAATATGTGACTGGCGCGGCCTTGATGATGCCCAGCACGGTTTTCAGCAAACTCAATGGGTTTGACGAATCGTTCTTCATGTATGCAGAAGAAACGGACCTGCAGTACCGGATGACCAAGCAGCTTGCCCTGCGGACAATGGTGGATTTAGGGGTGAAGGTGTTCCATGAAAACGGCGGCACCTTCACCATTAAAAATCATCGGCGCTGCTTGCTGGAGCGTGGTTGCTATATTTTCATCAAAAAACACCACAGTTTTTTATACACCAAATCATATAAATTATTAGCGCTCGCTGCGGCGTCCATTGAAGTATTGGCGTCACCTGTTTTCAGTGATTATTCTGCAAAAGAAAATGCCAAGCTCTTCACAGAAATATTGAAGTTCTGATGAAAAAATATAAATAGGGAGTTTAAACAATGAGCCACCGCAGGGCTTTGTTGCGCAATGCGGATGACAGACGGTATGGCCCCAGCCCCAGGCGGAGTTATGCCATGGCAACCGTCACAGGACGGCCCAGTTGGCTGAAGCGGTTGAGCAAGGCCACGCGCACATGCAGCTCAACGACTTGACG
>NZ_JACMNS010000075.1 GCF_014378415.1 Aquabacterium sp.
ACGATCTTGCGCAGTTCGCGCTCGTAGCGGCGCACGTCATCAACCTGCGAGCGAAGCAAGTCGCACAGGCGCTCAATGGTCTTGACCGTGAAGCGCACGGTCATCAAACCCTGGCTGATGCCTTCTTGCGCCTTGTTGTAAGGCGAAGACTTGTAGCCGTCTTTCTCAAAAGACTTGGCCATCTTTTCGAAGTTGGAGCGCAACGTGTCGAAGCGTTCCAGGGCCTGGTTCTTCAGCTCTTCGAGCTTCTTGGTCAGGGCCTTGGAGCCGCCGTTGCCGTCGTCATCGTCTTCTTCGTCGAACTCGTCGAAGTCTTCTTCGGCCACGTAGTCATCGGCTTCGCCGACGGACACGAAACCATCGACCGCCTCGGAGATTTTCATCTCGCCCGAGCGGATCTTGTCGGACAACGACAGGATTTCGGCGATGGTGGTGGGCGAGGCCGAGATGGCCAGCATCATGGCTTGCAAGCCACCTTCGATGCGCTTGGCGATTTCGATTTCGCCTTCGCGCGTCAGCAGCTCGACCGTGCCCATTTCGCGCATGTACATGCGGACAGGATCGGTCGTGCGGCCGAATTCGGAATCGACCGTGGACAGCGCCGCTTCGGCTTCTTCTTCGGCTTCTTCTTCGGTCGCGGTGCTGGTGGTGGCGCTGGCCAACAACAGCGTGGCAGCGTCAGGCGCTTGCTCGTAGACCGCCACGCCCATGTCGTTCAACATGGAGATGATGGCCTCGAGGATTTCGGCCTCGATCAGCTTTTCAGGCAAGTGGTCGTTGATTTCCTGATGGGTCAGGAAACCACGGGTCTTGCCCATCTTGATCAGGGTCTTGAGTTCCTGGCGGCGCTTGGCGACTTCCTCTTCGGACAAAGCCGTTTCGTCGATGCCGAACTCGCGCATCAGCGCGCGCTCTTTGGCCCGCGAGACTTTCATCCGCAGAGGCTTGGCCTTGGGCTGTTTGTCGTCGGTGACTGCCTCGACTTCTACGACCTCGGGTTCACCTTCGATTTCGGCTTCGATGTCGCCGATGTCTTCTTCTTCAAAGGCGGCCTTCTTGGGATCCTTCTTGGCGGCAACAGCGGGCGCTGCGTCCACGGCTACTTTGGGCTTGCGTCCGCGCTTCTTGGGCTCGCTCGCAGCGGCACCCTCGGCTGCTTCGGTTTTGGGCACGCGTGTCTTGGCGACCTTTTTGTTGGTCGTCTCTAAGGCCTGCGACGCAGGAGCAGCTTTCGCGGTTTCTGCTGTCGTCTCTGTTTTCGCGGTCTTCTTCGCGGTCATGCGGATCCTCGAAAGATGGGCTGGGGGCTTGTCGAACCCTCCATTATCCGTCATGCAGAGGGTCGCGTCAAAAATAGTCATGCAGGCGGTGTGCCACATGACCGGCAAAAGTGACTGCTAGGAAGCAGAAGTGGGGCGCATCCGGCTGATTTCAAGCTTAAGCACCAGGGATTGGCGGATCAGTTCGATCTTTCTGGCCTCGGCGCTGTCAGACAACTCGCCCGACTGGGTCAGCAGTTCCAATTCGTCCTGCATTGACTGCAATTGCAGGTGCTTGATCTGGCCCAGCAACTCGTCCAGCGACTCCTGACCAGTCAACACGTCATGGAAGTTGGTGATGCGCTCGGCCAAGGCCGAAAAACCGGGGTCTTGCTCGATGGATTCGCTGTGGCCGGGGCTGTCGTCATCGCCCAGGGTGGCGTGGCGCATGCGGTCAATCAATTCCTGGGCACCAATGGCGCCCTGGTCGTGCACCAGGCGGTCCAGCCAGCGGAAGAAATGCCCATAGACGCCGGGTTGCTCGCACAGCAGGTCGTGGGCCGAGGCGGGCACCTGATCCCAGAAATCGCTGCGGGCGATCATCAGCCAAACGATGCGGTCCAGTGGGCGCGCGGCTTGGGGCAGTGGGCGGCGGTCAAATACCGGGCTGCCTTTGCGTTGCCAGCGGCTGTTGCCACCGTCCCAGGGTTTTTTCCCGTCACCGCGCTTGCCGCTGCCGCCCCACTTCGATTTTGGAGCGCCGTCGTCGCCGTAGCTCTGGTAGGCCTGTTCTTGCGGGGGCTCTCCGGTGTAGCTGTTGTCCCAGGGTTGCGAATGATCGCCGTCAGGATGCGCCTGGTAGGGCTTTTTGGAGGATTGCTTTGGCTCGGTCAGGGCGGTCAGGCGTCGGCGGATTTCTTCCGGAGCGGTGCGCGCCATGGCGGCCAATTCGTCGGCGATCTGGCCACGCAGCGCGCCGTCGGGCAACTGGCCGATCAGGGGCAGGGCCTGGGCTTGCAGGCGAGCGCGGCCCTCGGCGGTGTTCAGGTCGCAGTCGCCTTTGGCGTGTTCCAGCAACTGGCGAGACAGGGGCACGGCTTGCTGCACACAGGCTTCGAAAGCCTCGGGGCCAAACTCTCGGATGTAGGAGTCGGGGTCGTGCTCAGCGGGCAGGAACAAGAAGCTGATGCGGCGTGTGTCGCTGGCAAAAGGCAGGGAGGCCTCTAAGGCCCGACCGGCGGCGCGGCGTCCGGCGCCATCGCCGTCAAAGCTGAACACGACCTGCTCGGTGAAGCGGAACAGCTTTTGCACGTGCTCGGCCGAGCAGGCGGTGCCCAAGGTGGCCACCGCATTGCCAAACCCCCACTGGGCCAAGGCCACGACGTCCATGTAGCCTTCGGTGACCAGGGCATAGCCTTTGGTGCGCAAGGCGCTGCGGCCCTCGTACAGGCCGTACAGCTCGCGTCCCTTGATGAAGACCGGGGTCTCGGGCGAGTTCAGGTATTTGGGCTCGCCCTTGTCCAGCACGCGGCCGCCAAAGCCGATGACCTCGCCTTGCGGGTTGCGGATCGGGAACATGATCCGGTCGCGAAAACGGTCGTAGCGTTTGGCTTCGCCGTCGGTCCGTGTTTCGCCGTCGTCGGGCGTGATGACCAGGCCGGCTTCGACCAGCAAGGGGTCGTCGTACTTGGGGTAGACGCTGGCCAGACCGCGCCAGTTGTCGGGCGAATAACCCATGCCGAAGCGCGCGGCGATCTCACCGGTCAGGCCTCGCGCCTTGAGGTAGGCGACGGCCCTGGGTGTGTTTTTAAGCTGCTGGCGCCAGTGTTGAGTGGCTTTGGCCATCACGTCGGTGAGCGAGGTCTGCTTCTCTTTCTGGGCTTTGGCTTTTTCGCGGTCTTCTGGCTTGCTGTCGTCGTCAGGCACCGGTACGCCCTGGATCTGGGCCAGGTCCTTCACGGCCTCGACAAAGCCCAGGCCAGTGTTCTCCATCAAAAAGCCGACGGCGTTGCCGTGCACGCCACAGCCAAAGCAGTGGTAAGTCTGGCGGCTGGGGCTGACGATGAAGCTGGGCGATTTCTCGCCGTGGAAAGGGCACAGGCCCTTGAAGTTGATCCCGGCCTTTTTCAAGGTGACGTAGCGGCCCACCACCTCGACGATGTCGGTGCGGGCCAGCAGGTCTTGGATGAATGACGGTGGGATCACGGGGCGAAAACTTCGGTCTCAAACAAAGGGCGGGAAAAGACAACGGCCCCGACGCTTGAAAAGCGAGGGGGCCGTGGGCCAAGCCGGTGAGGGCTGTGACGCGTATTCTGGCTCAGGCCCCCAGGGCTTGCAGGGCGCGGGTGGTGATTTCGTCCACCGAGCCCACGCCGCTGATCTTGGCGTAGCGCGGTGCCGACTTATCACCCGTGGCGGCCCAGTCTGAATAGTAGTCCACCAGAGGGCGGGTCTGCTGGTGGTAGACCTCCAGACGCTTGCGCACGGTCTCTTCCTTGTCGTCGTCGCGCTGGATCAGGTCTTCACCAGTGGCGTCGTCCTTGCCGGCCACTTTGGGCGGGTTGAACTTGACGTGGTAGGTGCGGCCCGACGCAGGGTGCACGCGGCGGCCACTCATGCGGTCGATGATGGACGAATCAGGCACGTCGATTTCCAGGACGATGTCCAGGCTGACATTGGCGGCCTTCATGGCGTCGGCTTGCGGGATGGTGCGCGGGAAGCCGTCGAACAGGAAACCCTTGGCGCAGTCGGGCTGAGCGATGCGTTCTTTGACCAGGCCGATGATGATGTCATCACCCACCAGGCCGCCAGCGTCCATGACCTTTTTGGCGGCCAGGCCCATGTCGGTGCCCGCCTTGACGGCAGCGCGCAACATGTCGCCCGTCGAAATTTGCGGGATGCCGTATTTTTGGCACAAGAACGTGGCCTGAGTGCCTTTGCCGGCGCCAGGCGCACCCAACAGGATGAGTCTCATGGTTCTCCTCGGTATCCGATGACGCTGTCGAACGGCTAGCGCCAAACAGCTCTTTTAAGCCGCTCAGGATAGCACGCGGCGTTCATTCATCCCTCAAGTTCTACCCTCGAACAGGGCGCGAACACGGGCCAGATCTTCCGGGGTGTCCACCCCAGGGCCAGGGGGCTGCAGCGCAACATGGACCGCGATGCGTTCACCATGCCAAAGCACGCGCAACTGCTCGAGTGACTCGACCGCCTCCAGCGGGCTGGGTGGCAACTGAGGGTAGCGGCGCAAGAAGCCCGCGCGGTAGCCGTAGATGCCGATGTGGCGCAAGGGTGTGCCGGTGCCGTTGGCGGGCTGTCCGGGCGTGGGCGCGTCGCGCCACCAGGGGATGGGTGCGCGCGAAAAATACAAGGCCCGCCCCAAGGCATCGGTGACCACCTTGACCACATTGGGGTTGCCGAACTGGCTGGCATCGTCGATGGCATGGGCGGCCGTGCTGACCACGCAATCGGGGCGCTGGTCCAACTGGTCCGCACAAGCATTGATCAGGGCCGGGTCGATCAATGGTTCATCGCCCTGCACATTGACGACGGCATCGTCGCCATCCAGGCCCAGCAGCACGCAAGCCTCGGCCAGGCGGTCGCTGCCGGTGGGGTGGTCGGCGCGTGTCAGGACGACGCGCACGCCATGGGCCTCGCAGGCTGCGGCCACTTCGGGCGAATCCGTGGCCACCACGACTTGGCTGGCTCGGCTTTGTGCGGCGCGCTGCGCCACGCGGACGATCATCGGCAAGCCGGCGATGTCGGCCAGCGGTTTGTTTGGCAGCCGGCTGGACGCCAAGCGTGCCGGGATCAACACCGAAAAGCCCATGTCAGGCCGCGCCAGCGTCGTGCGTGGCACCGGGCTTGCCCGTCAGCAAGGCGGCGTTGGGGATGGGGTCGTCGTTGTCCTCCACCGACTGGGCTTCGCTTTCCAGCATGACGGGGATGCCATCGCGGATGGGATAAGCCAGGCGGTCGGCTGCGCAGATCAAGGCCTGGCCTTGCGGTTTGCGGTGCAGCGGGCCTTTGCACAGGGGGCAGACCAGCAGTTCGATGAGTCGTGTGTCCATCGGGGTGATTTTTCCGTTAAAGGTGAGGGCGGGGCAGTTGTGCCAGCGCGGAGTCAATCGCTTGCCAGAAGCTGGGCTCAGGCCTGAAGTCTAGTGCCGCCACCCACACTTGCGTGGCTGGGCGTTCGTGGCGCACCCGCTCAGGCTTCATTTTGACGGCGTCTTTCTCGGTCACGATGACATGGGCGATGCCTTCGGGCCAAGGCAAGGTGGTGTAGGGGTCGTGGTCGTCGCAGGCCACGGGGTGGGTGTTGGTGAAGCCCAAGGCGGCCAATTGGTCGAAAAACTTGGGCGGGTGGGCGATCCCCGCCACGGCCCAGGCGCCATCGCGTGGCGGCTGCAGGCTGGCATCGCTGGCCTGGCCCGCCCACCATGCGCTCAGCGGCTGCATGGGCGACATGCCGCGGTGCGCCAAGTGGCCCTTCAAGGGCGTGGTGGGGCGCGCAGCGTTGTACAAAACAATGGGCGCGGCCACGAGTGATGCGGGCGCCACGGGGTCGATGGGCTCGCGCAAAGGCCCGGCGGGCAGCAGCCAACCGTTGCCAGCGCCGCGCTCGTCAAACACCACGACCTCGATCTGGCGGGCCAGGCGCAAATGCTGCAGGCCGTCATCGCAGACCAGGATGTCGACTTCGGGGCAGGCTTGACACAAGGCATGGCCACCACCGACGCGATCGCGGCCAACCATCACCGGCACGTGGGTGCGGCGCCAGATCAGCAGGGGCTCGTCACCCACCTCGGCGGCGCTCAACTGGCCCGCCGACACCTGCTCAATGAGGGAGAAAGGCGTGGTGTCCTCGGCTCGTTTGTAGCCCCGCGTCAGCACGCCCGGATGCCAGCCCAGCTGCTGCAGGTGCTGGACGATGGCAATCGTGGCCGGGGTTTTGCCTGCACCCCCGACGATCCGGTTGCCGACCACGAGCACAGGCAGGCCTGGAGATTCGCTCTTCATCAGGCCAAATCGGTAGGCTTGTCGGCGCAGGGTGACCAGCAGCCACATCAGCGCAGACACTGGCCACAGCGAGACCGGCAAGGCCCCGCGCGATGACCAACTGCGAACAATCCGCTGCGTGATCATTGAAGCCATCAGCAGGCGCTTATTGTCGAGGCGTTGATCAGGGCTGAGCCGCCGCGCCCATCTGGCCCTGGGTGGCGAAGGTCAGCTGCGACAAGCCGGCGCGGCGAGCCGCGTCCATCACGTTGATCACGCTTTGGTGCGTGGCCGAGGCATCGGCGGTCAGCACGATCACCGTGTCGCGGTTGGCGCCAGTGCCTGCTGTCAAGGCGGCGGCAAGCAGTTCCACACTGCGCCCTTCGACCGGGCGGTTGTCCACCGAGTAGCGGCCATCGGCCGTCACGACCACGACCAGTTCCTTGAGCCTGGGCTTGATGGACTGCGCGTTGGCCACGGGCAGGTTGATCTTGAGCTCGGTGAACTTGGCGTACGTGGTGGTCAGCATCACAAAGATCAGGACCACCAGCAACACGTCGATGAACGGGATGAGATTGATCTCGGGGTCTTCGCGGTGTCGCGTGCGGAAATTCATCGACATGGTGAGTACTTAGCGGCGGGCTGTGGTCAGGCGCAGGATGTGCGGCACCATGCGCTCGGCCGCTTGTTCCAGGTCCAGGGTGTACGAATCGACCCTGGCCCGGAAATGCCGGTAAAACGCCAGCGAGGGGATGGCCACGATCAGGCCAAACGCCGTGTTGTACAGGGCCACCGAAATGCCATGCGCCAGCTCAAGCGGGTTGGCCCCTGCCGCGCCCGCCGAGGCGCCTGAAACCCCGAAGATCTCGATCATGCCCACCACGGTGCCCAGCAGCCCCAGCAAGGGAGCGGCACTGGCAATGGTGCCCAGGGCACTGAGGTTGCGCTCCATGTCGTGCACGGCCTGGCGGCCTGCGGTCTCAAACGAGGCCCGCAAATTGACATCGGTGATGCGCGGTTCGGCCATGGCCGTGCGAAGCCCTTGCGCCAGCACCAGCCCTAGGCAGGAGTTCTCGGCCAGTTTGTTTACCGTGTCCACGGTGGGCAGGCTGGCCCGCGTCACCGCCATCACCTCATCGACCAACCGTGCCGGGGCAACGCGAGAGGCGCGCAGGCTCAAAAACCGTTCAATGATCAAGGCCAGGGCCACGATAGAGCACAGCACGAGGGGCCAGATCGGCCAGCCAGCAGCTTGTAAGATCGACAGCAACGAAGACTCCAAAGGTCATGCTAAGCCGCAGATTATGGCGCCGAAATTTGCGCTTTCCGGACTCGGTCGCATCTCAATGCCGACCGGGTAGTCATCCACCAAAGCTGTGGATAACTTTGTGGGTAAGCCGGTCTGGTGGCCCGCCAAACCGCGAAAATTAACGGCTTTCTACAGATTGCCACATTTTTAAGCAGGTAAAAGTCTTTTTGAATCATAAGCTTATGACATTGTTAAGGCTCTGTGACAGCGTTTTAGCCCTTCCAGGCCTTGATCTGCGCGGTTGTGGACTTCCCGAGGCCCTTGCCTGCTGGCGATGCGGCCGACCGCAAGCGTTTGAATCCGCAGGGCTTTCATGGGGTAATCCATGACGTCTCGCGTTTGGGGCGTGTCCGCCCTGATCAACGCCATCAGCGACAGCCTGGCCGCGCGCTTTGCCCAATGCGTGGTGCGCGGCGAGATCAGTGGATTCACCAGGGCTGCCAGCGGGCACGGCTACTTCACCCTGAAAGACGAAAACGGGGGCGCCAGCATGCGCTGCGCCGTCTTCCGTCGGGCCTTGTCGCAAGTCGATTTCACGCCCGGCGAGGGGATGCTGGTAGAGGTGCGCGGCAACCTGTCGGTGTACGAGGCGCGTGGCGAGTTGCAGATGGTGGTAGAGGGCATGCAGCGGGCGGGTGCTGGGGCGCTTTACGAGCAGTTTCTTCGGCTGAAAAGCAAGTTGGAGGCCGAGGGCCTGTTTGACCCTTCACGCAAACGCCCCATTGGCCAATTTCCGCGTCGGGTAGCCGTGGTCACGTCCTTGGCGGCAGCGGCCTTGCGAGACGTGCTGACGACCTTGCGGCGTCGATCCCCGCATGTCGAAATCGTGGTCGCTCCCTGCTCGGTGCAAGGCTCGGAAGCCCCGGCGCAAATTGTGTCGGCCTTGGCCCAGGTGGTGCTGAGCCACCATGCCGGCACAGTCATCGACACCGTCATCGTTTGCCGAGGCGGTGGCTCGCTGGAAGACTTGTGGGCTTTTAACGACGAGCGGGTGGTGCGGGCCATCGCGCAATGCCCCGTTCCCGTGATCAGTGGCGTGGGGCACGAAACCGATGTGACGCTGGCTGATTTTGCGGCGGACTTGCGTGCGCCCACACCCACTGCCGCCGCTGAGCTGGTCGCTCAGGCTCAAGCACAGGCCTTGCGTGATCTGGCCGCGATTGCCAGTGTGATGGGGCAGCGCGTTGGGCAGCGGCTCGACAACCTGGCGCAACGGTTGGATCAGGCCGCGATGCGCTTGGCCCGGCCAGCCCAAGCCCTGAGTCGTCAGCAACACGGCCTGGCCTTGCTGGAGCACCGCATGCTGGGCGCCAGCCAGCGCCATGTCGGGCTGGCCGCGCAGGCTTTGCCGATCTGGCAGTCGCGTCTGGTGCGGGCCGTGTCACAGCAGAAATCGCAGGCGCATCAGCGTCTCGATGCGCTGCAGAACCGCCTGCATGCCCTCGATCCCCAGCGTGTGCTGGAGCGCGGCTACGCCTGGCTCAGCGATGCACAAGGACACACCGTCACCAAGGCTTCACAGGCCGCGATAGGATCGACGATGGACGTTGTTCTGGCCGACGGGCGCTTGCAGGTCGAGGTGTCCGATCGGTCGATGGCCGCAGAGCATCCATCCTCTGGAGCAACCACAAGCACGGAGTGAGTTTTGCAGGCATCCGCGCGATTGCGTGAAGCCCTTGCCTACAATCATTGGAAATTGTTCACGTTTCAACTCGAAGAGGATCAAGCACCATGGCACACACGCTCCCCCCCTTGCCTTATGCCCAAGACGCATTGGCCCCTCACTTGTCCAAGGAAACTTTCGAGTACCACTACGGCAAGCACCACCAGGCCTACGTCACCAATCTGAACAACCTGATCCCCGGTACCGAATTTGAGGCCCTGTCGCTCGAAGACATCATCAAGAAGTCCAGCGGCGGCATCTACAACAACTCGGCCCAAATCTGGAACCACACCTTCTTCTGGAACTGCATGAAGCCCGCCGGTGGTGGCGAGCCTACGGGTGCCCTGGCCGATGCCATCAACGCCAAGTTTGGCAGCTACGCCGCCTTCAAAGAGGCTTTCACCAAGTCGGCCGTGGGCAACTTCGGTTCGGGCTGGACCTGGCTGGTCAAGAAGGCTGATGGCACGGTCGACATCGTCAACATGGGCGCCGCCGGCACCCCACTGACCACGGGCGATAAGGCGTTGCTGACCATCGACGTTTGGGAGCATGCCTACTACATCGATTACCGCAATGCGCGTCCCAAGTTCGTTGAAACCTTCCTGACCTCGCTGGTCAACTGGGATTTTGCGGCCCAGAACTTTGTTTGAATCGCCAAGGCGATGTGAGTCTCATCAAGCCGGGCATTGCCCGGCTTTTTTGTGGACTCAAGTTTTGATGGAAAGACTTCAATACCCTTTTGCCGTCTTCGGTATTTGAGGCTTTTGTGCTGAACGCTGCTCTGCGGCTTGAGCAGTGGTACATTCATCTTCGGTTTTTATCAGGCCCTTCCCGTCGCCTTTCTGGATTGTCAGAAGTCAGCAAGGCGGGTCGCAATCCGCCAATCGGTCAAGCCGTGTCGCGGAAGGTTTTCAACCAACCAAACCCAGTAAACCTGGGAGTGAGGTCAGCGAAATGATGCAGCAGTTCAGGTCGAACTCGTACCTGTTCGGGGGAAATGCCCCGTACGTCGAAGAGTTGTACGAGGCCTATCTCGACAACCCGGGCTCCGTGCCCGACAACTGGCGGTCGTACTTCGACGCCTTGTCCAACGTCCCCGCCACGGACGGCTCCGATCACCGAGATGTGGCCCACGCGCCCGTCGTCGAATCGTTTGCCCAGCGCGCCAAGGCCAACGCCTTCATGGTCAAGACCAGCAGTGCTGATCTGGCCGTTGCCCGCAAGCAAGTCCATGTGCAGTCGTTGATTGCTGCCTATCGTTTCCTCGGCTCCCGTTGGGCCGACCTCGATCCCCTCAAGCGCCAGGAGCGCCCCAAGCTGCCCGAGCTGGAGCCCGCGTTCTACGACCTGACAGAGTCCGACATGGACATCACGTTCAGCGCCACAAACACGTATTTCACCAAAGCCGATCAGATGTCCTTGCGTGACATCTTGCAAGCCTTGCGCGAAACGTATTGCAGCTCGATCGGCACTGAGTTCATGCACATCACCGAGCCGACCGAGAAGCGCTGGTGGCAGGAGAAGCTGGAAAGCATCCGCGCCAAGCCCTCGTTCAGCGTCGAGAAAAAAAAGAACATCCTGGAGCGCCTCACGGCCTCCGAAGGCCTTGAGCGCTTCTTGCATACCAAGTATGTTGGCCAAAAGCGCTTCTCGCTGGAAGGCAGCGAAAGCTTCATCGCCTGCATGGACGAGCTGATTCAGCGCGGCGGCGAAAAGGGCGTGCAAGAGATCATCATCGGCATGGCCCACCGTGGCCGCCTGAACGTGCTGGTCAACACCTTGGGCAAGCAGCCTTCCGAGCTGTTCTCGGAGTTCGATCACACCGCCCCTGAGAACCTGCCGTCCGGCGACGTGAAGTACCACCAGGGCTTCTCCAGCGACGTGAGTACCGACGGTGGCCCGGTCCACTTGTCCTTGTCCTTCAACCCATCGCACCTGGAAATCGTCAACCCGGTGATCGAAGGTTCGGTGAAGGCCCGTCAAGACCGCCGTGGCGATGTTGACGGCGACCAGGTTTTGCCCGTGCAAGTGCACGGTGACGCCGCCTTTGCAGGCCAGGGCGTGGTGATGGAAACGTTGGCGCTGGCCCAGACCCGAGGTTATTACACGGGCGGCACGGTGCACGTGGTCATCAACAACCAGATTGGTTTCACCACCTCCGACCCGCGCGACAGCCGCTCGACGCTGTATTGCACCGACGTGGTCAAGATGATCGAAGCGCCGGTGCTGCACGTCAATGGCGACGACGCGGAAGCCGTTGTTCTCTGTACGCAGTTGGCCCTCGATTACCGCCAGGAGTTCAACAAGGACGTGGTGGTGGACATCGTCTGCTTCCGCAAGCTGGGCCACAACGAGCAAGACACCCCGTCGATGACTCAGCCCCTGATGTACAAGAAGATCGCCCAGCATCCCGGCACGCGCAGGGTCTATGGCGACAAGCTGGTCGCCCAAGGCACGATCGCGGCCGAGGTGCCCGACCAGATGGTCAAGGACTACCGCGCCGCGATGGAAGCCGGCAAGCACACGGTTGATCCGGTGCTGACCAACTTCAAGAGCAAGTACGCCGTCGACTGGACGCCTTACCTGAACAAGAAGTGGACCGACGCCGCCGACACCGCGTTGCCGCTGGCCGAGTTCCGCCGACTGGCCGAACGCATCACCACCATCCCCGCCGACTTCAAACCTCACCCCCTGGTGCAAAAGGTCATCGACGACCGCGCGGCCATGGGCCGGGGCGAGAACAATGTCGACTGGGGCATGGGCGAGCACATGGCCTTCGCGTCTTTGGTGGCCAGTGGCTACCCGGTTCGCCTGTCGGGCGAAGACTGCGGGCGTGGCACTTTCACCCACCGCCACTCTGTGCTGCACGATCAGAACCGAGAGAAGTGGGACACCGGCACCTACATCCCGCTGCAACACGTGGCCGACAACCAGGCCCCGTACGTCGTCATCGACTCCATCCTGTCGGAAGAGGCGGTGCTGGGCTTTGAATACGGCTACGCCAGCGCCGATCCCAACACGCTCGTGATCTGGGAAGCGCAGTTCGGCGACTTCGCCAACGGGGCGCAAGTGGTGATCGACCAGTTCATTGCCTCTGGCGAAGTGAAGTGGGGCCGCGCCAATGGCCTGACTTTGATGCTGCCGCACGGCTATGAAGGCCAGGGCCCTGAGCACAGTTCGGCGCGCCTGGAGCGCTTCATGCAGCTGGCCGCCGACAACAACATGCAGATCTGCCAGCCCACTTCGGCCAGCCAGATTTTCCACCTGTTGCGTCGTCAGATGGTGCGCATGTTCCGCAAGCCGCTGGTCATCATGACGCCCAAGTCTTTGCTGCGCATGAAGGATGCCGCGTCGCCACTGACCGAGTTCACGCGTGGCGAGTTCCGCACGGTGATCCCTGACACGGATGCCACGCTTGACAACGCCAACGTCAAGCGCCTGATCGCCTGCTCGGGCAAGGTCTACTACGACTTGGTCAAGCGCCGCGCCGAGAAGAAGAACCTGGACACCGCGATCATCCGTGTTGAACAGCTGTATCCCTTTCCGCACAAGGCTTTCGCGACCGAGCTGAAGAAGTACCCCAACCTGACCGACTTGGTCTGGTGCCAGGACGAGCCGCAAAATCAGGGCTCATGGTTCTTTGTGCAGCACTACATCCACGAGAACATGACGGAAGGTCAAAAACTGGGTTATGCCGGTCGGCCAGCTTCCGCCTCGCCCGCCGTGGGGTATGCGCACTTGCACCAGGAGCAGCTCAAAGCGCTGCTTGATCAAGCCTTCGCCAAGCTCAAGGGCTTCGTCCTCACCAAATAAGTCATTGCGGGCTCCGCGCACCGCGATGGCTGGTGCGCGATGTCGCCCTCGCGTCTGGAGAAAAATTCATGGCACTCGTAGAAGTCAAAGTCCCCCAACTGTCGGAATCCGTGTCCGAGGCCACCCTGCTCAACTGGAAGAAGAAGCCAGGCGAAGCCGTTGCGGTGGACGAAATCCTGATTGAAGTCGAGACCGACAAGGTCGTGCTCGAAGTCCCGTCGCCCGTTGCGGGTGTGATGGCGCAGCTGGTTCGCAACGATGGCGACACAGTTGCCAGCGAAGAGGTGATTGCCCGCATCGACACCGAAGGCACTGAAGCGGTCAGTCCCTTGCCTGTCAAGGCCTTGCCAGTCGAGGCCCTGGCTCCCGCTCCGGCTCCAGCCGCACCTGCCGCTGGTGGTTCCAAATCTGATGTGGCCATGCCGGCCGCCGCCAAGCTGCTGGCCGACAACAAGCTGAGCACGTCGCAAGTGCCGGGCACTGGTAAGGATGGCCGGGTCACCAAGGGTGATGTGCTGCAAGCCGTGGCTGCTGGTACTGCAGCACCTGCGCCTGTCGCCCCCGCCGCGCCTGCTGCTGCTGCCGCCAAGGCGATTCCAACGGGTGTGCCTGCCAGCTCGTTGCCCGCGGTTCAGGTGCCCGGTCTGCCCAATCTGTCCGACCGTCCTGAGCAGCGCGTGCCCATGAGCCGCCTGCGCGCCCGGGTCGCCGAGCGCCTGCTGCAATCCCAAGCCACCAATGCCATCCTGACCACCTTCAACGAGGTGAACATGGCGCCGGTGATGGAGATGCGCAAGAGGTTCCAGGAGAAGTTCGAGAAAGAGCACGGCGTCAAGCTGGGCTTCATGAGCTTCTTCGTCAAAGCCGCTGTGCATGCGCTGAAGAAGTACCCGGTCATCAACGCCTCGATCGATGGCACGGACATCGTGTACCACGGCTACTTCGACATTGGCATCGCGGTGGGGTCGCCGCGAGGCCTGGTGGTGCCGATTTTGCGCAACGCTGACCAGATGAGCTTTGCCGATATTGAAAAGAAGATTGCCGAATACGGTGCCAAGGCACGCGACGGCAAGCTTGGCATTGAAGAAATGACCGGCGGCACCTTTTCCATCAGCAATGGCGGCACTTTTGGCTCCATGCTGTCAACGCCCATCATCAACCCGCCACAGTCCGCGATTTTGGGCGTACACGCCACCAAAGACCGGGCAGTCGTGGAAAACGGCCAGGTCGTGGTTCGCCCCATGAACTACTTCGCCATGTCATACGACCACCGCATCATCGACGGCCGCGAAGCCGTTCTGGGTCTGGTGGCGATGAAGGAAGCGCTGGAAGATCCGGCACGTTTGTTGTTTGACATCTAAGGGAAGTCACTATGTCCAAACAATTCGACGTGGTCGTCATCGGTGGCGGCCCCGGCGGCTACATTGCCGCCATTCGCGCAGCCCAGCTGGGCTTTAACGTGGCCTGTATTGACGAGTGGAAAAACGGCAAAGGGGGGCCTGCACTCGGCGGGACCTGCCCCCACGTAGGCTGGATTCCGGCCAAAG
>NZ_JACMNS010000076.1 GCF_014378415.1 Aquabacterium sp.
GCGACATCATTGGCGTGATCGACGGCATCGCGTTTCAGACCAACATCCTGGCGCTGAACGCCGCCGTGGAAGCGGCCCGCGCTGGCGAGCAAGGCCGGGGATTTGCCGTGGTCGCCTCGGAAGTGCGCAGCCTGGCGCAACGCAGCGCCAACGCCGCCAAAGAGATCAAAGGCCTGATCAACGACAGCGTGAAAAAGGTGCAAACCGGCTCGCGCCTGGTGGACGAAGCCGGGCAGACCATGGACGACATCGTGTGCCAGGTGCGCCGCGTGACCGACCTGATCGGCGAGATCAGCTCCGCCACGCAAGAGCAAACCAGCGGCATTGAATTGGTGAGTGGTGCGGTGGCCCAGCTGGACCAGGTGACGCAGCAGAATGCGGCCCTGGTGGAAGAATCAGCGGCGGCGGCTGAGAGCCTCAAGCATCAGGCTGCCGAGCTGGTGAAGGCGGTCAGTGTGTTCCGGCTGGACCGCGCCTGAGGCATCCGAAGCTTGTCAAGGCCCGTGACCTTCGACACACCGTGACCAATTGCGCATGTTGCTCCAACTTGCAAACAGGCGGTGATTTCGCACCGATAAACGGCGACGTGCTGCAAGCGCTTCTTCCTAGAATCGGACAAAAGTGCCTCGATTGATTTGCCCGCCAACGAACATCGCCATGCCAATCGCCCCTGATCAGCCCAACATGAAAGCCGTCACACCCGAGCGCGCGGTAGGTGGCTTCACGCTGATCGAATTGATGGTGGTGGTGGCGATCGTGGCGATCCTGGCCGCTGTGGCCTATCCGTCGTACACGAGTTATGTTTTGCGCGCCAACCGCGCCGCCGCCAAGAGCTTCATGCTCGAAGTCAGCAACCTTCAGCAACGGTATTTGATCGATGCCCGAGCCTACGCCGGCAGCCTGAGCGCCCTGAGCGCCACGGCGCCGTCCGACGTTTCTTCCAACTACACCATCACCGTGACCTCGCCCCGAGCCGGCATCACCGAACCCAGTTACACCATCACGGCCACGCCCATCAACAACCAGTTGAGTGGGGACACCCGCTGCGGAACCCTTACCCTGAACGAGACGGGCAGCAAGACCGCCTCTGGTGCGGCCGGAGTCACATCATGCTGGGGATCTTGACCGCCTCACACCCCCTGGGCGCGCCTGCCGTGACGCGCCACAGGGCCACAGGCTTCACCTTGATCGAGTTGATGGTCACGGTCGTCCTGCTGGCCATTCTGGCCGCCCTGGCCGCACCGTCTTTCCGCGAATTCATCGCCAATCAACGCGTCAAGAACGCCGCTTTTGAACTGATGGCCGCGCTGACCCAAACGCGCAGCGAAGCCATCACGCGCAACGCCAGCGTTGACCTGCTCAGGTCCGGCACCACCTGGGGCAGCGGATGGACGATATTGGCAGGCACCAGCACCGTGCTGAACCAAGAGGCCTACAACGGCCTGAGCATCACCGACTCTGCCGACCTGAACAAAATCAGCTACGGCAAAGACGGTCGATCCACCACCACCAGCACCAAGTTCACCTTGACGTCGGCCTCGGCCATGTCGGGGGTCAGCCCGCGTTGCGTGTCAATCGGCCTGAGCGGCGTGCCCAGCAACCGATTGGGGGCATGTTGATGGTCAGATCCTCTTCAATGCAGCGCCGCGGTATCGCCCTGATCGAGGTGCTGGTCACGCTCGTCGTCTTGATGTTTGGCCTGCTCGGGCTGGCATGGGTCAACAACCGGTCCAACCTGGGGGAAATGGAAGCCTACCAACGCGTCCAGGCCTTGCTTTTGCTGCAGGACATGTCGAGCCGCCTCAATGCCAATCGCCAGGTCGCCACCTGCTACTCCAACGGCGCGACTGGCGTGCAGGTCGGCACAGGAACATTGAGCTCAAGCATTCCCACCTGCGCTTCGGGCAACGCACGGCAGCAGGCGCAAGTCGCGGCCGATCTTGGCTCGTGGGACGGCCAGATCAAGGGCCAGAGCGAAACCCTGTCGACCGCCAAGGTCGGCGCCATGATCGGCGCGGTGGGTTGCGTGACTCAGGACAGCGTCGGCAGCAATGTGTACCTGATCGCCGTGTCATGGCAGGGCTTGACGCCAACGGCTGCGCCAACGCTGGCCGACGGGTCCCCGTTTACCTGCGGCAACGGCTTGTATGGCAATGAAAAGCTGCACCGGGTGATCACCACCAAGATCCGGATCGGAGCCCTGTCATGAACCCTCCGCGCAGGCCCCCGCGCCATCAAGGTTTCACGCTCGTCGAACTGATGGTGGCCGTGGCCATTGGTCTGTTCCTTCTGGCGGGCCTGAGCAGCCTTTTAGTGGCCAACGTCAAGACACGTTCAGAGCTGGATAAATCGTCCAGACAGATCGAAAACGGCCGCTATGCGTTGCATCTGTTGGGGGACGAATTGCAGCTCGCGGGATTCGTGGGCGTATCCAGCAGCACTGCTTTTGGCACCGTGGCGCCCGTAGCGTGTCCTGCCACCATTGCCGAACTGGGCTACACCGCCACCACCAGTCCAGGCACCTCCAACGTTCCATTCCCCATTTACGCGCTGAGCACCGCCCCTGGCTGCCTTGAGAACGTCAAGGCAAACACCGCGGTGGTGGTGCTTTCGCGGGTCAGCACCAACGTGACGGCGGCGGCCTCACCCAGCGCAGCGGAAATCTATTTCCAGCTGTCGACTTGCGCCACCGACACCTTGCCTTTCATCGTGGCGGGCGGGACGGCCAGCAACTTCACCTTGAAGCAAAAGGATTGCCTGGCCAGCAACCCCAGCGCCTTGCGCAAGGTCGTGCAGCGCATTTACTTTGTCAGCACCTGCAACGAGTGCGGCACCGACACCATTCCCACACTCAAAGTGGCGGAGTACGTGAACGGTGCGATGTCCATCAAGCCCTTGGTTGAAGGCATCGAAAACTTCCAAATGGACTACGGCATCGACATGGATGCCAACGGCTCTCCGGACTGCTACACCAGCAATCCGGGTAGCCCGCCCGCCGCCGAAGTCGCCACAGCAGTTTGTCCTCAAACGACGCCCGCTTACGACTGGACGGTCGCCAACACCAACTGGTCGAACGTGGTCGCGGTCCGTGTCCATGTCCTCGCCCGCAACACCGAGACCAGCCCGGGCTGGACCGATACCCGCACCTACGACATGGGGCTGGGCACGGGCGTGGTCGGGCCCTTCAATGACGCCACCAAACGCCATGTCTACAGCACGGTCTCCCGCTTGATGAATGTTGCCGGTCAGAGAGAACAATAGCCATGATCACTACAAAGCTCGCGCTCAGATCTGCACGGCGCCAAAACGGCGCCACCCTGCTGATGGCCATGGTCTTCATGCTGCTGCTCACCCTGATCGTGAGCTCGGCCATCAAGGCCACCAACGTCAACGTCAAGGTCGTGGGCAACATGCAGCTGCAAAAGGAATCGGAGGCCGCCGCGCTGCATGCCGTCGAGACCATTCTCAGCACCCCGTTCACGGCTGCTCCCGCAGCAAGCTCCGTGGTCGTTGACATCAACGACAGCGGGCAAACGGGATCAACGTACATCGTCAGCGTGCCGACGCCCGCCTGCGCCAGCGTCAAGGCGATCAAGCTCACGGAACTGGATGCCGCCAACTCGGACGACATCCCGTGCTACGCCAGCGGTGCCGCGCAAAACACAGGCATCGCCGGTGCGGACACGGGCGGAGACTCCTTGTGCTCCAACACCAATTGGGAGATCACGGCCACCGCCACCACGCCTGCTGGCGGTGGCGCCACCGCCACCGCGCACCAAGGCGTGGCGGTGCGCGTTCCTGTTGGAACGTCTTGCTGATCATTGAGGAGTTGCACATGAAAACGCCCCATCTGGCACGTTCGCTTTTGCTGTCGGGCCTCTTGGTCGCCAGCCTGGCCGCCCATGCCGAGGACATTGCCATCTACGGCGGATTGCAAGGGGCATCACAGCCCAATCTCTTGATCATTTTTGACAACGCGGCGGCGGCCTCGGCCAGCTCCAGTTTCACGTGCGCGGCCTTGACGGTCAACGATCCCGGCAAGAACTTTGGGTTTGAGCAATGCGGCCTGTACACGGCCATCAAGGCGATCGGGCAAGACACCGTGCTGAATGGCAACGTCAGCTTGGGCCTGATGTACTTCCCGTCTGGCGCCACCGATGGCGGCACGTTCGTATTGCCCTCGCCCACACCACCGCCCAGTTCGCTGCTGCTGATGGATGGCACAGGCACCGATGGGCGGGGGGTTAACCAGATGCTGACCCGCGTGTCTCAATTGAGACTGTCGAGCGACAAAAGCAACAACAACCAGATCGCCCA
The DNA here is from genome assembly GCF_014378415.1 of Aquabacterium sp. Lineage (GTDB taxonomy): Bacteria > Pseudomonadota > Gammaproteobacteria > Burkholderiales > Burkholderiaceae_C > Aquabacterium. The sequence goes on from NZ_JACMNS010000076.1 coordinate 4,318, forward strand.
GGCCATGCAGGAAGGCTGGGCTTTCTTCCAAGCCAAGCGGGGCCTGTCCGGCACCACTTACCCAGGTTTGACCGGTCAGCCCTGCGCCAAAAACTTTGTGGTTTACCTCACGCTGGCGACCAACAACCAAAAGCCGCAGGATGGCGGCAACGCCGGTGGCGCGGCGCTTCAGTCATCCAAGCTCATGACCACGGCGCCCCCCCAGTTGACCTTGCCGGCCTGGAAGTCACCCATTTCGCCTTTCAAGACCGCAGCGGCCAAGTACCAAAGCGACTACTCCGACGAGTGGGCGAAATTCATGTTCGCGGGCGCCACCGCTAATCCTGCAGTGACCTTCCCCAGCATCACCACCTACACCATCATCCAAAGTGACGGGACCAACCCTGACTACGAGCAATTGATGGTCAGCATGGCCAAGCAAGGTGGGGGCAAATACTTCGTGGTGCAACTGGGCGACATCGCGGGGCTGACCAGCGCCTTGAAGCAAATTTTCAATGAAGTGCAAGCCGTCAACAGCGTTTTCGCCGCCCCTATTTTGCCGGTCAGCGCCAGCACCCAGGGCACCTACCTCAATCAGGTTTTCCTGGCGATGTTCCGACCGGACGCAACGGGCGCGCCGCGCTGGTTGGGCAATTTGAAGCAATACCAATTTGGCGTGGACACCTCAAACCCGCTCTCCCCCGAGCTTTTCTTGGCCGACTCATCGTGGGGGCCGTACGGTGCCAACATGAATGCCAAGCAGGCACTCAATTCCGCGGGCACGGGTTTCATCTTGCCCACGGCAACGAGCTTTTGGAGCTCAAAGACCACCGGGACACTTCCAGATTCAGCGGGCGGGTTCTGGACCAACAGCGCTCAAGGTGTCAGCGCAGGTTATGACGCCGAGGACGGGCAAATCGTTGAAAAAGGTGGTGTCAGTCAGCAGATCAGACTCCGGTACCTCACCGACACCTACAGCGACACCTCGTCCACGCCCAACAGCTCTCGCAGTCTGTACACCTGCCCCGCCGCGGGGTGCACGGGCAACGCGGCCCTGAGCGCCAACGCCTTCAGCACCGCCAACACGAGCCTGACCGCTGCTGCCCTCGGCATTGCCGGCACCAGCCCCACGGCCAGCCAGCTGATCAATTGGGTGCGCGGTGAAAACAACAACCCCCTCACGGAATCGACCGCGACCGCAGACGCCCGGATCACCATGCGCGGCTCCGTCCACGGCGATGTGCTGCACTCACGCCCCGCCGTGATCAACTACGGGGGCACGACGGGGGTCGTTGTGTTTTACGGCGCCAACGACGGCGTTTTCCGGGCGGTCAACGGGAACCAACCCAACAACCCTTCCGACACCACCAAACCCAAGGGGTCTTGCACCTTGTCCAGCACGTGCAACATCGGCGGCGTGCCGCCAGGGGGCGAGTTGTGGGGGTTTGTGCCCAGCGAGTTTTACTCAAAGCTGCAACGGCAATACCTGAACACACCGGGGCTGAAAATGGCCCCCACTCAGGTCGCGCCCTTGCAACCAAAAGACTATTTCTTCGATGGCTCCACCAGCGTCTATCAAAGCGGCAGCAAGGCCTACATTTACCTCACGGCACGACGCGGCGGCCGACTGATTTACGCGCTTGATGTGAGCGATCCCAGCACGCCGAAATTTCTCTGGAAGCGCACCAACAGCGACCTGGGGTCGGAGCTGGGCCAGACCTGGTCGCAACCCAAGGTGGCTCGCATCAAAGGCAACACCAACCCCGTGCTGATCTTTGGCGCAGGCTACGACACCAATGAAGACGCCGAACCGCCCACGGCGGACGTGATGGGACGCGGCATCTTCATCCTCGACGCCTTCACGGGCAACCTGCTGTGGCAGGCCAAACAAGGGGGCACCACCAACAAGTGCTCAGGCAATCCCTGCCTGCTTGCAGGCATGACCTATGCCATCCCCGCCGATGTCACGCTGGTTGATCGCAACTTCGATGGCTACATCGACAGGTTGTATGCCGCCGACACTGGCGGCAACATGTGGCGCGGCGACCTGGAGCCCACTGGGGGCAACACACCCAGCCACTGGCAAGTGACCCACTTCGCCAGCCTGGGCGGAACAGGCACCACGAAACGCAAGTTCTTTTTTCCGCCCGATGTCGTGCTGACCCGAGGCTATGACACGGTGCTCAACGTCACGGGCGACCGCGAACATCCTTTGAGGACGGAGCAAGCCGCCCTGATCAAAAACCGGTTCTACATGATCAAGGACACGCAGGTTGGCGTGGATGGTTCAAGTTGGACGCCTGTGGTGGACGACACCTCCGCGACTGGCGACACCGCCCCATCCTCGTTGTTCAATGCAAGCACCACGCCTTACGACAAATCGCTGAGCGGCTTCTACATCAACCTGGCCAATGCAGGAGAAAAAGGTGTCAACGCACCGCTCACCGTCGCGGGCAAAACCTACTTTGGCACCAATCAGCCCGAAGCCTTGAGCAACCTCAGCTGCCAGCCCAACCTCGGAAAAGCCCGCAGTTACAGCGTCGACTTCATGACGGGCGCCTCCACCGCCACCGTCTTTGATGGCGGTGGCTTGCTGCCATCGCCCGTCTACGGGGTGGTCACCGTCAACGTCGACGGGCAATCTCGTCAACTGCCGTTCCTGATTGGCGGGGGGGGCGACTCAGGCGCTGATTCGAGATCCGGATTGGGAGTGCAAAAACCTGAGATCAATGTCAATGCCAAGAAGCGCAGAACTTATTGGTACAAGGACACCGAACACTGAGGCAATTTTTCAGAGGCTTTTTACTTTTGGCGGCCGATCTCAACCCGGCGGTTCTCGCCGGAGAAGGGATTGGCCGCGTTCTTCAGCTCTTTGGTGCCCACACCGACCGAGGCCAGCAGCGCGGCGTCCACGCCCTGCACGACCAAATAGGACTTGACCGCGTCAGCGCGCCTTTGCGACAGCACCAGGTTGGCATCTGCCGAACCCGACGCATCGGCGTGGCCTTCAATCTTCACCACGCTGCCCGAGCCCTTTTTGGACTTGAGCACCTCGGCGAACACGTCCAGCTGCTTTTTCAGCGAGGGCGGCACATCGGCCGAGCCCAACTGGAACGACGACGCCGGCAGCGAATAGCGGATGGCCGGCTTGAAGCCCATGCATTTGAAGCCATTGGCCTCCAACTCTTTGCACGCGTCTTCAGGGAAGAGGCCTTCCTTGATGGCCTTGGCGTCGGGCACCTTGGCGCCGATGTCCAGGGCGCTGTCGGCCCGGGCAGAGGAAAACACACCGCCGGCCAGCACAATCAGGGCGGCCACAGCGGGGACTGCGAATTGAGCGAATTTCATGGGCAATCTCCCGAGGTCAAACAATGGGGGCTTCCCGGACACACCGGGGGCTCAAACCGTCATCATAGAGACTTCAGCGGGCACTGTCCGCCCTGAATCAAGGGGGGCGTCAAGTTTGCAGGCAGTGATTTTTGAAGAGCTAGGGGGGTCTCCACGCCCTGTCAGGCCCCTTCTGTAACGTACAGTTCAAGATCAGCCCTACACACACGATTCGGATATGACCTGGCACAACAAGGTGGTTTGGACGGAGGGCATGTTCCTCCAGCCGCAACATTTCCAGCAGCACGATCGTTATCTGGCACACCAGCTGGATGCGCGATTGGCCTCCAGCATGGGCTATGGCTGGGGGTTCTATTCGCTGGTGCTCGATGAGTCCGCGCTGGCGCAGGGCAAGATCGCCGTCGCCTCGGCCAGCGGCGTGCTGCCCGATGGCACTGCTTTCCACATCCCCGGCCATGACGCCGCGCCTGCCGCGCTCGACGTGCCGCTGGACGCCCGCAACGAACTGGTCGTGCTGGCCGTCTCGTTGGCCCGCCCCGGCGTGGCCGAATCCGACGCCGAAGACTCGGGCGGCTCCATGCCCCCGCGCTTTCGCGTGGCCGAGGTCGATGTGGCCGACACCAACGCCGCCGCCGAACGCGAAGCGCCGCTGCAGATCGGCCGTCTGAACCTGCGCCTGATCCTGGCCCGCGATGCCAGCGAGGGCTACACGCACCTGGGCGCCGCCCGCATCACCGAGCGCCGCGCCGACAACCGCCTGATCCTGGACACCGCCTACGTCGCGCCCACCCTGCACGCGCCCAACAACGTCATCCTGGACGGCTATGTGCGCGAGATCCACGGCATGCTGCACCAGCGCGGCGAGGCCCTGGCTGCCCGCATGGGCCAAGGTGGCCGCGGCGGCGTGGGCGAAATCGCCGACTTTCTGCTGCTGGAAACCGTGAACCGCAACGAGCCCGTGTTCGCGCACCTGCAAAAGCTGTCGGTGCTGCACCCCGAGCGCCTGTACGAAACCTGCCTGAGCCTGGCTGGCGATTTGTCCACCTTCCGCGACAAGCGCCGCCCCGCGAACCTGCCCGAGTACAAGCACGACGACCTGGCGCCGTGCTTTCGCGCCGTGATGCAGGACCTGCGCCAGTCGCTGTCGGCGGTGCTGGAGCAGACCGCCATCCCGATCGAGCTGCAAGACCGCAAGTACGGCATCCGCGTGGCCACCATTCCCGATGTCGAGTTGCAGCGCAACGCCAGTTTCGTGCTGGCCGTGGGCGCGCAAATGCCGGCCGATGCGCTGCGCGTGCGCTTCCCCACGCAGGTCAAGATTGGCACGGTCGAGCGCATCCGCGATTTGGTGAATTTGCAACTGCCGGGCGTGACGCTGCGGCCGCTGCCAGTCGCGCCGCGCCAGATTCCGTACCACGCCGGGTTCAACTACTTTGAGTTGGACACGCGTGGCAACGACATGTGGAAGCAGCTGGAAACTTCGGGCGGCCTGGCCATGCACATCGCTGGCGAGTTCCCGGGCCTGGAGTTGCAGTTCTGGGCCATCCGCGCTTGACGCGGGCCCCAAGCCAAGTCATCAAGCGGTCCCTTGAGTTGTTGAGGTTGCCATGAGCGAAGAAGATCCTTTCGCCGCGTTCGAATCCGACCGCACCATCATCAAGCCCAGCGCGGGGCGCAAGCCGGGGGCATCAAGCACTGGCCAGCCGCCGCCTGCGGGTGCTGCCGCCGCGCCATCGTCCGCGCCCATTGGCGGGCTGCCGCCTGGTGCCGGCTCGGTCACGCTCGATGCGCTGATGAGCGCCAGCCTGAACCCGCTGGTGTCGGCGGCTGCGCCCTTGCTGAACGCCGCGCCGCGCATCCGCGCCATGGCCCAGCATCCCAATCCCGCTGGCTTGAAGGATGCGCTGGCCGATGGCATCCGCAAGTTCGAAGCGCAATCGCGCCAACGCGGCCTGCCCAACGAACAGGTGATTGCCGCGCGCTACGTGCTGTGCACGCTGCTGGACGAATCGGCCGCGAGCACGCCCTGGGGCAGCTCGGGCGCGTGGTCGGCGCAAAGCCTGCTGGTGCAGTTTCACAACGAGGCCTGGGGCGGCGAGAAAGTCTTCCAGCTGATGTCCAAGCTGGCCGAGAACATCGAGACCAACCGCGATCTGCTGGAGCTGCTGTACGTGGCCTTGGCCTTTGGCTTTGAAGGCCGCTACAAGGTGCAGACCGACGGCCGCGCGCAGCTCGACAGCGTGCGCGTGCGCCTGGCTGATCTGCTGCGTAAGAGCCGTGGCGGCTACGACAAAACGCTGTCGCCGCGCTGGCAGGGCGTGCCCGCCCAGACCGCGCGTTTGAGCGATGGCCTGCCCATGTGGGTGATCGGCGCCATCGTGGGCGTGCTGCTGATGTTCGCCTTCATCGGCATGCGCTTTGGCATCAATGGCCAGTCGGATGCGACCTTCTCGGCGCTGCAAAGCCTGGACGTGAAGGCGGCACCGGTCACAGCACCGCCGCCACCGCCCGTGGCCGCACCGGCACCGCGCTTGGCAGGCTTCCTCAAGCCCGAGATCGAAGCGGGCCTGGTGGCCGTGCAAGACCTGGCCGATCGGTCCATCGTCACCATCAAGGGCGATGGCTTTTTCGAGCCCGGCAGCGCCGACATCGCAGGCCGCGTCAAGCCCCTGCTGGTGCGCATCGCCGATGGTTTGAACGGCGTGCCCGGCCAGGTCTTGATCACCGGCCACACCGACAACCAGCCGATCCGCTCGGTGCGTTACCCCTCGAACTGGCACCTGTCGCAAGAGCGTGCCACCTCGGTCAAGGCCACGTTGGAAGCGAACAAGGTCAAGCCCGAGCGCATGCGCGCTGAAGGCCGTGCCGACGCCGAAGCCGTCGAGGACAACGCCACGCCTGCGGGCCGCGCCAAGAACCGCCGCGTGGAAGTCACGCTCTTCGTGCAACCCGCCGCCGCTCAATGATTTTCAGGATCGCCGCATGAAAAAGCTGTTGCAGGTGCTCTTGCACCCCGTGTTCCTGGCTGTGCTGGGCTTGCTCGCTCTGTCGGCCATCATCTGGTGGGTCGGGCCGCTGATCGCCATTGGCGAGTCGCGTCCGCTTGACTCGATGGTGTTCAGGCTGGCGATCATCGCTGTGCTGTTTTTGCTGCTGGCGGCCAAGGTGGCTCATGGCGCCTGGCAGCGCAAGCGCACCAACGCGGCGCTGGTGCAGGGCATGACGGGTGGGCCATCCGCCTCTGACCGTGAAGTGGCCACGCTGAACGAGCGCTTCACGCAAGCGATGGGCGTGCTTCAAACTAGTCGCAAGCCTTCGCTGTTCAAGCGCAGCCAGCACTTGTACGAGCTGCCCTGGTACATCTTCATCGGCGCGCCGGGCTCGGGCAAAACCACGGCCCTGATGAACGCGGGCCTGAACTTTCCGCTGGCCGAGAAGCTGGGCCAGGCCTCCGTCAAAGGCGTGGGCGGCACGCGCAATTGCGACTGGTGGTTCACCGACGAGGCCGTGTTGATCGACACGGCCGGCCGCTACACCACACAAGAATCCGACAGCAAGGTCGATGCGGCCGCGTGGGACGGCTTTTTGGCCCTGCTGAAAAAGACGCGCCCGCGCCGCCCCTTGAACGGCGTGATCCTGACCGTCAACATCCAGGACTTGTTGCAGCAAGGCGTGCATGAGCGGCAAGAGCACGCCGCCAAGCTGCGCGCGCGCCTGCAAGAGCTGCACGACAAGCTGGGCCTGAGCGTGCCCGTGTACGTGCTGGTCACCAAGGCCGATTTGATCGCCGGCTTCAACGAAAGCTTTGGCGAGTTGAACAAGGAAGAACGCGACCAGGTGTGGGGTTTCAGCCTGCCCTACAACGCGGACGCGCCCTTGCAAGACAAGGAGACACCGCTGGGTGATTTCATGGGCGAGTTCGGCGCGCTGGAGCAGCGCCTGCGCGATCGCCTGATCGACCGCATGGACGCCGAGCGCGAGGTGCTCAAACGCGCCGCCGTGTTCGCCTTCCCGCAAGAGTTCGCCAGCCTCAAGCCCGTTCTGTCGGACTTCCTCACGCAGGTCTTCACCGGCGGCGGGCAGTTCGAGCAACGCCCGCTGCTACGCGGCATTTACTTCGCCAGCGGCACGCAAGAGGGCACGCCCATCGACCGCGTCATGGGCACTTTGGCGCGCGCCTTTGGCGTGGAGCGCAAGGTGGCTTCGCTGTCCAGCGGCAAGGGCAAGAGCTTCTTCCTGCACCGCCTGCTGCGCGACGTGATCTTCGCCGAGCAAGGCCTGGTCGGCGTCAACAAGAAGGAAGAGCAACGCCGCACCGTGATGCGCTGGGTGGCCCTGGCGAGCATCGGGGTTCTGAGCACCGCGCTGCTGGTGGGCTGGGCCGTGAGCTACAGCCGCAACAAGGCCTACATCGCGCAGATTCAGGGCAAGTTGCCCGAGCTGCAGCAGGCCGTGAACGCCATCCCGCCCGCCAACACAGGCGATGTGACGCCGCTGCCCGCCATCCTCGACCTGGTGCGCAACGCCGCCCACCCGGCCGAGTTCGACATCGCCCACCCGCCCCTGCTGAACGGCCTGGGCTTGTACCAGGGCGACAAGCTGGACGCGGGCGCGCAGCAAGGCTTCAACCACCTGTTGCAACATGCGCTGATGCCACGCGTGGCCAAGCGCCTGGAAGAGCGCCTGCGCAGCGTCAACAAGGACAACCTGGAGCTGGCCTACGAGGCCCTCAAGGCCTACCTGATGCTGTACACGCCCGACAAGTTCGACGCCGACACGCTCAAGGCCTGGATCAGCATCGATTGGGAAGTGAACTTGGCCAACAGCCTCACGCCTGAACAACGCGGGGCCTTGAACTCGCACCTGGACGCCGCCCTGGCGCAGGGCGCACCGCAACCCACCGTGGCCATGGACACGGCCTTGGTGGCCAGCGTGCGCGACATGCTGGTGTCCTACCCGCTGGAGTACCGCGTTTACAGCCGCCTCAAGCGCGCGCAAACCGGCTCGGACATCCCCGAGTTCACCGTGGCGGGCGCCGCTGGCCCCAATGCCGCGCAGGTGTTCGAACGCACCAGCGGCCAGCCGCTGACCAAGGGCATCCCGGGCCTGTACACGCGGGATGGTTATCAGAAGGCCTTCCAGAAGTCGGTGGAGAAAGCCACCTTGCAACTGGCCACCGAAGAAGGCTGGATCCTGGGCACCAAGACCGACCCCGCCAAGCTGCGCGACATCGCCCTGACCGGCGAGCTGCCCAAGCGCGTGCGCCGGCTTTATCTTGAAGATTATGTGAAGACTTGGGACGCCTACCTGGCCGATGTGCACCTGGTCAAGCTGAGCGGGTTGGACCGCAGCATCCAGGTGGCGCGCGTGCTCTCAAGCGTGGACTCACCGCTGGCCGCGTATCTGCGCGCCGTGGCCCGTGAGACCACGCTGGTGCCCGCCCCTGCGGCCGCCGCTGCTGGCAACCCCTTGAACGACGTTGCCAACAAGGCCGAGGCCGCCCGCAAGGAGCTGGCCGCGCTCAGCGGTGCGCAACCCGTGCCCGCCGCCGATGCGGCCGCCGGCCCGATCGAGCGCATCGTGGACGACCACTTCGCCGACATCCGCCGCCAGGTCACCGGCCAGCCCGCGCCCATTGATGAGACGCTGAAGATGTTCAACGAGGTCTACGTGCAGCTGTCGGCCGTGGATGCCGCCGCCAAGAGCAAGTCGCCGCCACCGCCCGCCGGTGGCGCCGACCGCATCAAGGCCGCGGCTGGCCAGCAACCCGAGCCCATCAAGTCGATGCTGACCGCCTTGTCCGATGCCGGCGCCTCGCAAAGCCGTGGGGCCGAGCGTGCCAGCCTGAGCGACGAGATCAAGCCCATCGCCGAGTTCTGCGCCCGCGCCATTGCAGGCCGCTATCCCTTCAGCGCCAGCTCGCAGGCCAACGTGATGCCGGACGACTTTGGCCAGTTCTTCGGCCAGGGCGGCCTGATCGACGACTTCTACCAACGCAAGCTGGTCAACCTGGTGGACACGGGCAGCAACCCCTGGTCGCTCAAGCCGCTGACCGATGGCACGCGGCCGCCCGCGCCGCCCGCTTTGGCCGAGTTCCAACGGGCTGCGCGCATCAAGGATGTGTTCTTCCGCAATGGCGGCAAGGCGCCGTCCTTCCGCGTCGACATCCGTGCGCTGGAGTTCCTGGATGGGGCCAAAGAGCTGAGCTTGGACATCGATGGCCAGGTCACCAAGTTCGCGGCAGGCAACACCACGCCGGTCACGGTCAACTGGCCCAGCCAGCGCGTGGCCTCGCAGATCAAGCTGTCGGCCGGTGGCGCGGGCGTGGCCTTCGATGGGCCGTGGGCGCTGTTCCGGATGTTCGACCGGTTTGAGGTGCAGCCATCGGGGCAGCCGGAGCGCTTCACTGTGGTGGTGAATGTGGATGGCAAGCGGGCCAAGCTGGAAGTGACGTCGAGCAGCGCGTTCAACCCCTTCAGGTTGCGCGAGGTGCAGCAGTTCAGGTGCCCGGGGGCGTTTTAATATTCTGAGAAGCATCACCGGTTACGGCGCCAGCAACTCTGGCCGCATCGCAATCAATCGAATGGCAGAGTTCGCTCCGTGACCCTCAATGTAGATCGTGCGAGCTTGAGACCCGTAGATTCCGCCGGTGATGTCCGCAATGGTTTGATCAACGGAAAGTTGTAGGCCTGGGTTGCTTACTTTCACTTGAATAGGCAACATGCCTTTTGACACGACGGACTTGCGTACATCAAAGTGCCATTCGGTGGTGTCGAAAGTGGCTGCGGTAGTCCCCATTTCTACGACGGCGCTGGTGCACGAATTGATTTGAACCCTGATTTGACTCAACTTCAAATCCAAGACGGCGTCGATGTCGCAATCAACACTGGAGTCGCTGGCCACAGTGCCTCCAGTTTCAGGGTTGATGACACCCGCCCGTCCCGTGTCACCTTGGATGTTGACCGCCCCCGTGTACGTCAACAGGGTTTCATCGGGCGCATCAAGCCAGTCTGAGCGCAGCCCTAGTTTTGCCGTCCAATTGTCCCAATTTATCAGCGGCACAGAAAAACCAGGTTGCCATTCTGGGGTCAAGTTTTGACGCCTCAGTTCCGAGAAATCCGCTGCGTAACCGGTTTCAAAAATCAGCTGTCGAGAGGTATCGCCACCCGCGAGCATGTAGTGCATGCCCGGACCTATGGGCCCGAAAGTGGCCTCTTCAGGGCCGTAGGTATTGCTCTCCAGCATGAATCTGTGCCTGCCCACATACACGTCCCGGGACAGCATACCTCCGTAGGTATAAATGCCATTCTTGTCCCTCAAAAGGTTGAAACCTGTGGTTGTGAAATGCACGAATTTGCCATCTTCCGGATTCAACAAATACGCGTTTAATTGAGCGATCTGGACGCTGGACGACGTTGGCTCTTCACAGGTTTCCTCCAGTCCGGGCCCCATGGTGCTGTTCGCACACAACATACCGGCCGGTGAGGCATACGCGTCATAGGCAACTTTGCCTTGTATGTTGGCCAGCGGAGTCGCAGGCGGTGCGTCGCTGCCGCCCCCGCAGGCAGCCAAGGCCATGTAAAGCGCGGAAACTGGAATCCATTTGTATTGGTTTTTCATATTCACTCCCTGAAACTCAACCCAGCATTGTCTTGCTTGCAACTGTCGAGGCAGTGCCCCCATTCGGGTGGATGTTGTAACTGAATGAATCTACCCCCTTGGCCATCGCTGCGCCAGGTCTTGGCCGCAGCCCTCAACCAAGCAGAGGCATCACGCGTCAATCCTCCTGCAACTGCGGGCGGGTCATACACCGTTCTATTTGCTCCATAAATGCCGATTTCAGTTGCAGCATGAAAACCTCGGCATCGTCAGCCATCGGCACATCCTCACCCACAACCACATCGCAGTTAAATGGCACAAGCACGGGATCTCCTTTGGGCAAGGCTTTGCCCAATCCATGCATCACCACGGGAATCACCCGCAATCCTTGATGCGGTTTCGCCAGGTGATGAAGGCCCTTTTTCAGCGGCTGCATTACCTCAGGGGCACCACGACTACCCTCAGGAAAAATGATCAGGATGTGGCCTGACTCAAGAGCTTGGTGACATGCCTCGAAAAGGACCTCCTTGCGCACTCCGCTCAAACGGGTCAAGGGAATGATCCCGATCACGTTCAGTGAGAACCAAGCCAACCATCGATTGCTCAGAAAATAATCGGCAGCAGCAACAGGCCGAACTTTGGGCAGCAGGCGCAACGGCATCAGCGACATCAGAACCATCGTGTCAAGGTGGCTGTTGTGATTGGCCGCGAGAATGGCAGGGCCTTGACGCGGTAACCGCTCACGGTGCACCACGTTCAATCCAAGCAAAAGCAGAACAAGCGGCCGCACTATCAAGACAAAAAACAGCAGTTTCAACGCAGTGGCTAACACAGCATCTCCTCAGTATTTGAGGTAATAAATGAAATGGAAGAACAGAGGCGCTGTATAGGTCAGACTGTCAATGCGATCCAAGATGCCGCCGTGCCCGGGGATGAGATTGCCGGTATCTTTGATGTTGAGATCGCGTTTCACGGCGGACATCGTCAGATCGCCGATAAAGCCTGCCAGGCCGATGATGCTGCCTGCCAGTAGCCCCTCCTGCCACGTCAATGGCGTCAATGGCTCGGCCAATAGGCAACCGGCCACCACGGTGGTAATCACTCCGCCCACAAAACCCTCCCACGTCTTGTTTGGACTGATGTTTGGAATGATCTTGTGTCGGCCGAAAATTTTCCCCCATATGAACTGAGCGACATCGTTGAACTGTGTGAGAAAACCCAGATAAAGCACCAGACCAATGGCCCCACCCTTCGGATTGACATCGCTGCTCAAAACCAGCAAGTAGGCAATGTGGCTAATCGAGAAGATCGTCGTCATGGCCGCCCAGTGATAGGTGGCTGCGGATCGAATGAATCCTTTGGTCTCGCCCAATAGCAACATGCGAAACGGGATGAACAGAAACAGATAAACCGGCACAAAAATGATGAAAGTGCCATACCACTCGATGTAGACGAGGTAGTAGTTCAAAGGGATGGCCAGGTAGAGCCACAGGATGACGCGCCGATCCGGCTCGCGAATCGGAACGATGGAAAGAAACTCCTTGAGCGCAAGAAAACTGAGGAAGGCAAAGAAGATGACCGATGCTGTTTTCCCCACCAGCAATGCTGTAAAGACAACGCCCACCATCAACCACCAGGAGTTGATCCGAAGCCTCAACTCCTGATGATCTTTGTGAGGCTGGAGTTGGCGTAATACAAAGCAGATGAGGGAAGCGCTGATGAGTAGTGCCACAACGCCCAACATGGCCATTTGGGTGTTTTGCGGAATGAAGTCAAAGGTCATGGCCTGGGTCTTGAAGTGATTCATATCGGACATCAAGTCCGCTGGCTGAGAAATCGATACATCGCTAGGGTTCGTCTGTAAGAAGTGACACAGCAGCCGACCACGATCACCATCAAGGCTGCCGCAATACATTCACCTTTGAGTGAGCTGAATGGCTCAAGCAGCGACAGTACGCATGCCAGGGTTAGCACGGCCATGCGATGTTGCTTGGCCATCGGCCCCCGAAAATCCGGATGCGCGCCCAGGGACACACCCAGCACCCGGATGTATGCAGTCAGGACCGCCAGCACTGCGGCCATCCAGCCCAGCACAACGGCAGCAGGAATGGTGGGCACAGAGTACCCGGCAGCCACCAAGATGACTGCGTCGGCGATGCGATCAGGCATGTCGTTGAACAACTCACCAGCGGGTGTGCTTTTGCCCCCTTCAACAGCCACCATACCGTCCAACAGATTGCACAGCAGTCGGCACTGCACGAAGAGCGCCGCCAACATCAGCCAGATCGACTCGGTTAATCCTGAAAATTGTGCGCGAGCAACGAGCGCCATCCCGGCCGCCATGGCAAACACCACACTCATCACCGATATCTGATTAGGGGTCACATTATTTGCCGTCAGCCACTGAGCCGCTGCGGCAGCCAGTTTGCTGCTCCGCACTCTGATCGGTCGCCGATTAATCAAGGATCTGTCAATTTCCATGTTGGGATGCGCATCAACTGCGCCCGATGAGCGGCACATTTCTTTAAACGGCCGTCGCGCCAATCGATGGCTGAGATGAAGGCAGTAGCCGAAAGCCACTGTGGATGGCGGAACAATGGTGGCCAAGACGTGGGCAGTGCCTGCCAAACAATGAATGGTCACCAACATCGTGGTCGTACAAACGACCGTCAGGATCGGCGGCAACCAGACCTGGCTTGCATAACGGTGCAGACGCATCGACATCGCAGCGACTGCGGTAGCCAATACCAGCGTGATGAAAAAGCTGGCCGCACCTTGGAGGAATGCCACGCTCAGATTCGAATCATGGCCTCGTTCATGACCCACCCAGAATGCCCATGAACCCCAGAGTAGGGAAGCCAAGAGTGCGGACGGGATCTGAGAAACCAGCACACCCTTTGTTCTCCTTATGTTCATTTCCATCTCATTCAACGGTTGTACCGGTCTAGGTCATCACCGCCCTCATGCACGACATCGCCAAAGCCACCGGGAGAACCTACCGCCTGGTCACGCATCGCCCAACGCATCTTCACGCCATCGGGCGTCCAGAAGATGTAGAGCCACAGCGTCTTGTTCGCGACCTTGCCTGGCTTTGCTTCTCGCTTGGAATCAACCACCTCGTCCACTACTGACTGGGGAACCCTGCGCTTGATGTCAACACGCTGCTTTTGAAATGGCAATTTGGCGTACTTCTCTTCATACGCTTGATCGAACGCTTCACGAGTTGGGAAATCTTTGTATTTCAGCCCCGGATATGCTGGCTCTTGCCACGTGAACTCAACCCATTCAGGCAGCCCTCGGTGATCGCCAGATGCCGCCATGACTTTGGTCGGCACGTTGCGCCAAGTTCGCCATTTCTTGATGCCAAATCCGCCTATTGATCCTGGATTAGTAAACGGCTTCCCATCGGGAAGTTTGGCTGATTTGATGGAGATGCTTTTGTCATCAATCAAGCCGCCATACTCAAGCGTCATCCCAGGCCCGTCCGTGTCCTGACCAAAGGACTGGCAACCCGTCCCTGCCAGCACGCCAAACACCAGCAAACTGCGCCGCGTCAATACATTCAACCTGATCATCATGCTTCCTTTTGATGGGGGCTATTTGAGTTTGCAACCTTCAGGCACCGAGGGCGATGGCTGAAACGTCACCGAAATACCTGTCAGCCATGCTTCGTATTTCTTCACATCTATCAGCCCGACGATGGTTCCGTCGGCACCGCAAGCTTTGGTGAAGTATTTGATCGATTCCCGGGCTTTGTCCGTGCTGGTCACGCCGTCGTGCATGACCGCATTTTCTTGCTTGACCCGACTGCCATCTCGATAGGCCAATTCTCTGTCGCCGCCATCAGACCACAGCCATTCCTTGAAGCCTTTGCCGACACGTGAATCATGGACGACAGGGTTGCTGACGACATTCCAACCACTGCTTTTGATTTTTTCTTCATCGAAAGCAATGCCCTGTGAGCTGGCCTGATCAATCATCCACATCAAGGCCACGTCGCTCAGATCCCCTTCGGCATAACCGCCGCCAATGTCAGAGTGGGCACCCACAAAGCCCCTTTCGATGCGCGTACCCGTGTTTGCCGTCGAACCGTTGGCGTGGATTGACTCGACATCGAAATCCGCGATGCCTCCTCTGTGTTCGTTCATTGCGACGGCATGCGCCGCAAGGCCCACGGATGCTGGAATGGAAAAATCGTAGTTCTTCTCATCGCCATGATCGGCCCCCGCGTGGGGCACCGTGTCCCACACGCCCAAAAACCTGAAGTTGATGCAACGCTTGTTTTCACCGGTATTCGATGTGCTGAATTCGCGCGATTCGCTCAACTTCTTCTCGATCTGCGACACCCAGGCACGCGCCTCGGCCGCACCTCGGCTGAAACCGATCACATCCACATCCAGCCACTTGCCATTGTTGGCGGTATCGCTTTTGATGAAATCTTCCAAGAACTCGGTACCCAAATCCACGCGCTCACGGAAGCCTGTTCCGGCAGCTTCGCTGCCCTCGAACTGCATGTGCTTATTGGTGGTGCCGATGCCCGTGATGTAGAAAGCCTTTCCATTTTGGTCTTGGTCATATGCTTGAAGGAGCTTCTGCACATTCGAAAGGCTGCTGCCGCTCTGAGCGGGATCAGAATTCCCCGTCCCATCAAACGCAAACAGGATCAGCCCGGTCGGGTCCGCATAGATCAGCGGGTTGTGGTTGGCATACGCAAACGGCTGCGTCAGCGGCTGGGCGATCCGCCCTTGCGCCCAGGCCACCAGCGCCGCCTTGATGTTGGGCAGCGGCCCCAGCGGATCAGGCTCCAGGTACTCGCCGCGCAGCGGGTCGTAGGTGCGCAGCCCGTTGTCGTACCAGCCGGTCTCGGCATCGAAGTACTGGCCCGGCAGGCGCAGGTTCAGCTCAATGCCTTGGACACCTGCTTGCGCGACATGGCCAGGTCGGCTCGTTGTCTTGGTTTTGGTCAAGCCATAGGCGCTGTAGCTGCCCCGCCA
>NZ_JACMNS010000077.1 GCF_014378415.1 Aquabacterium sp.
CTGGCCGCCCCGCAAGCGTTGATTTTCTATGCTAAACTCCGACCCCTCACGTCAGTGCCCTGGTGGTGAAATTGGTAGACGCGCCGGATTCAAAATCCGGTTCCGCAAGGAGTGCCGGTTCGAGTCCGGCCCGGGG
This sequence comes from Aquabacterium sp., assembly GCF_014378415.1. Taxonomy (GTDB): domain Bacteria; phylum Pseudomonadota; class Gammaproteobacteria; order Burkholderiales; family Burkholderiaceae_C; genus Aquabacterium. Next base: position 137 of record NZ_JACMNS010000077.1, read on the forward strand.
CACCACAGTCAAATCAACGACCTAGTAGAAAAATAGCTGTCGTTGATTCGCATCACGTCTGCATGCGCGTCTGCCCCATGCCTATGTCACAGCGCATGTCCAGCAAATACATTGCCCTGATATCAGCCGCAAGCTGCGGGAATGTTTCGGCACACTCCTCGCACCTGTCCGCAATCAGCCGCGAGCCACTTGCGCCACCAGCTTGACCCCCAGCGCCGTGCATACACGGGCTATCGTGTCAAAACGGGGGTGGGCGTTGGGGCGAAGAGCCTTGTACAAAGCTTCGCGTCCAATGCCGCTGGCTTTGGCAATCTCGCTCATGCCACGGGCGCGCGCAATCACACCCAGCGCATGGGACAACTCACTGGGATCGTTCTCCTCAAGCACAAGGGTCAGATACTGGGCGATGGCCTCATCATCCGGAAGGTACGTAGCCATATCGAAGTCGGGCAGGTCGACTACGTTGATTTTTTTGGGCATGGTCAATCTCCTTCAAAGGGTTTGGGACAAAGCGATAGCCGCCGCAATATCGGCCTGCTGGGTGGACTTGTCGCCGCCGCCCAGCATCACGATTAACACATCACCCTGCTGCACGTAGTACATGCGCCAGCCGGGTCCGAAGTACTCTCGCATCTCAAACACACCGTCTCCAACGGGGGCCACGTCACCCAGCAAACCGCGCTGCACCTTATCAAGGCGCTTTGCCAGCCGGAGGCGGGTCAAAACGTCTTTGATGCCGTCAAGCCAGTCGGTGAATTCAGGCAGCAGTTTGATTGTGAGCATCGGTTAACTGTACTCGATTGGATACAGTCCGGCAACTGTAAACGCCTGCCACAATACCGGTTCAATGCACACCGCTGAACCTGTTTGACACGACGATGAACTACCCCACGCTTGAAGACGTCATTGGCAAGACCCCCATGGTCCGCCTGCAACGCATTCCTGGCGCCGACAACGACGCGCGCGGCAACGTCATCCTGGCCAAGCTGGAAGGCAACAACCCCGCCGGCTCCGTCAAAGACCGCCCCGCCATCAGCATGATCCGCCGTGCTGAAGAGCGCGGCCAGATCAAGCCCGGCGACACCCTGATCGAGGCCACCTCGGGCAACACCGGCATCGCCCTGGCCATGGCCGCCGCCATTCGCGGTTACCGCATGATTTTGATCATGCCGGAAGACCTCAGCATCGAGCGCGCCCAGACCATGAAGGCCTTCGGCGCCGAGCTCATCCTCACGCCCAAAAGCGGCGGCATGGAATACGCCCGTGATCTGGCCGACCAGATGGTGCGCCACGGCAAAGGCCTGGTGCTCGACCAGTTCGCCAACGCCGACAACCCCCGCATTCACTACGAAACCACCGGCCCCGAAATCTGGGCCGACACGCAAGGCGAAGTCACCCACTTTGTCAGCGCCATGGGCACCACCGGCACCATCACCGGCGTCTCGCACTTCCTCAAGGAAAAAAACCCCGGCGTGCGAATCGTAGGCGCCCAGCCCAGCGAAGGTTCGCGCATCCCCGGCATCCGCAAGTGGCCTGAGGCCTACCTGCCCAAGATTTATGAGCCCAGCCGCGTCGATCACATCATCCACGTCAGCCAGGCCGACGCCGAAGACATGGCCCGCCGCCTGGCGCGCGAAGAAGGCCTGTTCTGCGGCATCTCTGCGGCCGGCGCCTGCTGGGTGGCCCTGCAATTGGCGCAAACCGTCAGCAACGCCACCATCGTGTTCGTGGTTTGCGACCGCGGCGACCGTTATCTGTCCACCGGCGTCTTCCCCGCCTGAGGCCCAGGTGTCTAAAATCCACCCCATCACGAGGATCATTCATGGACATCAACAAGGAACTTGACGCCCGAGGCCTGACCTGCCCGCTGCCGATCCTCAAGGCCAAAAAAGCCCTGTCGGACATGCACAGCGGTGAGGTGCTCAAAGTCTCGGCCACCGACCCCGGCTCGGTGCGCGACTTCCAGGCCTTTGCCCGCCAAACCGGCAACGACCTGGTCGACCAGCAAACCAAGCTCAACGGCGACCAAGAGGAATACACCCACTTCCTGCGCCGCCGCTGATCCAGCTATACCAGCAGCTCAGGCCCTTGCGGCGGGTTCAAGCCCAGGTGCCTGAAAGCCGAAGCGGTGGCAATGCGACCGCGTGGCGTGCGCTGCAAAAAGCCCTGCTGGATCAGGTAAGGCTCGATCACATCTTCGATCGTTTCACGCTCCTCGCCAATGGCCGCCGCCAGGTTGTCCAGGCCCACCGGCCCGCCATCGAAGCGGTGAATGATCGCCTCCAGCAGCTTGCGGTCCATCACGTCCAGGCCCAACGGGTCAACATCCAGCATGGCCAAGGCCAGGTCGGCCACTTGCCGAGTGATGCGGCCATCGCCCTTCACCTCGGCATAGTCGCGCACCCGGCGCAGCAAACGGTTGGCAATGCGCGGTGTGCCGCGTGAACGACGCGCCAGCTCCAGCGCACCTTGTTCATCAATCGGTGCATTCAACAGCCGCGCTGACCGCGTCACGATGCGCTGCAACTCTTCCGCGGTGTAAAACACAAGCCGCGCCACGATGCCGAAACGATCACGCAGCGGATTGGTCAGCATGCCCGCACGCGTGGTGGCCCCCACCAACGTGAAGGGTTGCAAATCCAACTTGATCGATCGTGCGGCCGGGCCGTCGCCAATCATGATGTCGATTTGGTAGTCCTCCAGCGCGGGGTAGAGGATCTCTTCCACGACCGGGCTCAGGCGGTGGATCTCGTCGATGAACAGCACATCGTGCCGCTCCAGGTTGGTCAGGATGGCGGCCAGATCCTTGGGCTTTTCCAGCACCGGCCCCGAGGTTTGGCGCAGGTTCACGCCCAACTCGGTCGCGATGATGTGGCTGAGCGTGGTCTTGCCCAGCCCTGGCGGGCCGAACAGCAGCACGTGGTCCAGCGCTTCACCACGCTTGCGCGCCGCACCGATGAAGATCTCCAGTTGCTCGCGCGCCTTGGTCTGGCCAATGTACTCGTGCAGATCCTTGGGCCGCAAGGCGCGCTCCTGCGCGTCTTCATGCGGAGAGGTCACTGCAGCGGCAACCACCCTGGGGGCATCGAGTGCTGGAGCCGTCTTGGCTTTGGGGCGGGCCGAACTTCCGAAGTCATCGGTTTGAATGCTCATGGCTTGATTATCCGGCTTCTTGCGTGTGTTGCCTTTGGGCAACGATAAGCCGTTCGGATTGGGGTTTATGACAACCCTGTCATCACGCCAATCGCAAAAGTCTGTTGCAATTCAAGGAGTTTCGGCGGGCTGCTGTTTGGCACCGTCGCTGAGGCCTCTGGTTCAACATTTGGAGAATTCAATGAATAAGACTTTGCTGGCGATTGCTGCTTTGGCTGCTACCTCGGGCGCTTTTGCCCAATCTTCCGTCACTCTGTATGGCGTGGTCGATGCTTCGATCGAAACAGTCAAGGGCACCAAGTCCGTGACCCGCGTCTCCTCTGACAACCTGGCCACTTCGCGCCTGGGTTTCAAGGGTTCTGAAGACATCGGTGGCGGTTTGCGCGCTAACTTCGCTCTGGAAACGGCTGTCAAGGCTGACACGGGTGCTCAAGGCAACACCGCTCGCTTCTTCGACCGCGCTGCCTGGGTTGGCCTGCAAGGCGGCTTCGGCGAACTGCGTCTGGGTCGCATCGACTCGTCGATCGGCGCATTGGCAGGTGACACCAAGGTTTTGGGCGCTCAAGCCTATGACGATTTCAAGATCGCCAAGACTCGCGCTGGTGACAGCTATCGTCGTATCGACAACGCCATCACTTACGTGTTGCCCACGTTCTTGCCTGGCCTGTCGGCTCAACTGCAGTACTCCACTGCGGTTGGTAATTCTGGCGCGACGACCTCGCTGGTTGGCACTGAAGCTGCAGGCACCAACGCAGGCAAGGCTTTCGGCCTGAACGTCAAGTACTTGGCGGGTCCTTTCTCTGCAGGGTTGGGTTACCTGTCGGCCAAAGACGAAACTGGTTTGATCGCTGCCAGCGCCACAGCTGTTGGCAATGTAGGCAACAAGGGTAATGCGACCTTGGTTTACGCTGGCTACGATTTTGGCGTGCTCAAGTTGACCGGTTATTACGACAGCGAAAGTCAAGTGACTGGCGCCGATCGTTTGAGCTTGGTGGGTGTTCGTGTTGGCGTGCCAATCACGGCCGACTTCACTTTGCAAGCCAGCTTGTCCGAAGCTCGCAATGTTGGTTACGCTGCGGGTGTTTCCAACAGCAATCATGACGATGCCACCATCGCCTCCGTCAAGGCTGTGTACACCTTGTCCAAGCGCACTTCGGTGTACGGCCTGGTGACAAACGTGCACAACGAGTCCGGTTCTGCGCTGAACGTTGCAAGTTTGACCGCTCCCACGGCAGCTACAGCTGGCAAGTCGTCCCACGGCGTCGCCTTCGGTATCGCTCACGCTTTCTAATCAAAGCTTGACCGATCTGATTTAAAAGGGGCTTCGGCCCCTTTTTTCACGCCTGATCGCAAAGGCGGTTGTTACTTTGCTGCGGCCGGTGAAAGCGTTTAAAACACCCAGATTTTGCTGCTCTATGCCGTTTCTAGTGGAACTTGACCTCAGCACGCATGCCGCGAAATGCCCAGATCAAGCGGGGCAGCAGCCGCAAACGGGTTGGCTGGCAAGTCCTTGAGCTCGGCCACTTTAAGCGCGAGCGCTGCCATGGCAGAGGCCGGTGTGATCTTTTACGGTACGCTGGATGCATCCTTGAGCAATGTTGATACCAAGAATTCGGCGAGGGTGACAACGACGGGAACTACAGTGGCAGCTGGCAGCAGCTCCTCTGTGACTGGTGTTTCCAACGGTGTGCTGACGCAAAGCGTTGGGCTATCTGTCCGGCGAGCGATTCAGTCCTTTCGGTGCTTCCAAGTTGGCACCATCGCGGATTTTCTACTCCACCGATTACTACACTCAGGGTTGGAGCAACGCCGTGGCGTACTTCGCCAAGGTGGGTAACTTCGGCGGTGCGGCCATGTACAGCGCCAAAGAAACCACGAACGCCACGAACCCTGGACTGGGTGCCAAGTGGGCTGCCACTGTCGGCTACTTTGATGACAAGTTCTCGGCATCGCTCGGGTACGAGAACAACAAGTCGAGCGTGGGCCCTGTCCTGCCTGCCACGAACGAGTCCTTGTTCCTGAACAGCTTCTACGACTTTGGCGTGGTCAAGCTGTTTGGCCAATATGGCCATGGAAAGTTGGACAGGGCGGCTGTTGGCGCCACAACCCCAGATGTGAAGTCCTCGGGCTATCAACTCGGCGTGTCGGTGCCAGTGGGCAACCAGTTCAAGTTCCTGGCCTCGTACGCCAACGGCATCCTCAAACTGGATTCGGTGGTGCCCAGCGTCGATGGTCTGAAAGCCCGCGATGTGAGGGTCTTCACGGTGGGCGGCACCTACGACCTGTCCAAGCGCACCAATGTGTACGCTGTTTATTCCAGCGACAAGAACGACTATCGGGCGCCTGCCGGAGGCAATCTTGTTGTCTTCGACACCAAGGCCAACACCGTGGCACTTGGCGTGCGTCACAGCTTCTGAACGAAGTAAAACTGTTTTAGCGCTCTCTGAATGAATGCGGGCGCCCCCAATGGAGCCTTCAGGGATCCATTTTTCATGGTTGTTGCTATTGCGCGACATCATGGGAATCCTCCGGATCACGGCTCAACGATTGCGCAACAATCCGGTGTCACCCCCGATTCAGGGGGGGATCTCAAGGAGATATTCCATGCAAAAGAACGTTCTGACCAAAGCTATCGCGGTGGCTCTGGCAACTCTTGGTGCTGGTGGGGCCATGGCCCAATCCAGCGTGACCATCTACGGCAATGTTGACGTGAGTGTTGATCACGTCAACAAGTCTCAAGGCGCTGCCGCTGCGTCTGCCAAATTGAACGCCACACGCGTCTCTCCCAGCGCGTCATCGCAGACATCGTTTGGTTTCAAGGGTGTGGAAGACCTCGGCGGTGGCATGAAGGCCAGCTTCGTTCTGGAAGGTCAGCTGAACTATGACACTGGCGCGTTGAGCCAGGATGGCCGGATCTTTGGCCGTCAAAGCTATGTGGGCTTGACCACCAACTTTGGTGAATTCCGTTTGGGTCGCCAATACGCCCCTATCTTCTATTCCACAGCTTTGGTCACGACCGAGCGTTTCGGTGCCACCGACCTGTTCATCGAAGGGGGTGCATCCAACAACCTGCACGTCCGCCAAGACAATCAAGTCAGCTATTGGCTCAAGATGGGTGGCTTCACGGGCGAGGTTTCCTACTCACCCAATGCAGGTGTGGCTGCGACTACCAGCCCAGCGCGTGCCACAACGCCTCCATCGGCTGCCACTGGGCAGATCATTGGTGGTGCAACGGCGGGGGGTGAAGATGGAACTCAGACCGGTCGTACATTCGGGCTGTTCGGTGCGTATGCGGCAGATGCGCTCGTCCTCACTGGCGGGTACCATCTAAATTACTTTAACGATGTCCTCAACACAAGCGGCTACAACGTCGTTTATGGGGCGACACCGACAAACTTCATTCTGGACAAGTACTCCGCGTTCAATCTCGGTGCAAAGTTCACGCTTCCCGGATCCGGCATCTCTTTCAACGGCGTATTCGGTCAAGGTAAGTACGACTTGGTCGGCGGCCGTGATTTGAAGCTGGATTTCTTGGCCATCGGTACCCGCATTCCTGTGGGTGAATGGTCTTTGGTGGCGCAGTTGTCGCACACCCGATTCCGCAATTTCACCAAGGGTAAAGACACAGGGGTGATGCTCGGTGCCGATTACGCCTTGTCCAAGCGCACTTCCTTGTTCACCCGCGTGGGTCAGATCAAGGACTCCAAGGGTGACGTCTACTCTGGCGGCGGTCCTGCCATTGTTGGTGGACCTGATGTCGTGGGTGTGAACTTTGGTTTCCGCGAAACTCCGATTTTTGCTGGTGCAGGCCTCAATCCGGATGGCAAGACCACTTACGTTGGCCTTGGTATTCGCCACACGTTCTAAGTCATTCTGCTGAATGTCAAAACCGCCCCTCGGGGCGGTTTTTTCGTTTGAGCTACCTGGATAGCCATTTTTTTGTGTTCCGCTCTGCGTCGGCAGTGCGGCTCGAATCTGTTCACACAGAAAGCAGCGCGCTAAGATGTGTACAAAAAATCACAACGCACCACACCATGTCTACCACGATGACAATCCGTCTCGAAGATGACGTTAAAAATCGACTCGACCAATTGGCACAAGCCACCCGCCGAAGTAAGTCTTTCCTGGCGTCTGAGGCCATCCGCGAGTTTGTCGAGGCCAACGAATGGCAAATCGGCGAGATACAGGCAGCGCTAGGCGAGGCCGACGCGGGCGATTTTGCCAGCGAGCAGGATTTACAAGCCTTGGCCAAAAAGTGGCAGGTCAATGCAGCTTAATTGGCTGCGCAAGGCACTGCAAAACCTCGACGAAGAAGCCGCCTACATTGCGCAAGACGATGCCAGCGCTGCGCGCTTGGTTGTTCAGCGCGTGATGGCTGCGGTGGCCATGCTGGCTGATCAGCCGGGGCTTGGCCGCCCAGGTCGAGTGCCAGGCACACGTGAGCTGATCGTTGCCAAGACGAGGTACCTGGTGCCCTACAGGGTGCGTGGCGGCACTGCCGAAGTGCTGCGAGTGCTGCACACAGCGCGGCGCCTTCCAAAAAAATGGTGATCAAGCGCGAGCGATGGTTGAATGAACACTTTCATGCAATGCGGTGCTCCAGCCTGAATAAATCACTCACAGTCTCCCGCTCCCGAATCACCCACACCTGGTCCCCATCCACCATCAACTCTGCAGCCCGTCCACGCGTGTTGTAGTTGCTGGCCATGGTCATGCCGTAAGCCCCAGCCGACAACACGGCCAACACATCACCGGCTTGCACCGCCAATGTGCGGTCACGCCCCAGCCAATCGCCTGATTCACAAACGGGTCCGACCACATCCCAAACTTGCTGCGCAGCGTCTGCGCGTTGGTGCGCGTTCACAATGCCCATGTAGGCCTCGTACAGCGCCGGGCGCATCAGGTCGTTCATGGCGGCATCCACCACGCAAAAGTTCTTTTGCTCACCCGGCTTGAGGAACAAAACCTCAGTCAGCAGCACGCCGGCGTTGCCCACGAGGGACCGGCCTGGCTCAAACAGGATTTCTCGATGCCCATGGCCTCGGGCGTCAATGCGCTGCAGCAATTGGCCGATCAGCACGTCCGCAGCGGGCGGCGTTTCGTCGGTGTAGGTGATGCCCAGCCCCCCGCCCAGGTCCATGTGGTGAATGGTCACGCCTGCCGCTTCAATGGCCTCGACCAGGTCCAACACGCGGTCCAGCGCATCCAGGTAGGGCGCCACTTCCGTGATTTGCGAGCCGATGTGGCAGTCAATGCCGACCACGTCCAAGCCCGGCAACGAAGCCGCACGCTTGTAGGTGGCCAATGCTTCTTCATGGGCAATGCCAAATTTGTTGCCTTTCAGCCCGGTCGAGATATAGGGGTGCGTGCCCGCATCCACATCCGGATTTACTCGCACGCTGACCCGAGCTTGGCGACCCAGGCCGCTGGCCACCTCGGACAGCACCTCCAGCTCGGCCGTGCTTTCCACGTTGAAGCACCGCACGCCGGCCTCAATGCCAAGTTTCATTTCTGCGCGGGTTTTGCCCACGCCTGAAAACACGACCTTGCTGGTATCTCCTCCAGCCGCCTGCACCCGGGCCAGCTCGCCGGCAGACACGATGTCAAAGCCACAGCCGGCCTGGGCAAAGGTTTGCAGCACGGCCAGGTTGGAGTTGGCCTTGATGGCATAACAGATCAGGTGCGCCCGATCCTTCAGCGCCTTTTGATACGGTGCCAGCGCGGCCAGCATGGCGCGGCGCGAATAGACGTACAGGGGGCTGCCGTGCTCGCGCACCAGGCCGCTCAGCCGAACATCGTCCAAAAACAGATCGGGGCCACGGTAGGCCAGAAAAGGTGAGCCGGGCAGGGTCATGGTGTGTGCTTGGCCTTGGTGCCAGAGGATGCAGATGAGGCGCCTTGATCGGGCGACGGCAGGTACAAGGGCCCTTTTTGGCCACAGGCGCTGAGCAGCAAGGCGCCCAGCAGTGCGAGCGCGGGCAGGGGTCTTGCGATGCTGCCTAAAATCAGGGACTGTTTTTTCTTCATGCCGACATTCTAAGGATTCCCCGATGAACGCCCCCAATACGCCGTCAGGCCTGACTGATGCGCAATACCACGAGGCCATCCAGGCCGTGTTGACGCGCATCGAAACCACCGTGGACCGTTGGCTAGAGGGTGATGTCGCTGACATCGATTCCGCGCGATCCGGCGGCATGCTGACACTGACTTTGCCCAACCGCACGCAACTCATCATCAATGCCCAACCGCCATTGCAGGAGCTGTGGCTGGCCGCCAAGCGTGGCGGTTTTCATTTTCGCCGCGCGAGCGACGGCCATTGGTTGGACACCCGGTCAGGCGAAGAGTTCTTTGCCCTGTTGTCGGCCTGTGCCAGTGAACAAGCCAGCGTGCCCCTGAGCTTCTAGGCCGCTCACTGGGTCTTGCTGTTGCCGAACATGTCCAGGATGTTTTTCTTCTCGTCGGATGACGTGGGTTCGGGCGTCTGAGGCGCCTGATCTTCTGGCTCGGCGGTCAATTCGCGAACACCCGTGCCTGAGGTGTATTCCTCGTAGAACCATTCGCCGCCAATGTTGACCACGCCTTCGGGTTGAGATGGCTCTTCAACCGGTACGCCGCGCAGGGCGGTGCTCATGTAGTCGATCCAGATCGGCAAGGCCAAGCCGCCGCCCGTTTCCTTGTCGCCCAGTTTGCGGGGCTGGTCATGGCCAATCCATACCACCGACACCGTGTGGGCCGTGTAGCCCGCGAACCAGGCGTCCATCGAGTCGTTGGTGGTGCCAGTTTTGCCGTACAAATCGGGGCGCTTCAGCGTGGCCTGGGCCTTGGCCGCCGTGCCCGACCGGGTCACTTCTTGCAGCAGGCTGCTCATCATGAAGGCGTTGCGCGCGTCAATGGCGCGCATGGATTCGTTCAGCGCTGCAGGGCGGTACTGCGCCAGCGCATGGCCGCGAGAGTCGGTCACCCTCAGCACCAGCAAAGGGTTGACGCGATAGCCGCCATTGGCAAACACCGCAAAGCCGTCAGCCATCTGCAGGGGCGTGACCGAGCCGGCGCCCAGTGCCATGGTCAGGTAAGCCGGGTGCTTGTCGGCTTCAAAGCCAAAGCGGGTGATCCAGTCTTGCGCGTACTTGGTGCCGATGGAGCGCAGCACCCGGATTGAGATCATGTTCTTTGATTTGGCCAAGCCACGGCGCAAGGTCATGGGGCCTTCGAACTTGCCGTCATAGTTCTTGGGCTCCCAAGGCTGGCCACCTGTGACGCCGGCGTTGAAGAACAGGGGGGCGTCATTGACCGTGGTGGCGGGCGTGAAGCCTTTTTCCAGGGCGGCCGAGTAGATGAATGGCTTGAAGCTGGAGCCCGGCTGGCGCCAAGCTTGCGTGACGTGGTTGAACTTGTTGCGGCCAAAGTCAAAGCCGCCCACCATGGCCTTGATCAGGCCGGTGGTCGGGTCCATGGACACAAAGGCGCCCTCGACCTCTGGCAGTTGCACCACGGTCCATTGCTCCGAGGTGTTTTGCATCAAGCGCACCACGGCACCACGGCGAATCTGTACCTTGGGGTTGGCTTTGTCATTCAGGGCGTTGCCCACGGCACGCAGGCCTTCCGGCCCGATGGTGATCTGCTCGCCTGATTGCAGGGCCAGCACCAACTTCTTGGGGTCGGCCGACATCACGACGCCCGCATGGATGGCCTCGCTGTCCGGGTGTTCTTCCAGGGCCTCGGCCACGCGGACATCCACTTGCTTGGGGTCGGCTGGCAAATCGATGTAGGCCTCTGGGCCGCGCCATGCTTGGCGGCGGTCAAAATCCATCAAACCTTTGCGCAAGGCTTTGTACGCCGCAGTCTGATCTGGCATCCGGATGGAGGTGTAGACGTTCAAGCCCCGGGTGTAGGCGTCGGGGCCGTACTGGTCGTGCATCAGGGAGCGTGCGGCTTCGGCCGCGTACTCGGCGTGGGCGGAAACCGGGGCCTTGGTGCGGTAGGCTAACTCTTCATCCTTGGCCTCGTCGCGTTGTGCTTCGGTGATGAAGCCGTTCTCGAACATGCGGTCGATGATGTATTGCTGGCGAATGGTGGCGCGCTTGGGGTTGCGAACCGGGTTGTAGGCCGACGGGGCCTTGGGCAGGCCGGCCAGCATGGCGGCTTCTGCCACCGTGATGTCCTTGATGGGCTTGCCAAAATAGGTGTCGCAGGCGGCAGAAAATCCATAGGCGCGTTGGCCCAGGTAGATCTGGTTCATGTAGAGCTCCAGGATTTGGTCCTTGCTCAACAGGTTTTCGATCTTCAGGGCCAGCAACATCTCGTAGATCTTGCGGGTGAAGGTTTTCTCGGTGGGCAGGTAGAAATTGCGGGCCACCTGCATGGTGATGGTCGATGCGCCCTGGCTGCGAGCTTCGCCGAAATTGGCCAGGCCGGCACGCAGCACGCCGATGTAGTCCACGCCGCCATGTTTGTAGAAACGAGCGTCTTCAATCGCCAAAACGGCTTCCCGCATGACTTTTGGGATTTGTTTGATGGGCAGAAAATCACGCTTTTCTTCGCCAAACTCTCCGATCAGCACGTTATCTGCCGAATAAACGCGCATCGGCATTTTGGGCTGGTAGTCGGACAAGCCGCTGACTTCGGGCAACTGGGGGTAGGCCACCGCCAGGCCGATGCCCGTCAGCAAAGCGCCACCCAGCGCAGCCGCCAGACCCAGTCCTGTCAGCGCGAGCAGAGGTTTGATGAGCCAGGTTGCCCACCAGGGGCTGGGTCGGGAGGGGGCTTTGGAAGAAACGGAATCGCTCATGGAGGCAGGCCTGTGACACTGCGCGGATTATAGGAACTCGTGAAGGCTTGAGCCCCTGTACACCATGGCACACTTTTGGCTCATTCACACCTTGGCGGGATTTGCAACTGTCTGTAAGGCGTGTGCATATCGCAACGTGCTTGGGATATGCCCTGCTTTAACTTCGTTCAAACACAAAACCTTTGCTGATAGCATTGAAGTGGTTTATTAACATTCCAGCGCCTTAGTCGGTGCGTGGGGGACGGTGTGAGCTTTCTTGACACGCTCTTGGGCCGCAAGCATCCGCCAATGATTGGACTGGACATCAGTTCATCAAGCGTGAAGCTGGTCGAGCTGAGCCAGACGCAGTCTGGCGAATACATACTAGAACGATTTGCGTCCGAGCCTTTCGAAAAGGGCTGGATCGCTGACGGCCAAATCGAAAAATTCGACGAAGTCGCGGAAGCCGTGCGCAAGGTCGTCGTCAAAAGCGGCACCCGCACCAAGCACGTGGCCATGGCGATGCCGCAGTCGGCCGTCATCACGAAAAAAATCATGCTCCCGGCAGGCCTGCGCGAAGAAGAAATGGAAATGCAGGTAGAGGCCGAGGCCAACCAGTACATCCCCTTTTCTCTGGACGAAGTCAGCCTGGATTTCTGCGTGGTCGGGCCCAGCCCGACGTCGGCAGGCGATGTCGAGGTCATGATCGCCGCATCGCGCAAAGACCGCGTGCAAGACCGTCAGGGCCTGGCCGAATCGGCGGGCCTCAAGCCTGCCATCCTCGACATCGAGTCGTATGCATCGCGCCTGGCTGTGCAGCGCCTGGTTGAAAACCTGCCCGGTGAAGGCCGGGATGCCTTGGTGGCCCTGTTCGAAATCGGGGCCGAGAACACCAGCCTGAAGGTTTTGCGCGACAACGAGTTGCTGTACGACCGCGACCAGGCTTTTGGCGGCGCTCAATTGACGCAACTCATCTCGCGCCAATACGGTTTTTCGTTTGAAGAAGCCGAGACCAAAAAGCTGGCCGGTGATTTGCCTGAAGATTTCCAGAACACGATCCTGGGCCCTTTCGTGGACAGCCTGTCGCAAGAAATCGGCCGAGCCTTGCAATACTTCTTCACCAGCACGCCGCACCACAAGGTGCACTATGTGATGCTGGCCGGGGGCACGGCTTCTTTGCCTGGCCTGAAAGATCGCGTCACCGAGTTGACAGGTTTTGCCTCCATGGTGGTCAACCCCTTCGACGGCATGAAGTTGGGTTCGGCCATCCGCGAAAGCAAACTTCGCCGTGAAGCACCGTCCTACCTCACCGCGTGCGGACTGGCCATGCGGAGGTTCCTCGCATGATTTTGATCAACCTATTGCCTCACCGCGAGGAAAAGCGAAAACTGCGCAAGCAGGCTTTCTTCGCGGCCCTGGGTCTGTCCGTGGTCGCTGGTGCGGTTTTGGTGGCGTTGGCCTACGCGGTTCAGCAGCAGATGATTTCTGCACAACAGGCGCGCAACAACTTCCTCACGTCAGAAATCCGCAAGCTTGAAGACGACATCAAGGATGTCTCCGGGTTGAAGGCTGAAATCGAGTCCCTGAAAGCCCGTCAAAAGGCCGTGGAAGACTTGCAGATCGATCGCAACATGCCTGTGCACTTGCTCAATGAGCTGGTTCGCCAGACGCCTGAAGGCATCTACCTCAAGAGCATCAAGCAAGATGGTCAGACGGTGATGGTGGCCGGCATTGCTCAGACCAATGAGCGGGTGTCCGAGTTCTTGCGCAACACCGCCTACAAGTCCGAGTGGCTTGAAAAGCCCGAGCTGCAGGAAATCAAAGCCTCTGCACAGCAGACGAAGGACGTGCGCGAGCCCAAGCGTTTGTTCGACTTTTCCATTCGCCTGAGTTTGAAGCGTCCTCAGGATGTCGCGCCGGTTGCTCCGGCGGCATCGGGTGCGTCAGCATCGAGTACGGCTGCATCTGCGGCCCCGAAGTCTTGAGGCGGGCACATCATGGCGAATCCTAATTTCAACATTGACTTCAACGCCTGGTTGGCCGATGCGCAGGATCAGTTCCGGGGGCTCAACCCCAACGAACCTGGCCAGTGGCCCATCCTGCCAAAACTGGCCATGTTCGTGCTCGCCTGCGTGGTGGTGCTGGTGCTGGGCTGGTTCGGCCTGCTCCAAAGCCAGGACGAGGCCCTGACCGCTGAGCGGGACAAGGAGCCCGCACTCAAGCAAGAGTTCCGCAGCAAGCTGGCGCAGGCCATCAACCTGAACGAGTTGCGCAAGCAGCGCACGCAGGTGCAGGAATACGTGACTCAGCTTGAAAAGCAACTGCCCGGCAAAGCCGAAATGGACGCCTTGCTGTCTGACATCAACCAGGCGGGCCTGGGCCGTGGCCTGGAGTTCGAGTTGTTCCGTCCCGGCCAGGTGTCGGTCAAGGACTACTACGCCGAGTTGCCGATCTCGATCCGCGTGACAGGCCGGTACCACGACATCGGTGCCTTCACCGCCGACATCGCCAACCTCTCACGGATCGTGACACTGCACAACCTGACGATTGGCGCGCCGCCCACCGCGGCCCCCGGTTCCAACGGATCCTTGTTCATGGAAGCCACCGCGCGGACCTACCGTTACCTTGATCCCGCCGAGGTGGAAGCTCAGCGCGTCGACAAGGCCAAAGCCAACAAAGGGGACAAGAAATGACCTGTCGCCCTCATCTGGCCTTGGTGGCCTTGACCGCGATGACGCTGCTGGCCGGCTGCGCATCCGAACAGGATGAATTGAAAGCCTGGATGGACCAGCAGCGGCATGAAGTGCAGCCCAGTGTGCCGCCACTCAAGCCGCCTCAAAAGTTCAACCCGCGTGCTTATGTCGGCGCCGATGGCGTGGAGCCCTTCAGCACGCAAAAACTGACGGTGGCCCTCAAACAAGAGGCCCGCCAGCCCAACTCGGCCATTTCCGCTGAATTGAACCGCCGCAAAGAGCCTCTGGAAGCCTATCCCCTGGACTCCATGAGCATGGTGGGCAGCGTGAATCGTAAAGGTGCTCCTTATGCCCTGCTCAGAGTCGATAACCTGCTTTATCAAGTCAAGACCGGGGACTACCTTGGCCAGAACTACGGAAAGATCATGAAGATCACCGAGACCGAAATCGAGTTGCGCGAAATCGTTCAGGACGCCGCAGGCGAGTGGACTGAACGCCCGACCACGCTGCAACTCCAGGAGACCGCGCGATGAAACACCTGCATGAGAAATTGACTATGAAACCGTGGCGTGTCTTGCTGGCCGGGCTGTCGCTGGCTTTGGTGTCTCCCCTGACTTGGGCTGCAGCGGTCATTCAGTCGATCACCAGCAGCCAGCAGGCGGGCTCTGATGTGGTCCGAATTGAGTTGTCCGAGCCTTTGGCTCTGGTGCCCGCAGGTTTTGTCGTGCAGGCCCCCCCTCGCATTGCGATCGATTTGCCTGGTGTGACCAGTGCACTGGGCCGCAACATGGTGGACCTCAATCAAGGCAACCTGCGCACCGTGAACGTGGCGCAAGCGGGCGAGCGTACTCGCCTGGTGCTGAACTTGCGTCAGCCCACCACGTACAAGGCGCAGCTGCAGGGCAAAACCCTGATCCTGGTGCTGGACCCTTCGCCAGCTTCGTCCCCTGCCCCGGTGACCGAAGCCAAGACTGGCACGGCCACCTCGCCAGAGACCGTGCATTTCGCCGAAGCCAAGAATGCAGCGCCTTTGGCGCTCAAGGACATCGACTTCCGCCGTGGCCAGGATGGTGCTGGTCGGGTGGTCGTGGATCTGCCCAACAACCAAGTGGGCGTAGACATCAAGCAACAGGGCCAAAACCTGGTGGTTGAGTTTGTGCGAGCCAGTTTGCCTGATCGCCTGAAGCGTCGTTTTGACGTGGCCGATTTCGGCACGCCGGTGCAAACCGTCAGCGCCACTCAGGTTGGGGACCGCGTCAAGCTGCTGGTGGATGCCCGTGGTGATTGGGAGCATTCGGCCTACCAAAGCGACAACCAGTTCGTCTTGGAAGTCCGTCGGCGGAAAATTGACCCGAACAAGTTGACCCAAGGGCCAGGCTATTCCGGAGAGAAGCTGTCGCTGAACTTCCAGAACATCGAAGTGCGCGCCTTGTTGCAAGTCATCGCCGACTTCACCAACTTCAATGTGGTGACCAGCGACACCGTCACTGGCAACGTGACCTTGCGCCTGAAAGATGTGCCTTGGGATCAGGCTTTGGACATCATCCTGCAAGCCAAGGGTTTGGGCGTGCGAAAGAGCGGCAATGTGCTGTGGATTGCGCCCAAGGATGAAATCAATGCCAAAGAGAAGTTGGACCTGGAAGCCAAGGCCCAAGTGGCAGCTCTGGAGCCCCTGCGCACGCAATCTTTCCAGCTCAACTACACCAAGGCAGAAGAAATCGCCAAGGGTTTGACGGGAACGCAGTCTGGCAGCGGTTCGGGTGGTGGCGGCAGCACGACCACCAAGATTTTGTCGCCGCGTGGCAGTGTCATTTATGAGACCCGCACCAACCAGCTCTTCGTCAATGACATTCCTTCCAAGCTGGAAGAGATCCAGCAACTGATCAGCAAGATCGACATCCCTGTGCGTCAGGTTTTGATCGAGGCTCGGATTGTGGAAGC
>NZ_JACMNS010000078.1 GCF_014378415.1 Aquabacterium sp.
CAAGCGCACCACCGAGGTGGTCAAGCACCGAAGCGGTGGGCAGAACAGCTATGACCACAAGTCACCAGGCCGCTCGACCTACGAGGGTGTGACCTTGGAGCGTGGCATCACCCACGATCTGGAGTTCGAGAAGTGGGCCAACGGCGTCAGCAGCTATGCCGGTGATTCCGCCATGGACCTGGCGGGCTATAAAAAAGACCTGACGCTGGAAGTGCTGAATGAGAAGAGCCAGGTGGCCATCCGCTACTTCCTGTTCCGCTGCTGGGTGAGCGAGTTCGTCACCCTGCCCGACCTCGACGCCAACGCGAATGCCGTGGCGATCGAGCACATCAAGATCGAACTGGAAGGCTGGGTGCGCGATGCCGACACGCCTGAGCCGAATGAGGCGGGTTGATGATGGCTGGGCAGGATGCTCAGGCCTGGCGGGCGCGTGCCGTGGGCAGCGCGGCGTCGGACATCGACCTGGTGTTCGACGCGGCTGACCGGCCTGGGACGGTGACCGCTTTGTTGGCCGCTTGCGTGTGCAACCCTGATGGGCAGGCCATCGAAGCGGATGAAGCCTGGGACTGGACTTTGAGTCAGCGCTTGCAGGCCTTGATCGCGATGCGCTTGGCCGCGCAGGAGCCCGTGATCGAGCTGCAAAGCGCGTGCACTCGGTGCAGCGAGGCCATGGAATTGGCACTGGATTTGCGTGCCTTGGCCGGCCAGACGGCCACGCCGCGCTTCCATTGGCGCAGCGACAGCGGCATTGAGTTGGCATTGCGCCTGCCCCGTGGCTGTGATCTGCAAAGCTGGATGCTGGACGGGCCTTCTTCGCCAGAGGCCCTGGCGGCGTCTTTGATTGAAGCCGTGCATGGTGTGGCGCCCGATGAAGAGCAGCCTGCCCTGTCCACCCTGCTGCCCATGCTGGACGATGCGTTTGAGGCCCATGACCCTCTGACCGCACTGCGCCTGCACACGACTTGCCCAGAATGTGCGCATGACAACACACTGGTCTGTGACCTGGAGGCCCTGCTGATCGACGGGTTCTCGCGCGCACAAGCCCGCATGCTGGATGACGTGCTGCAACTGGCCAGTGCCTTTCACTGGCGCGAGGCTGATATCCTGGCCCTGCCCCGCTGGCGGCGCGCGCACTACTTGCGGCAGCTTCATCATGAAGGAGCCTGGGCATGAGCGGCTACTTTGCCCGACTGGCTGCGCAGATGGCATCGCCTGCGGTAACGCCCGGCGCACGCACCACGCTGAGCACGTCATTGCTTGAGCAGCATGACGAGGTCACGGCGCACGTGGCCGCCACGGCGCCCCCTCTGAGTTTGAGTGAAGCGCGCCAGACCTCGTCGTTGCTTGCTACGCTGCCCAAGCAGCAGGCGAAAACCACCTCAGAAGCGCCAACGATGGCGCGACCGGCTGAACCACTCACCAAAGCCCCAGCCGATACCTTGCCTTTGCCCGACGCGATGGCCTGGCCGGTCCATCTCCAACCAAGCCAGCCAGCCTTGGCCTCGACGCTGACGCATGCCAAGAAAGAAGCCTCGGCAGACAAAGCTTTGGCACCACTGACCACGAATCGGACCAACACCGCATCGAGTTCGCCTTGGCAAACACGCGACATGCCTGTGCCGCAAGTCACGCCCGATCGGCTCAAGGAAGCGCCCCCAATCCTGGCAAGCCCAAGCAGCTTGGACCTGCCTCGGCCAAAAACTGCGACTCAAGAGCAAAGCCAAAGCCAAAGCCCGGCATGGCAGGCCCCTGAACAGGTCGCGCCCGTGGAATCGTCATTCAAGGTGCGGCCTGTGCGGCCTGTGCAGCCTGATCACCAGCGCGAATCGCCCACAACGATCAAGTCTTCCAACCCAGTCGAGGCCATGCCCCGCACCCACGTCAGCATCGGCACCATCACGCTGGAAGTGCGCGCCGCCAACCCTGCCCCGGTGACCACGCCCGAGCCTCAGCCCGTGGCCGACCCCACCCCGGCACCGGCGCGGTTCGCCTTGCGCCGCCACCATGTGCGGTGGAGCTGAGCCATGTCACTCGCCGCCAGCAGTGAGGCCATTGGCGCC
This sequence comes from Aquabacterium sp., assembly GCF_014378415.1. Lineage (GTDB taxonomy): Bacteria > Pseudomonadota > Gammaproteobacteria > Burkholderiales > Burkholderiaceae_C > Aquabacterium. The sequence continues at coordinate 2,061 of NZ_JACMNS010000078.1, forward strand.
GTCAGCGATTTGCTGAAGGTGCAGATTGCATCCCGAACGGGCATCAACGCCGTGGCCGTGGGTCGGCCGGAAGACGCCAGCAATGCCGGTGCCACAGGCGGCAGCTACAACCTTTTCCTCTACCGAGTGGGCATTGATGCCAACCTGCGCAACCGCCCCCTTGACGCTGGCCAGGCCCCGCCCGTCTGGCTGGTGCTGTACTACCTGCTGACCGCTTTTGATGGCGCCGACAGTGACTCCATCGCCGCGCACAAGCTGCTGGGCCGGGGCATGCTGGCCTTGAACGGCATGAGCGTGATCCAGCCCGATCCGACCAATGCCGCCTTGTCGAGCAGCCCCGATCCTTTGCGCATCACCTTCGACGAGGCCGATGTCGAGATGCTGTCCAAGATCATGCAAGGCAGCGAAGAGAAGTACCGCATCTCGGCCGCCTTCCAGATCCGCCCGGTCATGCTGGCGCCGATGGACACGCCGCCAGCGTATGCCTTGCCCGTCAAGACCATCGGCAAGCCACTGCCGCCACCGCAGATGTACGAAGGAGTGACGGCCCTGCCCAGCCTCGGGCCCAGGCTCAGTGCCATCGAACCGGAGCGCATCAGCGCCGGCCAGGCCTTCGTGCTGCGCGGCGTTGATCTGGCCGGCTACGACCAGATCATGGTGGGCGCCTCGGTCTATCCCACCACGCCGACAGCAGATGGGGGTTTGAGCACCACCATCCCGCTGGCCGACCCGATCACCGCAGGCGCCTACCCTGTCTGCGTGGCACGCACGCTGCCCGATGGGCACACCTTGAGCAGCAATGCGCTGGCCGGGCACCTGGTGCCCCGGATAACCACCGTGAGCGTGCCCGTTCCGCTCACCCTGGTGTCAGGCAAGCTGTTCGGTCAGTTCGTGGTCAATGGCGCGCAACTGGGCGGGCCTGATGCCGCCATCTACGCGGCGCTCTACCTCAATGGCAAAGCGCAATTGCTGCTGGAGCCCTTGCCCGGCGGCAGCGCCACCTCCCTCACCTTCGCGGTCAGCGATGTTCAAGCGCTGGTGCCCAATCCCAACTACCGGGTGATCCTGCGCGTGAATGGCGAGCAGGCCCTGGACTCTCCCGTGCTGAGCTGGACATGAGCACGCCACTCGCCGCCACGCCTGTTTCCATGAACCCCGACCTGGGCGTGGGCGACCCGGTGTGCGCCCACTGGCTGGCGCAGGTGACCTGGCGTCTGCGGCGTGAGATCGCCTGGTGCTGGCACCAGCGGGGCCACGGCACCGCGCCTGCCCCCGGTGCTTTGCCGCCCATCACGGACCCGGTGCAAGACAGCCTGGACCTGGCGCGCTTTCGCGACGACAAGCGCGCCTTCTTCGCCGAGGACGTGACCGCGCGCTACTTGAGCGATTGCATTGCCGAGCTGGAGCCGCCTCGCCTGCGCCTCAATCGCCAAGGGGATTGGGCTTGGTTGGCGCGCACGTGCGACTTGACGCCAGCGGCTCAGTTTGTGCTGGCCTGCGCGCTGGCGGGGCGTGTCGATGCCGCCATTGGCGCCGTGTGCGCAGCTTGCCAGAACGACCTGTCTCGGCCTTGGCCCACGTTGGCATTGGCACAGCGTCTGTGGGACGAGCCCATGGCCGTGGCGGCCTGTGCCGATGCCAGCCATGCCTTGTTCCGCCATGGCTTGCTGCACTTGCCAAGCGGACGGGAAGTGCTGGACTGGCATCAAGCGCTGGACATGCCCGCCAGCGTGGCACACGCCCTGCTGAATCCTCAAAGCAGCCCCCGAGGCCTGCTGCAAAACGATGATGCCCCCACGCGCGATCTGCCCCGCGAGATGCAAGCCGTGCTGGCCCGCCTGCGATCTGATCCACCCACCGCCATGCAGGTGTTGCCTTTGCAGGCACAACGCGGCACCGATTTCGCGGCCTGGGCGCAGGCGTTCAGTGCGGCCACCGGCCGAGGCCTGTGCGTGCTGAGCGACGACATCACCCCCGAGCGCGGCCTTACCGCCGCCGCCACGGTCTGCTGGCTGCGGGGCGTGGACGTGCTGCTCCCCGAACATTGGCAAGAACGCTGCTGCGCCAACGGTGCGGATCACTGGACCGCGCCACGGTCGGCCCTGCCATTGCGCTGGTACCTGCCCACGACCGATGGTGGCCAGGCTGCACGTGGCCTGCCTGGCAAGCTGATGCTGCCGACTTGCACCTTGCCACCGCTGGACGTGACCGCCCGGAGTCAGCGACTGAGCGCATCGCTGGCCAGCTGCGCCCCCGCCGTTCGCGAGGCCATCCCCGAAGCCGCGCGGCGCTTCCGAATGGCCGAGCGCCCGCTGGACCGCGCAGCAGCAACGGCCTCCGCCTTGGGCGATGAAGCCAGCGCCTCGGACCTGTTCGCCGTGTGCCGCGCCGAAGCCCGGCTTGAACTCGATGGCCTGGCCAATGCCGTGACGCCCCGCTTCGCCCTGAACGAATTGGTGCTGCCCACCGCACAGGCGCAGCAACTGCGCGAAATCGTCGCCGCCATGTCCGTGCTGGGCCGGGTTCACCATGACTGGGGCACGGCCCAGGCCTGGAACGAAAGTGGCCTGTCAGTGCTGTTCTGCGGCCCCCCCGGCACCGGCAAGACCATGGCCGCCGAAGCCCTGGCCCACGAACTGGACTTGCCCATGTACCGCATCGACCTCTCCCAGGTCGTCAACAAGTACATCGGTGAGACCGAGAAGAACCTGCGCCGCATCTTCGATGCCGCCGAGACCAGCGATTGCCTGATGTTCTTTGACGAGGCCGACGCCTTGTTCGGCAAGCGCACCGAGGTGAAAGACGCGCACGACCGCTTCGCCAACATCGAGATCAGCTATTTGCTCGAACGCATGGAGCGCTTCAAAGGCCTCGCAGTGCTGGCCAGCAACCGCCGCAAGGACCTGGACGAAGCCTTCACCCGCCGCCTGCGCCACATCGTCGAGTTCCCGGTGCCGGGCGTCAGCGAGCGCGAGCAGTTGTGGCGACAGGTGTTCCCCGCTCAGGTTGACATCACCGAACTGGACTGCCGCTGGCTGGCCCAGCAATTCGACATGGCGGGGGGCCACATCCGATCGGCCGCGTTCAACGCCTGCCTGCTGGCCGCATCAAAGCAAAGCACGGCGTCGCCAGCACGCGTCGACATGCCCCACGTGCTCACCGCCATCAAGCGCGAGCTGGAAAAGATGAACCGCGTGGCAGGCCGCGAACAGTTCGGGCGCTATGCCGCACTCATGGAGGTCTGGGCATGAGGCTGGACATTGATCACCTGGCGCTCACGCTGCAAGGCGTGTCCACGGAGATGGGCGGACAGGTGCAAGACCTGCTCGGTCCGGCGCTGAGCCGCAGGCTGTCCGACCTCAAACTGCGAGGCGCCAGCAGTGTCATCGCCCAAGCTGATCTGGGGGCCATCGATGCGCCTGCGGGCATGGACGCGCACTCGTTGACCGACCTGATCGCCGCGCGGCTGGTCGACTGGATCGGCATGCAAGGGGAGACCGTCTGATGGCACTCTTCCCACTGCGCGGCGTGCTGGTCGAATACGGCGCCAACATCCTCGGGCCGATACCGAACATCGTCGTCTTCCAGTTCAACCCTGAACAGATGACGCGCACGATCACCATTCCCCAGCCGCCCAGCACCGCGGCCGCGCAGCCCCGCACCGAGAACCACGCGGCGGCCGCGCCACCCTCCGAGCGCTTCGAGATCACCGCGCGTTTCTCTGCGGCGGATGACCTGGGCGCTGGTGGTGCGGTGTCGGCCATTCCCCGCTTGTTCGGCGTGGGCCCGCAGATCGCCGCGTTGGAAAAAATGGTCTACCCGCCTACCACGCCAGGGGGCCTGATCGGCGCGGCCATCGACGCGGTGGGCTCTGCGATCTCCGGGCCCAGCGCCACACCACCATCAAAGCCCCTGCCACGCGTGGCGCTGCCGAGAATCCTCTTCATCTGGGGCCCCTCGCGCGTGCTGCCAGTGACCATCATCTCGATGTCCATCACCGAGCAGAAGTACGACGTGCTGCTCAACCCGATCCAGGCCGAAGTGAAGATTGGCCTGCAGGTGTCCAGCCAGGCCCCCACCGACGACGCCGTGGGCGCGGGCGCCTACAAGTACACGCAAATGATCAAGGACACCCAGGCGACCCTGAACCTGGCCAAGGCCGTCGAGTTTGCGCTGGACATCATTCCGTTTTGAATAAGGATGGAGAAGCCACCATGTTCCTGAAGAACTCCCGCTACTTCGGCCTGCCCACCGTCACCGCGCCAGACCGCGCCGGCGCGTCCGTGGCCGCCGTCAAGCTGAGGCCGCTCCCATCGACACCCGGCCTCGAGGTGACCGTGCGATCGCATGACCAACTTGACGCCACGAGCGAGCAGCGCTACGGCGATGCCACCCGCTACTGGCACATCGCCGACGCCAACACCGAGCTGGAAGCCGGCTCGCTGCTGGAGCCCACCGGCCGCACCATCCACATCCCCAACAGCTGAGCACCATGGCCAAGGCTGAATACCGCGTCTATTTCGACAATGCTCCGGCGTCCAAGGAGCAATTGGCGTTGTTCACCGAAATCCGCATCGACCAGGGCATCGGCATCGCGGCCGAGGCCGAGTTGGACCTGCCCGTGGGCACCGATGACGCCGGTGTGTGGGCCGGCATCGAGGATGACATCGCCCAGCCTTTTGTCCGCGTGCGCATCGAGGTCAAGGTGGCCCAGGCCGACTTCATGCCCCTGATCGACGGCATGGTCGTGGGCAACCGCTACGAGATGAAATCGGCTCCGAACCAGAGCACCATGACCCTGATCGTGCAGGACGACAGCGTGCAGCTCAACCGCGACGAGAAAGTCGTGCTGTTCGAAGACATGGCGCCCCAGGACATCGTGACCAGCCTGTTCACCGACGTGGGCTTCAGCGCCGATGTGGATGCCGCCCCTGATGCTGGCGCGGCGCTTCAGCGCGTGGTCGTGCAGCGCGGCACCAGCATGCAGTTGCTGCGCGACCTGGCCAAGCGCTACGGCATGTTCACCTATGTGAAGCCGGGCGAGGCACCGGGCCTGAGCGTGGGCATGTTCAAGCGCCCCCAGTTCGACGCGGCGGACCTGCCCGAAATCCTGCTGGTGGGCGACCAATGCAATGTCGCCAGCTTCTCGGCCGAGTTCGATGCGCTGCGGCCCATCAAGGCGCAAGCCGGCAGCATCAACCTGGCCGACCGCAGCGTGCTGACCAGCCGCACCGACGCCGCCGACATCGCGCCCTTGGGCGATGCCGCCACGCACGACCTGACCCAGCCCGCCGTGATGCTGTTGACCGGCACGCGCGAGGAGCAAACCGACCTGGACGCGGCCACCTCGGCCACGGTCGATTTGTCGTCCTGGGCCTATGCGGCCAATGGCGAGCTGGACGCCGACAACTATGAAGGCGTGATGCAGCCTTACCACCTGGTTCGGGTGCGCGGCATCGGTGGCTACCTGTCGGGCGACTACCTGATCGGCCGCGTCACCCATGTGTTGACCGACCACGGCTACCGCCAAAAGTTTTCTCTGCACCGCAATGCGCGCTCGGCCGGTGGCGCTGGCGGCGACTCTGGCATGGCCTCGGGGGTGTTCTGATGGAAAGCGGCACACTCGAAAAACTGGTGGTCGAGTTGGCGACGCAATCGCGCACGCGCCATTTCGGCAAGTACCGCGGCCTGGTCACCGACAACGACGACCCATCCGCCATCGGCCGCATCAAGGCCCAGGTGCCCGAGGTCTTTGGCGAATTGTCCACGCCATGGGCCACGCCCTGTTCGCCCTATGCTGGCCCAGGCGTGGGCTTCCACGCCATCCCGCCCGTGGGCGCGGGCGTGTGGATCGAGTTCGAAGCGGGCGACCCATCCCGCCCGATTTGGACCGGCGGTTGGTGGGGCACCAGCGATGTCCCCAGCGACGAGAAAGGTACCGCTGCCAAGCCCCCCTTGAAGATCCTGCGCAGCGAGAAAGGCCTGATGGTCGCGCTGGACGACGACGCCAACACCCTGACTTTGTCCGATGGCAATGGCAGCAACTTGATCACCATCAGCGTCAACGATGGGCAGATCAAGCTGCTGGCCGCCACCAAGGTGATCGTCGAAGCGCCGCTGATCGAGCTGACCGAGGGCGCCACACACCCCGTAGCCTTTGGCGATTCGCTGTTGCAGTACCTGAACCAGCTCGTCAGCATTTTCAACGCGCACCTGCACGTGGGCGAAACCGTGATCGGCATCCCGGTCACGCCCATCGTGCCGGTCATGCCCTTCCCACCCGCGACGCCGGCCTTGCTGTCGACCCGCGTCACCACTGGTTGATCGATCGAGGCCACCCCATGAGCTCCCCCCTCAAAGCCGGCACCTTGGATGACTTTGCTTCCAGCCTGGCCGCGTACATCGACCAGGCCATGCAGAACGAATGGCAGGCGCGCAAAGGCGAGTTCCTGCCCACGGACGGCCAGGGCGCCGACGACCGCAAGATCCTGTTCGCGGCCATCGCCCAAGGGGTGCTGAAGTTCCTGGGCGACCACGGGGGCGATCTGGTCACCACCGACAACACCGGCGACGGCGGCCTGACAAACCACCGGCACACCATGGCCTTCACGGTCGACACCTACCGGACGCCGCTGCCATGAGCATGAACAACGGCCGCCACCTGGCGTTCCCATTCCGCATCGGCACCGATGGACGCACGGCCACACCTGCTGACCTGCCTGACCACATCCGGGGCGAGATCATCCAGTTGCTGCTCACCGCGCAGGGCGAACGGCCTTTCCTGCCCAGCTTCGGGGCTGGATTGCGCCGCCTCGTGTTTCAGCGCAATGACGATGCCACCGCCGGCATCACCAAGGCCCTGGTCAGCCAGAACCTGTCGCGCTGGTTGGGCCAACGCATCATGGTTGAGTTGCTCGATGTCAGCGCCGAAGACTCGACGCTCAACGTGGACCTGCGCTACCGCATCATCGCCACCGGCGAAGTGATCAGCGTGCGACTGCAACGCCAGGGAGCGCACTGACATGACCCTGCTGCGCAACGAAGAACGCCTGAGCGACCGCGCCCGCGACCTGGACGCCAAGGGGCTGAACGCCTTCAAGCTGGCCTACGTCACGCTGGAAGCCGCGCCCAAACCCGCCTTTGCCTGGCTGGAAGTCGAGTTCTGGAACGACAACGCCCTGGCGCCCCTGCCGCCCAAGGAAGCCTTCACCGTGCAAGGCGCCGAGCGACACCGCGCAGGCAACCCGGCCAGGCCCGTTCAGGTCGTGCAGGTGCAGGCTGGCGCCACGGCCACCACGCTCAAGCTGAAGATCGCCCCGGTGGGCGACTACTCGACCTACCTGCTGTCCACCACCGCCGTGGGCTTGTCCGCGCCGGGCAATGCCTTGCCGCTGGCAATGGACCCGTTGCTCAATGCCCTGCCCTTCAAGTTCCGCCCAGGCTGCTTCAACCTCAATTGCACGCCGACAGAGCGCGTCAAGCCGCCCCCCACCGAGCCCGAGATCGACTACCTGGCGCGCGACTACGACTCCTTCCGCCACGTGTTGATCGCGGCCATGATGCGGCGCGTGCCCAACTGGTCACCCACCAGCGAGGCCGACCTGGACCAGGTGCTGATCGACCTGATCGCGGCCGACGCGGACGAGCAGGCCGACTACCACGACCGGGTCTTGAACGAGCGGTCCATCGCCACCGCCCGCAAGCGCGTCTCGCTGGCCCGCCATGCCCGCCTGATGGATTACCACATCCACCAGGGCAACCAGGCCAGCACCTGGCTGGCATTGGGTGTCACTGCCACGGTGGACCTGCCCGCCACACCCAACGATGAGTTCGGCGCCTGGACTGGCGAGCACTGGAAGGACGCGGGCGCGGTGATCTTCGCCATGCCGCGTGAAGGCACCCAGTGGCGCCAGCGCTGCTTTGCCCCCCTCAGCACGCTGCGCCTTTACACCTGGGGCGACACGGTCACCGCCCTGGCCCAAGGCAGCACCGAAGCCGACCTGACCGGCCTGTCGCCGCTCACCCAGGCCCAAGCTGAATCACTGCGCGATCTGTTCCTGGGCACGCATCCTAGCCAGGCTCCAGCGCCCGGTGCAGAGGATGTGGATGTCGACGTGGACCACCTGCTGGTGCAGGAAGCCCTGAACCCTGCCACCGGAACCCCCAATGGCGCCCGCACCGCGCAACGGCAATTGCTGCGGTTGTTGCCATTGAACGGCCCCACGCCCCGCGCCCAAACCCTGCAAGATCCCTTCACCGGCGAATGGCTGGTGCGCGTGCGCTGGCTGCTTGAGGACGCCCTGCAACAGAACTTTTGCTTCATTTGCGAATGCTCGGGCGTGGTGGTCAACGACGTGAGCCTGTTCCACGGCAACTTGGTCCGTGCCACGCAAGGCCGGCCACGCATCACCACCTTCCGCGCACCGGGTCAACCGCTCGGCAACCTGGATGAGCACAGCCTGGTGGCCACCGACGAAGCGCGTTATGAGATCGTCACGCGCCAGCAAGGCAGCGCGTCGCCCTTGCGCGGCGTGCTGTGCCCCTTCCCGGCCTCGCCCCTGGCCTACCGCGCGACCATGCCCGGCGGCGACCTGCCCACGCGCACCACCGCGCAGGTCTCGGTGCAGGGCTTCGCCCAGCCCTGGCAAGAGCAATCCGACCTGATCGAAAGCGAAGGCGACGACGAGCACTTCATCGTCGAGACCGACGAACTGGGCGGCAGTTCAATCCGCTTTGGCGACGGCATCAATGGCGCGGCCCTGCCGTTCAACGCCTTCGTTCGTTGCCGATACCGCGTGGGCCAAGGCAGCCAGGGCAATGTCGGCGCCGACACCCTCGTCAACTTCGACGATGCCAGCGGCGCAGTGCAAGCTGTCTGGAATCCCTTTGACGTGGTCAACGGGCGCGACCCCGAGCCCGTGGCCGAGATCGTGCGCCGCGTGCCTGAGGCCTACCGCCAACGCCAGATGCGCGCCGTCACCTTGCAGGACTACGCCAAGCGCGCCGAAGAACTGCCCGGCGTCTCGCATGCCAAGGCTCGCTATGCCTGGACCGGCAGTTGGCGCACCGTGCGCGTGGCCATCGACCCCGTGGGCACCACCGTGCTGGCCGATCCCTTGCGCCAGACCATCGCTGACCACCTGGAAGCCGTGCGCCTGATTGGCGAAGACCTGGAGGTTCGCCCCGCCATCTACGTGCCGCTGGACATCAAGATGACACTGTGTGCCCAGCAAGCCTACTGGCCCGAAGACCTGCGCGTGGCCCTGGAAGAAGAGTTCTCCGACAGCTGGACCCGCGATGGCCGCCCCGGCTTCTTCAACCCCGACGCCTGGACCTTCGGCCAGCCCCTGTACGCCAGCCAGTTGATCGGCCGCGCCCTGAAGGTCACCGGCATCGGCCGCGTGCTGCGCCTGAGCATGCAGCGCTGGAACCCCGGCACCGGTGGCGGCATCACCGTGGTTGACATCGATCCCTCCGACCTGCCCGAGTCCCGCACCGAGAAGCTGGACGTGGGCGCCTTCGAGATCATCGTCGTCGCCAATGACCCGGACCACCTGGAAACCGGCCGCATCACCTTCGAGATCACCGGAGGCCGCCGATGAGCTGCGACAACGACTGTCGCCAAGCGGCGGATTTCCCCAAGGTCATCTTCAACCGACCAGGCTTGTCCACCATCGGCTACCGCATCGGCAGCTATGCCGACCTTCGCGAGCACATGCTCTCCTTGCTGGACGCCAGCCCCGAGTTGGCCGCCTGGACGCACCGACTGCCCGACGACCCCGGCATCGCCCTGATCGAAGCGGCCGCCGAGGTGGGCGACATCCTCAGCTTTTACCAGGACCTGTATGCCAACGAGGCCTACCTGCGCAGCGCCAAATGGCGCGACAGCGTGGCCGACTTGGTGCGACTGCTGGGTTACCGCCTGGCGGCGGGCGTGGGCGGTCAGGCTCGCTTTGCCTTCGCGGTCAAAGGCACGCAGCCTGTGGTGCTGCCCATGGGCCTGGGCGTCAAGGCGCAACTTGAAGGCGAGGACAAGCCCGCCGTGTTCGAGACCAGCCGCGAACTGATCGCCCACCCCGCCTTGTCGCAGTTTCACCTGTACCGGCCGCGACAAGCGCCTGCCATCCGCCATGGCACCGACACCTTCACGCTGGTGCTGGACGCCGGCACGAACGTGAGCCTGAAAGCGGGTGACCGCGTGATGGTGGGCGTGGCGCGCGGCAGTGGCGATGCCTACGACCACTTGCAAGTGCTGGTGGTGGACAAGACCTGGGAATCCTTCGGCAGCACGGTCGTGAAGATGAAAGGCGGCGTCACCAGCTTGAAGAAACTGAGATTGCTGGCCTTGCCGTTGACCTTCAGTTTCAGCCTGAGTGCGCCGGCCATCTCGTCCAGCGTCAGTTTGCTGTCTTCGGCGACCATGCTGGCCGCCGGGTTGGGCGTCCCCGCGCTGACATCAACGCCACGCCTGCAAGCCTGGAAGCTGGGCAGCACGCACCGGCACTTCGGGCACAACGCGCCCGCACAACAGGTGGTGGTCGACAGCCTGGGGCGCGCCGTCACGGCCGAGGTGTCGTACAAGCGCCGGCTCAATGCCAACACGGGCGCGCCTTCGGTGCCCACCTTGGGCGCCACGCAGATGCCCTTGGATGGCGAGGTGAGCAGTGTCGTGGCCGGCACCCGGATCCTGATCGAAGCCAACCTGCGGGCCAGCAGCAACGGCAGCGACCGCAAGCGCCTGCTGGAGCGGCGCGTGTCACAGGTCGATCGGCAATCGCTGACCTGGGGGCCTTTGACCGGCGCCAGCACCGTGCTCAGCCTGGACGAATCGCTGGCCATCACCGAGCTGTTCACCACCCTGGGCCATGCCGACATCCGTGGCATCAGCTTCCACGAGGTCATCGGCGAGCCCTTCGGCTTGCAGGCGGACTTCACCCCCAGCCTCGCGACCAGTGGCCATGAGTTGCACTTCTACGGCACGGCCCAAGAGGCCGCCGCACTGGCCAAGCGAAGCCTGTTGCTCAAAGGGCCCGACGATGAATTGACCCAGGCCACCGCGCTGTCGGTGGAAACGGCCGGCGTCGATGCCAAGCAGCCCGGCTTTCACCGCGTGCAACTGGACCGTGAGTTCACCTACGCGCAGTTCGGCCACGACGATCCGCAGGTCACGGTCTACGGCAACCTGGTCGAGGCGACGCAAGGCAAGACCGAGGCGCAAGTGGCCTTGGGCGATGGTGATGCCCGCTCTACCTTCCAGACCTTCGCCCTGCCCAAGACCCCGCTGACCTACCTGTTGGACACCACGCAGACACCGCCACATTGGCCCCAAGTCAACGTGTGGGTGAACGGCATCGAATGG
>NZ_JACMNS010000079.1 GCF_014378415.1 Aquabacterium sp.
CCAGCCCCAGGCGGAGTTATGCCATGGCAACCGTCACAGGACGGCCCAGTTGGCTGAAGCGGTTGAGCAAGGCCACGCGCACATGCAGCTCAACGACTTGACGCTCAAAGGTACGCGCCATCACGCGCTCGCCCAGTCGTTCGAAGCAGTGCATCTTGGTCTCCACCAGGCTGCGCCGGTGGTAACCACTCCACACCTTCCATATCCGGCGCCCAAGGCGTTTGCAAGCCAGCACCGCTTCGTTGCGCACCTTTGCCCCTGCCGATTGGGATTTCCACAGCTGAGCATTCTTGGGTGGCGGGATGATCGCCGCAGCACCCCGCTGCGCAATGGCCTCGTGGCATGCCCTGGTGTCGTAAGCCCCGTCTGCGCTGACGCTGGCCACGGGCTCAGCAGCAGGAATCTGCGCCATCAACGCCGGGCGCAGACAGCGCATCACCCACGCTGTTGTCTGTGACCTCGATGGCCCTTATCTCCAGTGTCTGCGCGTCAATGCCCAGGTGAACCTTGCGCCACTGGCGCCGGTACTCAGCGCCATGCTTCTTGCGTTTCCATTCGCCTTCGCCCAGGAACTTGATGCCTGTGCTGTCCACCAGCAGGTGCAATGGCGATGTGCTGGGGCGGTAGCTCAGCTGTACACGCAGATGCCTCTGGCGCCGACTCACCGTGCTGAAATCGGGCACTTGCCAGTCCAGATTGGCAAGCCTCAACAGGCTTTGCACCATGCCCAGGCTGCTGGCGCAGCGGCTGTCCAAACAGGCACTTGATGCTCAGGCAAAACTGGATGGCTGCGTCTGAGAACGTCTGGTTGCGACCGAGCTTGCCGTTGGGCTGGGCCAACCACTGCATCTCATTGTCCAGCCACACCGTCAGCGAGCCGCGGGCCTTCAGCGACGCGTTGTACTCGGACCAGTTCGTCGTGCGGTACTTCGTCCGCATCTTCTTGTCTTGTTCCACCAACTCCGGCGGTGATGAACTGCCTTTGAGGCAACTCAAGATCTTGATCGTTGACGATGACCCGGATGCCACGGCCATGCTGCACATCATCCTGGGCGATCGGGGCGCCACCCTGCGCGCGAACAGTGATGTGGCGCAAGCGCTGGCAATGGTGGCGAGCTTCAAACCTGACGTGCTGATCAGCGACATCGGCATGGTCAGCCATGACGGCTGCGAGCTGATCAGGGAGTTGCGCAGACGCGAGTCTCAGCAGGGGATGGATTCATCCGCTGGCCAGTGTTTGCCCGCCATCGCGCTGACGTCGTTCGCGCGCGACAGCGATCGTCTCCAGGCCATCACGGCGGGCATTGATCCCCATTGCCCCAAGCCCTTGCGCCCCTGAATTTGATCAAGCAGATTGTGAGCTTGCTGCGCTGAGGTGGACAATGTCGCACCGGAAACCCAGCAACACAAAGGACCATCAAACATGGGCGCGCAGTGGAAAGCAAAACACAAGGACCTGGCCTCGAATGCCAAAGGCAGGCTGTTTGGCAAGCTGTCCAAGGACATCATGATTGCCGCCCGCCATGGCGCCGACCCGGCGGCCAACTCGCGTTTGCGCCTGGTGGTCGAGCAAGCCCGCAAAGTCTCCATGCCCAAAGACACGCTTGACCGGGCGATCAAGAAGGGTGCCGGGCTGACCGGTGAGGCCGTGCACTTTGAGCACGTGGTGTACGAAGGTTTTGCGCCGCACCGCGTGCCGGTGATGGTGGAGTGCCTGACCGACAACGTGAACCGCGCGGCCTCCGAGATGCGGGTGTTGTTCCGCAAAGGGCAGTTGGGCACCTCGGGGTCGGTGGCCTGGGATTTTGACCACGTGGGCATGATCGAGGCCGAGCCCGCCACCCAGGGCGCCGACCCCGAGTTGGCCGCCATCGAAGCCGGGGCGCAGGATTTTGAGGCCAGCGAAGAAGACGGCGTCACCGTGTTCCTGACCGACCCGACCGACCTTGACCTGGTCAGCCGCGCCTTGCCCGCGCAGGGTTTCACGGTGATGTCGGCCAAGCTGGGCTACAAGCCCAAGAACCCGGTTGATCCGGCCAGCCTGAGCGCGGCTGATCTGGAAGAAGTTGAAGCTTTCCTGGCCGCGCTGGATGCCAGCGAAGACGTTCAGAATGTGTTCGCGGGCTTGGCGGGCTGAGCAAGCTTCTTGATGAGCGCCAGCACGGAGGCTCTGGGCGTGGTGACCTGCATTTGCTTGAGGCACGCCTCCAGCCAGCCTTCTCGCTCTTGTACTCTGGCAATGGCTTTGCCACCACCAAACAGGCATCCGCAGCGATCAAGCACCAACGGGTAAAGGGCCTGCAATACCTGGGCAATGCGGGTGTGATGAGGGCGCTTAAACAAAGACGCAGCCATTGCCATGCTCCTTGACCAACCGGTTCACCAAATCTTGTTCTTGGGGCGTCATGGCCGCCTGGTCCACATAGCGCCAGTTCCGTTCGTACAGGCCCAAGGCCAATGGGGGGTCGATTTCCTGGAGGTCGGGCAGGCTCCACGCGATCAATTTAAGCTGAGGGTATTGATCAATGGGGATGAGCCAGGGCAAAGCGGCCTCCCGATCCGTGGGCGAGCCATTGCTTTGATCGCCACCCGCAAGGGTTGAATTCAGCGCCAGCCCGAGCGCATCTGCCACGCGCAGATAGGCCCCCACGTTGACCGAGGTGTCGCCCCGCTCCACGCGGTGCAAGGTGACCCGCGAGATGGCCGCAGCCTGGGCGGCCCTGGTGGGCGACACCTTCAGCGCCTTGCGCCTGGCCTTGAAGGCCGCGCCAATCTGCTGGCTGCCACTCAGTTCTGCTTCATTCATGTTTCTCGTTATGAGCAAAAATTGTTTTTGTAAACGATGAGAAACAAAACCATGGGTTTGGCAGGGCCTAAGCCGCGCTTGAAATCATTCCAAGACGACCGGTCATATAGTTTGACCATGCCCCGCACCGCAGACCCCACCGACATCCCCCGCCGCTTGAGCGACGCGGGCTATGCCTTGTTCCAGCGGCAGGGTTACAACGCCACCGGCATCCAGCAGATCACTGACCAAGCCGGGGTGCCCAAGGGCTCGTTCTACAACCACTTCGACAGCAAAGAAGCCTTTGCCGCGCAGATCTTGCGCAACTACGCCAAGTGGACGGGCGATGCCTGGAGCGCTGCGTTGAAAGACGCGCCCCCGGCCCCTTTGGCCGCCATCCACCACGTGTTCGGCCGGTTCATCGCGCACCACGAGCAAACCGGCTGCCAAGGCTGCCTGGTGGGCAACTTCGCGGCCGAAGTGGTGGAGGCCAGCGAGGCCTGCCGCGCCGTGCTGTCGGATGTGCTGCGCGATTGGCGCGACCGCCTGGCCGACCTGATCTTGCAGGCCCAGCAGGCCGGTGAGGTGCGTGACGACGTGGACGACAAAGCGCTGGCCAACTTCTTCTGGGATGCCTGGGAGGGCGCCGTGCTGCGCAGCAAGGTCGAGCACAGCGTGCGGCCTTTGCACGAGGTGCGGCACCTTTTGCTCGACAAATTCTTTCTGCCCTGACCACACGGGCTTTCACCCAACCAGGAGTCCATTGCATGGCTGCCCCCGATCCAACATCCCCTGACGCCGCGCTGTTTCAGCCTTTCCAACTGGGCGGCATCATCCTGGCCAACCGCATGGTGATGGCCCCCCTGACGCGCAACCGCGCCGAGGCGGGCAATGTGCCCGGCCCCCTGACCATCGAGTACTACGCCCAGCGCGCCTCGGTCGGCCTGATCATTGCCGAGGCCACCCAGGTGTCGGCCCAAGCCCAGGGCTACAACGCCACGCCCGGCGTGCACAACCCCGAGCAGATCGCTGGCTGGAAGAAAGTGACCGATGAGGTGCACGCCCGTGGCGGCCGCATCTTCGTGCAGCTGTGGCACACGGGCCGCATGTCGCACACGGCCTTCCAGCCAGGCGAGTTGGCGCCCGTGGCCCCCTCGGCCATCGCGGCCAAGGCCAAGACCTACATCCCCGGCGTCGGCTATGTCGACACCTCGACCCCACGCGCTTTGGAGACCGACGAGATCGCCGGCATCGTCAACGATTTCCGCACCGCCGCCCGCCACTCGATCGAAGCCGGCTTTGACGGCATCGAGGTCCACGGCGCCCACGGTTATTTGCTGGACGCTTTCCTGCGCGATGGCTCGAACAAGCGCACCGACATCTACGGCGGCAGCATCGAGAACCGCGCCCGTTTCCTCGTCGAGGTGATGGCTGCCGTGATCGACGAGATCGGCGCCGACAAGGTGGGCGTGCGCCTGTCGCCCGTCTCGCCCGTCAATGATTCGAGCGAGAGCCATCCGCAGCCTTTGTTCGAGCACGTGGTGCGCGAGCTGAACCAGCTCAAGCCCGTGTACCTGCACATCGTTGAAGGCGCCACCGGTGGCCCGCGCGACATCGCGCCGTTTGATTACGATGCGCTGCGCAAGCTGTACAACGGCGTCTGGATGCTGAACAACGGCTACGACAAGGCCATGGCCGTGGACGTGGTGGCCTCGGGCAAGGCTGATCTGGTGTCCTTTGGCCGCCTGATGCTGACCAACCCTGATCTGCCGCGTCGCTTCAAGGAGAACGCGCCTTTGAACGAGCTGTTCAAGGACGCGCCACTGTACGGCGGTGTGGGTGCGCACGGCTACACCGACTACCCCGCCTTGCCTGCTTGACAACCCCGAGCGGCTATCCTGACCAGATGCCCTCCGCCGACTCGATGACCCCTGCGCCCGACATTGCGACCCTGATCGCTTTGTTGGGCGCGGGCCCTTGGGTGGTCCTCACCGGGGCGGGCTTGAGCACCGGCAGCGGCATCCCCGCCTACCGTGATCGGCATGGGCAATGGCTGCATTCCAAGCCCATCCAACACCAGGAATTCTTGAGCTTGCCAGCCATGCGGCGGCGCTACTGGGCCCGCAGCTTCGTGGGTTGGCAGACCCTGTCGCGGGCCGCGCCCAACGCGGGCCACCGGGCCATTGCCCAACTCGAAGCGCGGGGCTTGGTCAGCACGGTGATCACCCAGAACGTGGACAGCCTGCACCACCACGCCGGCAGCCAGGCGGTGATCGAGCTGCACGGCAGCATTGCCCGCGTGCTGTGCCTGTCGTGCCAGGGGCGTTACCCGCGCGCGCAGGTGCAGACCTGGCTGGCAGCCCACAACCCCCACTTTGAACCGATGCCACCGGCGGCCTTTCAAGCCGCGCCCGATGGCGATGCCCACCTGGAAGACCAGCATTGCGCCAACTTTCAAGTGCCGACCTGCCCTGCCTGCCAGGGCGTGCTCAAGCCCGATGTGGTGTTCTTTGGCGACAACGTGCCGCGCGAGCGCGTGGCCGCAGCCAGCCAGGCTGTCGAAAACGCTTCGGCGCTGCTGGTGATCGGCTCGTCCCTGTCGGTGTACTCGGGCTTTCGCTTTGCCGAGCAGGCGCACCGCTTGGGCAAGCCGGTGGTGGCCATCAACCAGGGCGCGACCCGGGCCGATCCCCTGCTGTCGGCCAAGCTGGAGCTCGATTGCAGCGACGCGCTGGCCCTGCTTTTGAACACCGTCCTTGACGCTGGTCAAGCCAGGGTGCCTTAGGTCTGGACGATCGGGCAGGGACTGCCTAGACTGGGTTTTCTGCAGAAACCACCAGAGGAGCAGACCATGGCCAGGATGATGAAAGCAGCGATCTTCGTGGAGCCCGGGCGCATCGTGCTGGATGACAAACCCATGCCTGAGGTGGGCCCGCTGGACGCGCTGATCAAGGTCACCACCACAACCATCTGCGGCACCGATGTGCACATCCTCAAGGGCGAGTACCCCGTTGCGCGCGGTTTGACCATTGGCCACGAACCTGTGGGCATCATTCACCAGCTTGGGTCGGCGGTCAGCGGCTACCAGGAAGGTCAACGTGTGATCGCTGGCGCCATCACGCCCAGCGGCTGGAGCAGCGCTTGCCAGTGCGGTGTGAGTTCGCAAGACGGCGCGGGCACGCCCCATGGCTTCAAGCTGATGGGCGGCTGGAAATTCGGCAACACCATCGATGGCTGCCAGGCCGAGTACGTGCTGGTGCCCGATGCCATGGCCAACCTGGCGCCCGTGCCCGATGGCCTGAGCGATGAGCAGGTGCTGATGTGCCCGGACATCATGTCCACTGGATTCAGCGGTGCGGAGCGCGCAGGCATCCGCATTGGCGACACGGTGGCCGTGTTCGCGCAAGGCCCCATCGGCTTGTGCGCCACCGCCGGGGCCAAGTTGAGTGGAGCCACCACCATCATCGGCGTGGACCGCCTGGCGCAACGGTTGACGGTGTCCAGCCAGATGGGGGCGGACCACGTGATCGACGCCAGCCGCCTTGACCCGGTGGACGAGATCATGCGCCTGACCAGCGGGCGCGGCGTGGACGTGGCCATCGAGGCCCTGGGCACGCAAGCCACCTTCGAGGCCTGCTTGAAAGTGCTGCGCCCGGGGGGTACCTTGTCCAGCCTGGGGGTGTATTCCACCGACCTGCAGATTCCGCTGGGCGCTTTCGCGGCGGGTTTGGGCGATCACAAGATCATCACCTCCTTGTGCCCAGGGGGTTCGGAGCGCATGCGCCGCCTGATGTCGGTGATCGAGTCGGGGCGGGTCGACCTGAGTGCGATGGTCACCCACCGTTTCAAGCTGGACGACATCGAGCAGGCCTATGAGTTGTTTGGCCATCAACGCGATGGCGTGCTGAAAGTGGCGATCACGCCATGAAGGCCTTCCATCATCTGCTGATGAAACCGCCGCCGCTGGCCGATGCGCCAGGACCATGCGCCCTGGCGCGCTAGCGATGAGCGCCGTGCCCGACCCAGTCAATCCTGGCCACATGGTCGGCCTGAGTGCTGAGCAAGCCCTGGCCTTGCGCCAGACCCATGGTCCCAACGCCCTGGCCACCCAGAAGACCCGACCGCTTTGGCGTTCGGCGCTGGAGGTGGCGCGCGAGCCCATGTTCCTGTTGCTCATGGCCTGCCTGGTGCTGTACTTCCTGATCGGCGACTGGCAAGAGGGCCTGGCCCTGTCGGTCTCGGTCATGGCCGTCATGGGCATCACCCTGGTGCAAGAGCGGCGCACCGAGCGGGCCCTGGACGCCCTCAAGGACCTGGCCAGCCCGAGGGCCTTGGTCATCCGCGATGGCCTGCGCCTGCGCATTGATGCCCATGAGCTGGTGCCGGGCGACCTGATGGTGCTGCTGGAAGGGGACCGGGTGCCCGCCGATGGCGTGCTGGTCCAGGCCAACAACCTGCAGACCGACGAATCCTTGCTCACTGGCGAGTCCCTGCCGGTGGACAAGCAAGCCACCACCCTGCCTGCACCATGGTCCATGGCGCCACCTGGCGATGCCAGCGCCTGCTGCGTGTTCTCAGGCGCCTTGGTCGTGCAAGGGCAGGGCTTCGCCCAAGTGCTGGCGACCGGATCGCACAGCGAAATCGGCCGCATCGGCGGTGTCCTCAGCCTGATCGAGACGGGGCGCACGCCCTTGCAGAAAGCCACCCGCCACATGGTTCGGCGCGTGGCGGCCGGTGTGCTGGTGTTGGGCGTGGCCGTCTTGCTGGTCATGGGCTTGACCCGTGGCGATTGGGTGCAGGCCATGCTCGCCGCCATTGCCTGGTCCATGGCCTTGCTGCCCGAAGAGTTCCCCGTGGTGCTGACCATCTTCCTGGCCCTGGGCGCCTGGCGCATGTCACGCCGCCATGTGTTGACGCGGCGCATGCCCGCGCTGGAAACCCTGGGCGCGGCCACCGTCTTGTGCGTGGACAAGACCGGCACCCTCACCGAAAACCGCATGCGCGTGACCCGATTGGCCCTCGCGGGTGAACTGGACCAAGATTGGAGCGTTGACGAGTCTGGCGAGTGGCCGCCGCAGTTCGGCGAGCTGGTGGAGCTGGCGGTGCTGGCCAGCCGCCGCGATCCCTTCGATCCCATGGAGATCGCGATCCACGCGGTGAAGCAAGGACGGGCATTGCACGATGATTGGACCTTGGCGCGCGAGTACCCCTTGACACCTGGGTTGCTGGCCGTCTCGCGGGTTTGGCGTGCCCCGGGCATCGATCACCTTGTGATCGCCACCAAAGGCGCCCCCGAGGCCATCGCCAGCCTCTGCCACCTGCCGGATCCTCAGCGGCAAGCCCTGCTGGCCCAGGTGCAGCGCATGGCCGAGCAAGGCCTGCGTGTGCTGGGCGTGGCGCGTGGGCAAACACCGGTCGGGCCTTTGGCCGAATCGGTGCATGATTTTGATTTCGAGTTCATCGGCCTGATCGCCCTGGCCGACCCGGTGCGGGCCGAGGTGCCCCAGGCCATGGCGCAATGCCGACAGGCCGGCATCCGCATCATCATGATCACCGGCGACTACCCGGCCACGGCCAGCAGCATCGCGCGCCAGGCGGGCATTGGGGCGGCCGATGGCACGCTGGGTTGCCTGACCGGGGCCGAAGTGGCCCAGATGGACGAGGCCACGTTGCGCGAAAAAATGCAGGCCACGCACGTCATCGCGCGCGCCACGCCCCAGCTCAAGCTGCGCATCGTCCGGGCGCTGCAGGCCCACGGCGAGGTGGTGGCCATGACGGGCGACGGGGTCAACGACGCGCCGGCCTTGCGCGCCGCCGACATCGGCATCGCCATGGGCGGGCGGGGCACCGACGTGGCCCGCGAAGCCGCCGACCTGGTCGTGACCGACGATCGCTTCTCGTCCATCGTCGAGGCGATTCGCCTGGGGCGGCGGATTTACGCCAACCTGACCAAAGCCTGTGGCTACATCGTGGCCGTTCACATCCCCATTGCCGGGCTGGCCATGTGGCCGGTGCTGATGGGCGGGCCCTTGATGCTGCTGCCCATCCACGTCGCTTTCCTGGAGTTGATGATTGATCCGGCCTGTTCGATCGCGTTCGAAGCCGAGCCCGAGGAGGCCCGGGCCATGCAAGAACCCCCTCGGCGCGGCCCCACCTCCTTGTTTGGCGCCTCGGGCATCTGGCCCTGGGTCTGGCAGGGCTTGCTCCTGCTGTTGGGGGTGCTGCTGGTCCACGAGTGGGCGCGGCGCCAGTCCGACGAGGTCGAGGTGGTCCGGGCCCTCAGCTTTTCCACCCTGGTGCTGGGCAACATGGCGCTGATCCTGAGCCGCCGGGCGGGTGGCCTGGCCAACCACGCCATGTGGGCCGTGGTCACCGGCACCGGCCTGGTGTTGGGGCTGATCCTGGCTTGGCCCCTGCTGCGCGATCTGTTCAGTTTGGCCTTGCCTGAAGTGCAGGCGGCTGCGGCGTGCGCCCTGGTCGGCGCCTTGCTGTGGCCTGCGCTGATGTTGGTCCGGCACCTGGGTTCGCGCGAGCGCAGCGTTGATTCACGTCAATCACCCCGGCCTGCTGGGCCTTAACATGCACCCATCCTCAACACCTTGGAGCCCAGCATGAACATCCTGATGCCTGTCGATGGGAGCGAGTACACCAAGCGCATGCTGAGTTACATCGCCGCGCACGACGAGTTGCTGGGGGCCCAGCATGAGTTCACCATCCTCACGGTCGTGCCGCTGCTGCCTGCGGGCGTGACCGGCTTCCTGGAGCGCGCCATGGCCGATGCCTATTACGAAGAGTGCGCCCAGGAGGTGCTGCGGCCCATCAAGGCTTTCACCGACCAAAAGGGCTGGAAGGTGCAGTTGATCAGCCGCAAGGGCCATGCTGCAGAAGTGGTCGCTGAGTTCGCTGAAAAACACCCGACAGACCTGATCGTGATGGGCACCCACGGCCGCTCGGTCATCGGCAGTGTCGTGCTGGGGTCGGTGGCCACCGGCGTGCTGGCCCGCACCAAGGTGCCCGTGCTGCTGGTGCGCTGACCCTGAAATAGCCACGTAATCGGCCAAAATGTCATGCAAGTCATGACCCCGTCAGGTTTTCCCGGAGTGCTGCGGCTGATGCGGGTGGGCACACTAACGGATGCAATTTTTCCGCGATGTCACCGTTGGCCCTGAAGCGCGCGCTGGCGTCGAGTCATTGATGGGCGGTGCGGAGGATTGGCCGGCGCAGCCCTTACAGCTGCCCGCGAGTGAGTTCGCCACGGTGTTGGCCCAGGGTTTCAGTGGTTTGCGTTTTCCGGCCAAACTGGAGGGGCGCTACCAGCAAGGCCGTGCCGCCGAACGGCTTCGGCTGCTCCGCGGCGGGGCGTTCTGGGTGCTGCTGTTGTGGAACAGCCTGCTGCTGACCGATTGGCTCATGGTGCGCGACCAGTTCAGCAACGCGCTGCAATTGCGCCTGCTGTTCTACAGCCCCTTGTGTTTGCTCTGGTTGCTCGGCATCAAGCACCTGAGCAGCAACGCGCGCGAGTGGGTCGCGGCGGGCATGGGGCCCGTGGGGGCCATTGGCACGATTTTCCTCAGCTTGAACAGCCACGACGAATTGGCCCCGCCCTACCTGGTCGTCCTGTGCATGGTCCAGTTGATCAATGGCGGCATGCTGCAGTTGCGGTTCTGGAAAGCTGTGCTGGTCGATGTGGTCATCCTGATGATGTATGCCTGGGCCGCCCTGGCCCTGCCCAACCCGCCCATGGAGGTCGTGATCGCGATGACGCTGGTCATGGTGTCGGTCACCGTTTTCACGCTGTACGGCAGCTACTGGCTGGAGCACGAAGACCGCACCAATTGGCTGATGCTGGAGCACGAGCGAGGGCTGCAAAGCCAGCTGGTGCAGGCCAACCAGCAATTGGAGCGGCTCTCGCGCGTTGATCCCTTGACCGCTCTTGCCAACCGGCGCCATTTCGACGAGTTTCTGCAGCACACCTGGGCCCGCGCCAGCCACGACGGTGACGACGTGGCCCTGTTGATGATCGATGTCGACCACTTCAAGGCCTACAACGACCAGCATGGCCACCCGGCCGGCGATGCCTGCCTGCAGGCCGTGGCCGAGACCCTGAGAGATTGCCTGCGTCGGCCTGAAGACCTGGTGGCACGCTATGGCGGCGAGGAATTCATTGCGCTGCTAAGCCACTCGGACCTGGCGGTGGCCATGGCAGCGGCCGAGCGGGTGCGGGCTGCGGTGGACGCTGACGGCACCACACCGGTCACCGTGAGCATTGGCGTGGCCAGCGTGCGCCCGGGGGCGGCGGCCATCACGCCGACCAGGCTGATGGTCGCCGCCGACCAGGCCTTGTACCAGGCCAAGGGCGCCGGGCGAAACACGGTGCGCGCGGCCGACGTTCAACCAACCTTGGATTTGGCGGGGGGGGTGCCCGATGCCTTGGCGCCCGGGCCCATGGAGGTCGACCCACCCTCGGCTGCGCACAACGAGGTGGCGTTGGCCCAGTCGCGGATCGACCGCAGCTGTTCGTGGATGCGTTTTCCCGCCATCCTGGAGCAGCAGTTCCTGAACGACGTGGCCCCGGCCCGCCTGCGCTACCTGGTGCTCAGCGGCATCCTCTCGCTCATCGTGTTCAACGGCTTCCTGGGCGTCGATTATTTGATGGCGCGGGACGTGTTCGATCTGGCCGTCAAGATCCGCCTGGGCCTGTTCACGCCGATGGCCGTCGGCTTGCTGTTGCTGGGTTGGTTTGGCCGCGACTGGGTGCTGCGCACCGTGCCGCCCTTGGGAGTGGAATGCCTGGTGCTGGTCAGTGGCGTGTTCGCGGCGGCCTGCCTGGCCTACATCCTGGCGGCCACCCACAGCCCGACGGGGCAGTACTACCACGTGGGCCTGATGGTGGTGATCATCTACACCAACATCGTGCAGCGGCTGCGCTTTTGGTACGCGCTGGCTTGCTCCGTGGCCATCCTGGCGATGCACATTGGTGGGGTGCTGATGGTGCCCGCTTTCAACGATCGCCTGATCCTGCCCGTCATCTTCCTGGTCGGCGCCACGGTGGTCTTTACCCTGATGGCCAACTACGCGATGGAGCGCGACGAGCGCAAGCGCTACCTGCTGTCTCTGCGGCAAAAGCAGTTGCTGCAAGAGCTGGATGAGGTGCACCAGCGCTTGCAGAACCTGGCGCGCGTGGACGTGCTCACGGGTGCCTACAACCGCCGCCATCTGCAAGAGTATTTGCGCCAGATCTGGCAGCGGGCCCAGCACGGGCAAGGCGAGGTGGCTGTGATCATGCTGGACGTGGACCACTTCAAAAAATTCAACGATCGCTATGGCCACCCCGCCGGGGACCTCTGTCTGGTCCAGGTGGCCGAGGTCATGCGGGCTTGCTTGCGCCGACCCGGCGACCTGGTCGCGCGCTACGGTGGCGAGGAGTTCATCGCCGTGCTGCCCCAAACCGGCGCCGAGCTGGCGCGGCAAGCGGCCGAGCGGATTCGCCTGGCCGTGCAGGCGTTGCAGGTTCGGCACGAAAGCTCGGACACGGCTGCCATGGTGACGGTCAGTGTGGGCGTGGCCAGCGCGCGGGCCGGCGTCGGGCAGACCGAATCCGGCCTGATCGCGGCGGCCGACGCGGCCCTGTACCAGGCCAAGCACGGCGGCCGCAATCGGGTGGCCTTGGCCACCTCGTCGCTGCGCTGAATCAGTCGGGCTTGAACACGCTGCGAACGTGCGCAACGAGTTCGGACTGCTCAGGCACGACCTCGGAGCCGGGCACCGTCATCTTCATCCAGCGACCCAGGCCGCCCCAGGCGAAGAGGTTGTGCTTGACGATCGAGTCGATGTCGGCTTTGAAGCCCGTGTCGGCCCACGCGATGGCGGTGTGGACCGCCGTGCCCACCAGACCGCTGGCCGCCAGCTTCAAATCGATTTCGGTGCTCATCCGGGGGTGCAGGCCCTGAGTCAGCGTTTCGATGACCTGCTGGTAGGTGAACAGCTCCGATTGGCCTTCTCGGAGCTTGGATTGCTCGCGCCAGACCCCGTCAATCAGAATGATCTGAACCCGGCGGGGATCGTCGCGGATGAAGCGCAAAAAGGCCTCCAGGCCTGCTTCCAGCAGCGTTTTCTCAGTCGGTGGCGCCTGCATGATGGCGCCACTGACGGCGGCCATGAGGTCGCGCACCAGGTGCTTGAACACGGTGTCGAACACCTCGGGCGTGCTCTTGAAGGACTCGTAAAAATAGCGCTCGCTCAGGCGCGATTGCGCGCAAATGTCGCGCATGGTGGCCCGCGCAAACCCCTGTCGTCCGAATACCTCAATGCCGGCATCGATCAGCCGACGGCGCCGCAAACGGGTGCGTTCCTCCTGCGGGACGCCGGAGTACATGCGTGGTTTCACGTCGGCAGGGGCGGGTTGCAAGGGCATCGGGGGTTTAGACAATAACGATTGCTCATTAATTTGACTGCAAGTATGGGGTCATCCAAGGGTGAAAAGGGTGTTTTCATGTTTGTGGAAACCCCGTGGGTTGTCGCCATAGGACCCCAGCGATGCGGACGCCCCATGTTTGCGGGGGGAAATTGATCCGCCTTGGCGCAAACCCTCTGGGAAACTGCTTAATCAATTTGTCAAACTGGCCTCATGCGATTAATCGATCGCTGGTAATCGATCACCGATGGATTGCCCGAACCAAAATGGAGAGAGACTCATGATGATTACCTTCCTGCGCAAGCCGGCTTTGGCGCTGCCTTTGGCCGCCTTGGCCCTCGCGGTGACCTCTGCGTATGCAGCCCCCATTTCCGGCCCTTCGGGCATCGCCTTCTACACGGCCCCGGCCAGCCTGAGCGGCAGTCACGGGGATCTGATTTCGTACCGCACTGCGACCGTCAATCTGGGCGCGAACGCCCCCGCCGTCAAGGCCTGGAACGTGCTGTACCAGTCGACCGACTCGGTGGGCTCGGCCAATGCCGTCACCGGCACCGTGATCGTCCCCACTGCGGCCTGGGCCGGAGGTGGTGATCGTCCGGTCCTGTCTTACGCCGTGGGCACCCATGGCCTGGCCCAACCTTGCGCGCCTTCGCTGCAATTGGCCGGGGGCACCGACTATGAAACCGCCAACATCGCCGCCGCCCTGAAGGCCGGTTATGCCGTGCTGGTCACCGACTACGCTGGTTACACCACCGGCAGCACGCCCACTTACCTGGCCGGTGCGTCGCAAGGCAATGCCGTGCTGGACATCGTGCGCGCCGCCAGCCAGGTTCCTTCGGTGGGCTTGAGCGCCACCGCCAAGACCGCCATCTGGGGTTACTCGCAAGGCGGCCAAAGCGCCTCCTGGGCCGCTGAACGCAAAGCCACCTACGTGCCCAGTCTGAACTTGGTCGGTGTGGCCGCTGGCGGCACCCCCGCTGACTTCATCACCACGGCCAAGTACCTGGACGGCTCCAACGGTGCCTCCTTCCTGTTCGCTGGCGTGATTGGCCTGGCCGAGCAATACCCCACCGCGATCCCCCTTGATTCGCTGACCAACGCCAATGGCCAGGCCACCCTCGCCCGAGGCAAGACCGAATGCGTGTTCGAAGCACTGTTCGACCTGATGAACCACAGCCTGTCCGAGTACACGGTGGGCAACCAGACGCTCGACCAATTGATCACTGTGCCGGCGATCAACGCCACGCTGAAGGCTCAAAACCTGGGGGCGACCAAGATCCCCGTGCCGCTGTACCAGTATCACGGTCAGGCCGACGAGTTCATCCCGATCGAGCAGCACGTGGACTTGAAGAAGCAGTACTGCGCCAAGTTCAGCAATGTGACCTTCGACGTGTACCCCAGCGAGCACATCGTGACGCAGTTCCAGGCCGCGCCCACCGTGCTGACCTGGTTGGGTGACCGCTTCAACGGCAAGAGTGCCACCAGCAGCTGCTTCACCTTGGCGGCCGAACCCAAGTCGACCGCCAACCCCAACAAGGGCAACTTCGTGGTCTCGCTGAAGAGCTGGCCCCTGACGGCCAGCGTGGGCCTGAAAACCCTGGCGCAAACCGTCAAACTGCCCGCCACGTCGAGCTTCTCGGCTGAAACCGACATCACGGCCCAACGCCTGACCGGCAACCTGTCGGTGCCTGACTTCAAGCAATCCTTGAAGATCATCGGCATCGGCTCGCAGATCGGCCTGAAGATCTCCCCCGTTGGCGACGCCACTGGCACGGTGAACTTGGACAATGCCGGGCAACTGCACGTGCACGGCAAGGCTTTCGCCGACATCACCGTGACCTCGGTGTCGGGCATCCCGGTCGGCACCTGCAAGACTGTCACGCCGGTGGAGTTCCCGATCGACTTCGACGGCCCAGTCTCGTCGCTGGGCAATGGTGGCCTGACCTTCGTGGGCACCACCACCTTCCCTCAGATCAAGGGTTGCATCATCTCGGCGATCTTGTCGTCGTTGATGTCCGGTGCTGGCCAGACCTACTCGTTCAACGTAACGCCCCCAGCGCCCAAGAAGTATTGATCGGCCTGGTGTGAACTGAGGCTGAGGCCGACCTGCCAGGAACACGGGCGGGCCGGCCTCTTGTCTTTATGCGGGTTTTCTCGCTAGGGACTTCCCTGACTGGGCATTTTGTCCCACCCTGTGCACACTGCCCGTTGACATCGATTTGGCGCCATCGCGCCACCAGCTTAGGATTCGAAAAATGGCACAAGTTCAAGTGGCGCGCAGCGCGGGCAAACAATGGTTCGCCTTGCTGGCCCTGATTGGCGCGGCGATGGCGGCGGTGCTGTGGTGGTGGTCTCACCGCGATGACGCGGCCGTGAGCGAGGCGGTGACCGCCTCGGCACCCGCCGCCCCCCAGGTGGTGGCGCTGGCCAAGCCGGTGGCCTTGGTGCAGCAGCCTGATGCCATGCCCAGTACCGAAGCGGGCATGGTGGCCCAACAAACGGCCGCTGCACTGGTGGTGGCGCGCGCACCGGCCATGAAGCCGATCACGGGGCCCGTCACGGAGCGCCCGGAGTTCGTCTCTGAAATGGAATGGCAGATGCTGAAAGGCGTCTCGCAGCAACACCCCACCCCCCAGGCGGAGCTGACGCGCCTGGTCAACAAGCTGCGTTTCATGAAGCAGCTGGAGCTGTGGCAGTCGATGGCGCACTCCAAGGACATGGCCAAGCGCCAATTGCTGGCCGAGCAGCTGCTGGACGACCTGCCCCAGCGCGTGGTCAATGCCGACCTGGACAAGCCCGAGGCGCAGAAGCTGCAAGCGTCTTTGTTGAAAGATGCCGTGAGCGACGAGCAAGCGCGCAAGAAGCGGGCTGACGTGGAAACTCGTCGCCTGGGCGCCTCCGCCGCCAGCTGACTCAGACGCTGCGGGGGCCCACGCTGGCGTAACCTCTTGCCCGTCGGCATGCGAATTGCTGATCCCCCCGATCAAAGGCAAGCAGGCAGACCCATCATGCGTGAACTCTCCGGCAGCGGCCAGCAGGCCATCAACGACATCGCCTACCGCACCGGTTTCAGCCCTGACGCGGTCATGAGCATGCTCGGCTCGGTCCTCAATGGCAACGGCGGCATGGCCCAGTTCAATCACCCCGAATTCGGTGGCTACGGGCAGTGGATGCGCGGCGGCATGACCATGGTGTCCGACATGTTCAACAACCACCTCAAGGGGCGGGTTGATGGCCTGTGCTTCGAGTTGTCCAACCTGATCGCCAGCCAGCCCAATCTGTTCGTGCCCGGCACGTCCAACGACTGGTGGCCGGCCGATTTGCGTTGGCCCAACAGCACCGGTGCCCAAAATGGCGTGCGGTATGCCTACTTCGGGCAGGCGCGGCGGCTGGCGATTGACGTGGGCGGGCGGGTCACGGTCTACGACACGCTGGACCACCAGATCAGCGGTTTCTCACAACAGCAATCGGGCAGCGGCTCGATCAGCCTCTCCAGCCAATACGGCCTGATCGATGTGGCCTCGCTGCCGGTGGTGTCGGGCGAGGGCGCACAAGGCGCGGCGCCCGCTTACCGCGTGCCGCAGCCGCAGCCTTTTGAGCCATCGCCTGCAAACGGTGCCGACCCCGCTGACATCTTTGGCACCATCGAGAAGTTGGCCGCCTTGCAAGCCAAGGGCTACATCAGCGCGGAAGAGTTCGCGGCCAAGAAGTCTGAACTCCTGGGCCGCCTCTAAGCCTTCAGTCTCAAAGCCAGGTGCCGCTGCCTTGCGGCATCTGGATGGTGTTGGCCGGGCTGTCGTTGGTGATGAGCAGCGACGAGGTGTTGTCGAACTTTAAGCCCTTGAACAGGTGACTGGCCGCCCATCATCAAGCTGCCCGGGCCTGCAGACACAATGGAGACCATGCTCCGTGCTCATAACGCTCGAAGCCCGCTGGCTTGAAGCGCCAGAGGTGGATCCAGCCGTTGTCCAACAGTTGTCTGATGACCGCATGCTTGCCGATCACCGCTTCAATGGCCGCCTGCGGCGCGTCAATGATC
>NZ_JACMNS010000080.1 GCF_014378415.1 Aquabacterium sp.
ACAAGAAGGTGCAGCCCGCGGCCGCATCGAGGCGCCGCTCGTCATTGGCTGGGGACGCAACGACAGGGTCTGCTTCACCAGCCAGGCGAAGCGGGCATTGGACCTGTTTCCGGATGCGCGGCTCCACTGGTTTGAGCGGTGTGGCCACTTCCCGCATTGGGACGCTCCCCAGGAGACGGTGCGGCTGATTCTCCACACCTCCGCGCGCCATATCGGGGCTTCCACGGCCGGGACGCCGGTTGAGAAAAGCGCGATCCGGGGCGCCCGCCCCGGCGCTGATGCTGCCTGAATGGTCCACGAGCCCAGGGGTCACCCTCTCCCGTTGCTTAAGCAGGACCGGCAGTGTTCGCGCTCGATCGCATGCCTACGGTTAGACGTGGCTCACTTCATTGGATCCGCGTGGTCAGAAGGTGCTGTCAACATCGCCTCTGCGCAGTGTTTGATCTCGGGCAAGAGATCAAAATAGAGGAGCCTGGAAGCTGCCAGCCGCCAGCGGCCGATGTTGGCCGATTGCCGCCATTCACGGCTACCTATACCCTCTGTTGAATGCGCTGGGCAAGGGTTATGACCTGGACGCCCGGCGCCGCATCATGGCCATCCGCCTCTCGCGCAAGGCCCGCGCCGATAAAAGCCCGGCGCTCGCCGCTTGCCCCCCTGCCCGCAAGGCAGCCAAGCCCCGTTCGCGGGGCTTTTTTCATGGCCGTTCGAGTGCACGGGCCTTGCGCACAAGGATTTACTTCTTGCAGCCAATGCTCTGGCACCCGGCGCTTGGGGTTCAGAGGCTTGCGCACCAAGGCTCAAAAACCCACCGTTGGGGATGCAGAGCCTTGCGCGCAAGGCTCAAAGCTCGGCGCTTGGGCCTCAGAGGCCCCAAGTGCAAGGTTGAAGTGCCTTGCATTTGGGGTTCACCATCCTCAGGCGCCACCCTTTTTGCCTTGCGGCCCGAGTTCAGAAGGCGGCCGTCCGCTCACACAGCCTTGCGCGCCGCCATTGTGGTTCCATCCTCAGGACAAGGTCGCCATGTCAATGACAAAGCGGTACTTCACATCGCTGCGCAGCATCCGCTCATAGGCCGTGTTGATCTCCTTCATCGCGATGATTTCGATGTCGGAGACGATGCCATGCTCGGCGCAGAAATCCAGCATCTCTTGCGTCTCGCGGATGCCGCCGATCAGCGATCCGCCCAGCCGACGGCGTTTGAAGATCAGGCCAAACACATTGGGCGCCGGGTGTGAATGCTCCGGTGCGCCGACCAGCGTCATCGTGCAGTCGCGCTTGAGCAGCGCGATGAACGGGTCCAGGTCGTGCTGCGCCGCCACCGTGTTGAGGATGAAGTCAAAAGAGTTCTGGTGGGCCGCCATGGCCTGCGGGTCGGTGGACAGCACCACATCGCTGGCGCCCATGCGCTTGGCGTCCTCGGCCTTGTTGGCCGACGTGGTGAACAGCACCACCTGCGCGCCCATGGCCGCGGCAATCTTCACGCCCATGTGGCCCAGGCCGCCAAGCCCGACAATGCCCACCTTGTGCCCTTTCTCCACGCCCCATTGGCGCAGCGGCGAGTAGGTGGTGATGCCCGCGCACAGCAGCGGTGCCACGGCGGCCAGGTCGCTCTCGGCATGGCGGATCTTCAGCACGAACTTCTGCTTGACGACGATGCGGCTGGCGTAGCCGCCAAAGGTGTTCTCGCCACCAAAGACGGGGCCGTTGTAGGTGCCCGTGAACCCGTTCTCGCAATACTGCTCGAGCCCGTCGCCGCAAGAGGCGCAGTGCTGGCAACTGTCAACCATGCAGCCCACACCGGCGATGTCGCCGAGCTTGAACTTGCTGACATTGGTGCCCACCGCGGTGACGCGGCCGACGATCTCGTGGCCCGGCACAGACGGGTACAGCGTGTTCTTCCATTCATTGCGGGCGGTGTGCAAGTCCGAATGGCAGACACCGCAGTAAAGGATGTCGATCTGGACATCGTCCGCGCCCGGGGCCCGCCGCTCGATGTTGAAGGGGGCCAGTGGGCTGGTGGCGTTCTGGGCGGCGTAAGCGAGTGTGGTGGTCATGGGCGACTTTCTTGGCAGTCACGCGCAGCCAAAACGACTGCGCAACGAGTATGACGGAATCGCTGCAAACCCGTTGTCCATGCCCCGCAGCGCCTGTCAACATCAGGCGCCCGTTCATGACCACGACCCCTGCGGCAAGGTGGGCTTCGGCGTTAGCGCATGCCCGCCATCCCCACGATGCGCCCACCGGTACAACAGCGGCAGCACCAACAAGGTCAACACCGTCGATGACAGGATGCCCCCGATCACCACGGTGGCCAGCGGGCGCTGCACCTCGGCCCCCGTGCCGATGGCCACGGCCATGGGCACAAAGCCCAGGCTGGCCACCAAGGCCGTCATCAGCACCGGACGCAGCCGCGTCAAGGCCCCTTCCCGGATCGCAGGCTCCAAGGCCATGCCCCCTTCGCGCAAGCTGCGGACATAGGCAATCATCACCAAACCATTGAGCACCGCCACCCCCGACAGCGCGATGAACCCCACGCCCGCCGAGATGGACAAGGGGATGTCGCGCAACCACAGCGCCGCCACGCCCCCCGTCAACGCAAACGGCACACCGGTGAACACCAGCAGGCCATCTTTGACATTGCCAAACATGGCGAACAGCAGCACAAACACCAGCAGCAAAGCCACCGGCACCACGATGGCCAAACGGCGCGAGGCCGATTGCAGCTGCTCAAACGTGCCGCCCCAGGTGGTCCAGTAGCCAGCGGGCACTTTCACGCTCGCGTCGATCCTGGCCTGGGCCTCGCCCACGAAGCTGCCGATGTCCCTGCCCCGCACATTGGCGGTGACCACCACGCGGCGCTTGCCCTCTTCGCGGCTGATCTGGTTGGGGCCGGGCGTGAAATCCATCGTGGCCACGTCGGCCAGCCGGGCATGGCCTGGGTGCTCGCCCGACGCATTGGCCGGCAGGCGCAGGGGCAGTTGCCCCAAGGCATCGAGGTCGTTGCGCAAGGCTTCAGGCAGGCGCACCAGGATGTCGAAGCGGCGGTCGCCTTCGAACACCGCCCCAGCTTCGCGGCCACCCAGCGCGGTGGCCAAGGTGTCCTGGATGTCGCCCACGTTCAAGCCCAGGCGCGCGGCTTTCTCACGATCGATCTGCACAGACAGCATGGGCAGGCCGGTGGTTTGCTCCACCTTCACGTCTTCGGCGCCGGGCACGGCTTCCAACACGTTGGCGATCTGCTCGGCGGTTTCGTTGAGCGTTTCCATGTCGTCGCCAAACACCTTGACGGCCACGTCGCTGCGCACGCCTGAGATCAACTCGTTGAAGCGCATCTGGATGGGCTGCGTGAACTCGTAGTTGTTGCCGGGCACCTTCAGCACGGCCACTTGCAAGGCCTTGATGAAGTCTTGCTTGGTCCGCTTGGGATCGGGCCACTGATCGCGCGGCTTGAGCATCACAAAGGTGTCGGCCACGCTGGGGGGCATGGGGTCGGTCGCGATCTCGGCTGTGCCCATCTTGGCGAACACGTTGTCCACCTCGGGGAAGGCTTTGATCGTGCGCTCCAGCTGGGCTTGCATCTCGATCGCCTGGCTCAGGCTGGTGCCGGGGATGCGCAGCGCGTGCAGGGCGATGTCGTGCTCGTCCAGGCTGGGGATGAACTCGCTGCCCAGGCGGGTGGCCATCAGCGCAGCCAGGGCCACAGACACCGCCGTGATGGTGAGCACCAAGGGCTGGCGTGACAAGGCTTTGTCCAACAGCGGCTCATACGCCCGCTTGGCCCAGCCCATCAGGCGGTTCTCTTTCTCGCTGACCGGGCCGGTGAGCAGCAAAGCCACCGCCGCTGGCACAAACGTCATCGACAAAATCATGGCGCCCAGCAAGGCCGCCACCACCGTGAACGCCATGGGGTGGAACATCTTGCCCTCCACCCCCGTCAAGGCAAAGATGGGCAGGTAGACCACCATGATGATGAGCTGCCCGAACAGCAGCGGCCGGCGCGACTCTTGCGCCGCCGCGAACACTTCGTGAAAGCGCTCGGCCTGCGTCAAAGGGCGGCCCCGGTGGGCCTGCGCATGCGCCAGGCGCCGCATGCAGTTCTCCACGATCACCACGGCGCCATCAATGATGATGCCGAAGTCCAGCGCGCCCAGGCTCATCAGGTTGGCACTGACGTGCTGAGTCACCATGCCCGTGAAGGTGAACAGCATGGCCAGGGGAATCACCATGGCCGTGATCAAGGCCGCGCGGAAGTTGCCCAGGAAGGCGAACAGCACCACGATGACCAGCACGGCGCCTTCGAACAGGTTGCGCTTGACGGTGGCGATGGCCTTGTCCACCAGCACGGTGCGGTCGTAGACCGTCTTGGCGATCACGCCCGCGGGCAAGGATTTGTTGACCTGCTGCAGGCGCTCATCCACGGCACGCGACACCTCGCGGCTGTTCTCGCCGATCAGCATGAACACGGTGCCCAGCACCACCTCCTGGCCGTTCTCGGTGGCCGCGCCGGTGCGCAGCGCCTGGCCCAGCACGACCTCGGCCACGTCGCGGATGCGCACGCTGACGCCTTGCGCCTGCTTGACGACGATGGCGCCGATGTCGGCCAAGCCTTTGACCTGACCGGGGGCGCGGATGAGGTATTGCTCGCCGCGCCGCTCGATGTAGCCAGCGCCCACGTTGGCGTTGTTGCGCTCCAGGGCGGTGACCAGGTCTTGCAGACTCAGGCCGTGCGCCACCATCTTGGCCGGGTCGGGCGCCACCTGAAAGGCTTTGTCGTGGCCACCGACGGTGTTGATCTCGGTCACACCGGGCACATTGCGCAATTGCGGTTTGACGATCCAGTCCTGGATTTCGCGCAAGTCCATCGGCGTGTAGGGCTGGCCGTCGGCCTTGAGGGCGCCGGGCTTGGTCTCCACCGTCCACATGTAGATCTCGCCCAGGCCCGTGGTGATCGGCCCCATCGATGGGTTCAGGCCGGCGGGCAGTTGGCCGCGTGCTTCCTGAATGCGTTCATTGACCAGTTGGCGGGCAAAGTAGATGTCGGTGCCATCCTTGAAGACCACGGTGACCTGCGACAGGCCGTAGCGCGACAGGGACCGCACTTCTTTCAAACCGGGCAAACCTGCCATCGTCGTTTCGATGGGGAAGGTCACGCGCTGCTCGGCCTCCAGGGGCGAATAGCCGGAGGCCTCGGTGTTCACCTGGACCTGGACATTGGTGATGTCGGGCACGGCGTCGATCGGCAGCTTCTGGTAGCTGAACACGCCAATGGCTGCCATGGCCAGTGTGGCCAACAGCACCAGCCAGCGCTGGTCAATTGCGAAACGCAAGGTGCGTTCAAACATCGAGGGGGTTTCAGTGGTCATGGCTGGCTCCCGCCTTGCCCAACTCGGCCTTGATCACGAAGCTGTTCTTGGCGGCGTACTGCTCGCCCGCGCTCAAACCACTGAGCACCTCGACCATGCGGCCATCGCTGCGCCCCAATTCCAGCGGGCGAGCTTCAAGCTGCTGGCCGTACCGGCCGAAGACCACCTGCCAGTCGCGCACGCTTTGGATGGCATCCGCCTGCACGGCCACGGGCACTTCGGCCTGGCTTGAGATGACCTCCACCTGCACCGGCAGGCCCGGTCGCCACAAGCCCTTGGGATTGGGCAGCACCACCCGCGCCAGGGCGCTGCGCGTCTGCTCACCGACCAGGGCGCTGACGTAGGTGATGGTGCCTGCCGCTTGCGCCTCGAAGGCCGAGGCTTTGACCTGCACGGCCAGGCCAGTGCGGATGGTCCCCAGGTCCTTGGTGGCCACGGGCACTTCCACCCACACCGATGACAGGTCGGAGATCGTGAACACGGGCTCGCTCTCGCCCAGCGACTGGCCCACGGTGATGCGCTTGTCGGTGACGATGCCGTCAATCGGCGAGCGCAGCTCAAAACGCGTCAGGTTGCCACTGCTGGCAGACGTGGCCCCCAGGTGGGCCAGCTTCTGGCGGATGTTCTGCTCGGCGATCTCGGCTTCCTGCAAAGCGGCGCGCGCTTGCAGGTAATCCTGCTCGGCCGAGATCTTGTCTTGCCAAAGCTTCTTCTCGCGATCATGGGTGCTGCGGGCCAAGGCCAGGCGCTTTTGAGCGGCCGCGCCCTCGGCGCGTTGATCGGCCAAAGCCGGGCTGGACAGCACGGCCAGGACCTGCCCCTTGCGAACGCGGTCGCCCGCGCTGACGGGCACAGACTCGACCAGCCCCGCCAAACGCGGCACCACCTGCACGGTGCGGTCGCCGTTGTAGCGGACCTCGCCCAACAAGGCCAACTGGCTGTTGATGCGCGCCGGGCCTGCCACGGCCAGGGTCACCCCGGCCTGCGTCAGTTGGGCATCGCTCATGGTCACGCGGGCTTCTTCCTGCTCGTAGGCAAAGCGCTGGGTCTGGCCGCCCTGCACGGCGTCGATCGTGACCTTGAAGGAATGGGGCTCGACCACTTCGGCATCGCCGCGCAGGTAGTCGCCCTGGGGTTTGAACTGGATGACTTGCGGCGCGCGACCCAGGCGCTCCAATGTCAGCTTCACCGAGGCTTGATCAGGGCTCAGCGGCTTGCCATTTTGATAAGCGTAGAGGCGGAACTCGGGTGGCACGCCATCTTCGAAGATGGCGACTTCCAGGCCATGCACGCCCGCGTTGAACAGGCGGCCGCCATGGGGGCCTTTGGCGGGCTTGGCCTTGTCAGCTTCCTCATGGTGTTCCTCGTCCGCGTGGCCGTGTTCATCGTGGGCTGCGGGCTTGCCCTTTTGCAGGATCGCCCAGCCCAGCAGCACGCCCAAGGCGACGACCACCGCGATGGCCAGCCAGGATTTTGGTTTCGTGGGGTTGTTCATGGTGTCATCAGTCTTTCGTCGGGGTGGGCTCGCCCAGCAGCTCAAGCAAGCGGGCATCGGCCTGGTAGGCCTGGGCAGCGGCGCTCAGCGCCAGGGTTTCTGCCTCGAAGAGGGTTCGTTGCGCATCGAGCACGTCCAGGAAGCCGAACTTGCCCAGCTCGTAACCTTTGGTGCTGGCCGCGAAGGCCTGCCGCGCGGCGGGCAGCACCTTGTCGCGCAGGGTTTGGGCTTGCGCCAGCGCAGAGCCAAGTTGCGCCAGGGCCTGGGTGGCTTGCGCTTCAACGCTGGCACGCACAGCCTCCAGCTCAACCCGCGCCTTGTCTTCGCGGCGGCTGGCTTCCAGGATGGCGCCCTGGTTGCGATCGAACAGTGGCAGGACCAGGCTCAGGCCCACGATGGCTTGATCGCGGCCCAGTTGCTGATCGCGCTTGGCACCGAGCGACACCGTAAGGTCGGGCATGCGGCGCGCCCGCTCCAGATCGCTCAGGGCTTGCCTGCGGTTGATCTCTTGTTGCGCCCGAGCGATGGCGGGTGAGGCCTCCAGGCGTTGGGCCAAGGGCTCCCAAGCGCCCACAGAGGGCATGCGCTCAAGGTCAGCCTCGACCCGGTCAAACTTCACACTGGGATCGCCCAAGGCCAAACGCAGCTGGGCCACGGCCCCGCGCCAATCGCTTTGGGCCACGGTGGAGGCCGACAGCGCCTGGGCCTCGGCCACTTGCGCCTTCAGCGCTTCCACCGGCGAGACCTTGCCGGCCATCACACGCTTGGAGGCCGCCTCACGCGCCTGGGTGGACAAGCGGCCCAGCTCATCCGACAGCCGCACCCGCTCTTGCGCCACGGCCGCGCCATGAAACGCCGCCATCAACTGCGACCTGATCTGGGCCCGCCGCGAGACCACATCCAGGTCGGCCTGGCCTTGCGCCGCCTGCGCTGCGCTGATGCGGGCAGCGCGCTTGCCGCCCAGCTCAAAGGGCTGGTTCAGCTGGATGGTGGTGGTGCGCGTGGCCTGGCGAGTGTCTTCCATTAAGGTGGACAGCTCGGGGTTCAGCCAGGCACCGGCTTGTTGCGTGGCGCCCTCGGCGGCCTCGCGCTCCAGCACGGTGGCGCGCAAATCAGGGTGCTGCGCCAGGGCCGTGGCCAGCGCTGAGTCGAGGCCCAGGCTTTGAGCCCAAGCCGTCTGGACAAAGAAGGGAACGCACAGGGCCGCGCGTGCCACCCAGGAAAGATAA
>NZ_JACMNS010000081.1 GCF_014378415.1 Aquabacterium sp.
GGCACGCGGCAGGCCCTGCAGTTTCAGTCCATTCCTGCCAATGCCGGACAAAACGGGGTGGCCCACCCTGGCGGCATCATCGACCTGGACCGTTCATTCGCAGGCATCGATGCCCGCTTGACCTGGCGCACGCAACTGGCCTCACGGCCGTTCTCTCTGACCGGGGGGGTGAACTTTGACCAGATGGACGAGCACCGCCAAGGCTATGAGAACTTCCTGGGTCCGGTCGGGCCCACGCCATCAACACTGACCGGCGTGCGCGGTGAACTCAAACGCGACGAAGACAACCGTGCCCGCAACAACGACCAATACCTGCAAGCTCAATGGGACCTGAGCGACCAGTGGGTTGCCAGCGCGGGTGTGCGCAACAGCCGGGTGACCTTCAACTCGAAGGACCACTATGTGGTGGCAGGCAATGGCAATGACAGTGGCGGGATGGCGTTTTCATCCACCACGCCTGTGGCGTCGCTGTTGTGGAAGCCGTTGTCGGGAACGCACCTTTACGTCACTGGTGGCGAAAGCTTCGAAACTCCAACCCTCAACGAGGTGGCCTACAAGACCAACACCGGCACCGCCACCGGTTGGAACACGGACTTGAAAGCCAGCCATGGGCGCCACCTGGAGCTGGGTCTCAAACAGACTTTGTCGACGCAGGGCGGGCTCAATCTGGCTGTTTTCCAGACCGACACTGATGACGAGATCGGGGTGAAGCGGAACGAGGGCGGGCGTTCGAGTTTCCAAAACGTGGGCCGCACACGTCGACTTGGCGCCGAGGCTTCGCTGCAGTGGCGCTTGGCCCCGACTTGGTCGGTGTATTCGTCGACAGCCTGGACGCAGGCGCGCTATCGCGACCCATTCCAGAGCACCGCCGTCGCGGGGGCCACGACCACCACTTTAGTACCGCCCGGCAACGCCCTGCCAGGCGTGCCCAGCCAGACCACCTTCGCCGAACTGCTGTGGCGCCCTGCCCAGGCATGGACTGCCGCCGTGGAGGTGCGCCACACCGGCCGCATCTTCGCCAACGACGTTAACGATGAAGCGACATCCGGCTACACCCTGTGGGCCTTGCGTGCCGGTTGGACGCGAGCCTTCGGCGACTGGCGCTTGAACACACTGGCCCGCATCGACAACGTGACCAACCAGCACTGTGTGGCCTCGGTGATCGTGAACGAAGGCAACAAGCGCTACTACGAACCATCGCCTGGCCGCAGCGCTTTGCTGAGCGTTCAGGTGAGCAAGGCGTTCTAAGCGGGTGCGGTCAACCCAGCACCCGGTGCGTGAGCGCCGGCAACTGCTGGCGCATCTTGGCCTGGTGCGCGCGGTCCAGCGTGCCCAGCACCACGCCCGCGCCTTCGGCCTGCACGCCCAGCACCTCGCCCCACGGCCCGATCAGCATCGAATGCCCAAAGGTGCGGCGGCCGTTCTCGTGCTCACCGCCTTGTGCGGGGGCCAGCACGTGGCACAGGTTCTCGACCGCGCGGGCGCGCAGCAGCAGCTCCCAATGCGCCTGCCCCGTGGTGTGCGTGAAGGCGGCCGGCAGCACCAGCAGGTCGCAGGGCTGGTCTTTGGTCAAGGCCCTGAACAGCTCGGGAAAACGCAGGTCGTAGCAGACCGACAGTCCCACGCGCCAAGTGCCACCGGCCCGGTCGGTCACGGTGAAAGCCACCGGCTCTGAGCCCGGCAACAAGGTGGCCGATTCGTCATAACGGCGCTGCCCATTGTCAAAACAGAACAAGTGGATCTTGTCGTAGCGCGCCACGCGCTGGCCTTGCGGGTTGAACACCAGCACGCTGTTGAACGCACGTTGCGCATCGTGGCTTTGCAAGGGCAGGGTGCCGCCGATCACCCACACGCCATTCGCCTTGGCCGCTTCCGACAAGGCCGCCTGGATGGGGCTGCGCGTGCGGTCTGGGGCCAGGGCATCGGCCAGGGGCTCGGCGATGGCCAACTTGTCGGCATCGTGCAGGCCCATCAAACAGAAGTATTCGGGCAGGGCCACCAGCTCGGCGCCGGCCTGCGCGGCTTGCGCGATCAGGGTTTGCGCCTGGGCCAGGTTCTCGTCCACTCGCGGGGTGGACACCATTTGAAGGGCGGCAACTTTCATGATCACGATGGTAGTGGCGGAGCAGGGCCATTGTCACGGTTATCCTTGTGCCCATCATGCTCGATGCTGTCCGTGCCCCGATTGAACTGACGACCCTGGTGGACCAGGTGAATGACGCTGCCCAACGCGGCGCGGTGCTGCGCGTGCGCGGTCATGGCAGCAAGGACTTCCTGGGCGACCCATCTAAAGGCGAGTTGCTGGACACCCGCGCGTGGCAAGGCATCGAACAATACGAACCCAGCGAGTTGGTGATCAAGGCGCGCGCCGGCACGCCGCTGTCCGAGATCGAGGCGGTGCTGGCCGAGCGTGGCCAGTACCTGGCCTTCGAGCCCCCGCGCTGGGCCTTCCAGCCCGATGCGCAGGGCGTGGGCCCGACCATCGGCGGCGTCGTGGCCAGTGGCTTCAGTGGTCCGGGGCGCGTCAGTCGGGGTGCGGTGCGCGACCATGTGTTGGGCACCGGCGTGCTCAATGGCCGCGGCGAGGTGCTGCGCTTTGGCGGCTCGGTGATGAAGAACGTGGCCGGCTTTGATTTGTCGCGCCTGATGGCCGGCTCGATGGGCACCCTGGGCGTGATCCTGGACGTGACCCTGAAGGTGATGCCCCAGCCAGTGGCCACCGCCACGATCCGCATGGACATGGCCGAGGCCGAAGCGCTGGCCCAGGTCAACCAGTGGGCGGCGCAGCCTTTGCCCTTGGACGCGTCCGCCTGGTGGGATGGCCTGCTGGTGCTGCGCCTGCGCGGGGCCCGTGCGGCGGTGGAATCGGCGGTGCAGCGCCTGTGCCATGAACGCCAGGGCGAGTTGATCGCGCAGCCTTCCGCCGAACCTTTCTGGCAGGGCCTGCGTGACCACAGCGATGAGTTCTTCCAAAAAGCCCGCCAGGCGGTGAGCCAATCCGGGCACCAGGGCGTGAGCTTGTGGCGCATGTCGGTGCCGTCCACCGCCGCGCCTTTGGGCTTGCCCGGCGAGCAACTGACCGAATGGTTTGGCGCCCAACGTTGGGTGTGCACGTCGGCACCGGCTGCGGTAGTGTTCGAGGCCGCCGCGCGCGCCGGTGGCCATGCCCAGCCCTTGGTCAGCCAAACAGTTCAGCCCTTGGTCCACGCGGCCGCGCTGTCGCCCGTGCTGCGCCAATTGCACCAGCGCGTGCAGCAGTCTTTCGATCCCCACGGGGTGTTCAACACCGGTCGCCTTCATGCAAACCCAGCTGTCTCCTGAGTTCGAATCCACCGCCGAAGGCCAGCAGGCCCAGGCGGTGCTGCGCCAATGTGTGCACTGCGGTTTTTGCAACGCCACCTGCCCCACCTACAAGCTGACCGGCAATGAGCTGGACGGCCCACGTGGCCGCATCTATCTGATGAAGCAGGTGTTTGAAGGGCAGGCGCCTACGCGCACCACGCAAACGCACCTGGACCGCTGCATCGGCTGCAACCATTGCGAAAGCACCTGCCCCTCGGGCGTGCCCTACCACGAGCTGCTGGCCGTGGGCCAGGCCGTGGTGGACGAGCGCGTGCAGCGCCCGCGCCAGGAGCGTCTGATGCGTTGGGCCCTGCGCACGGTGATGCCCTCGCGCTGGTTCGCGCCGGCCTTGCGCTTGGGCCAGGCCGTGCGGCCCTTGCTGCCGGCCAAGCTGCGCGCCCAGGTGCCGCAGCGCGCGGTGTTGCCGCCGGCCGCCTGGCCTGATCCCAAGAAGAGCCTGCACACCCGCCAGATGCTGATGCTCAAGGGCTGCGTGCAACCGGCCTTGCGGCCCCACATCGATGCCTCGACCGCCCGGGTGTTGGACGCCGTCGGCGTGCGCGCCGTGGTGGCCCCGGCATCAGGTTGTTGCGGCGCCATCCAGGGGCACCTGGGCGATGTGGAGGGCGCCAAGGACCGGGCCCGCGCCAACATCGACGCCTGGTGGCCTTTGATCGAAGGCCAGACGCCCATCGAGGCCATCGTGGTCAACGCATCGGGCTGCGGGGCCTGGACGCGCGACTACGGCAAGCTGCTGGCCGACGACCCGGCGTATGCCGACCGCGCCCGCCGCGTCAGCGACCTGGTCCGCGACCCGGGCCAATTGCTGCCCGATTGGGTGCCCATGCTGTCGCGGCGCATGGCGCGCCGGCCGATCGGTTCGCTGGGCTCGGTCACCTTTCACCCGCCGTGCAGCCTCAGCCACAGCTTGAAGCTGAGCAGCGCGGCCAAGCCCGGCCCGATCGAAACCGGCCTGCGCGCACTGGGCTTTGACGTGCGCCTGGCGGTTCGCGACAGCCACCAGTGCTGCGGGGCGGGCGGCGCCTACAGCGTGCTGCAGCCCGAGATGTCGCGGCAGTTGCGCGACTTGAAGGTGCAGGCGCTGGAAGCTGCCGGCGCCCAGGTGATTGCCAGTGCCAACATTGGGTGCATCTCGCACCTGCAGGGCGGCACCGCCACGCCGGTCAAGCACTGGGTGGAGTTGCTGGACGAAGCCCTGAGCGGCTGAGCTGCC
>NZ_JACMNS010000082.1 GCF_014378415.1 Aquabacterium sp.
CATTGGCCACGCGCTTGGCCACTTCCACCTTCTGGCGGTCCAGCCAGCTTTGGGGCATGGGGCGGGCATAGCCCCCCACGCCTTCAGCGGCTTCTTTTTCTTCGGCGGTCTCGTAAGGCACGTCGATGAACTTGGCGCCCAGGGATTCGACCTGTTCCTTCACCGAGGGCCGCACGTCAGACGCTTCAATGACGGCGCCCAGGCGCTTGGCCGTGGCGATGGCCTGCAGACCAGCCACACCCACGCCCAGGATCACCACGCGGGCGGCCTTGACGGTGCCGGCGGCGGTCATCAGCATCGGGAAGATGCGCTGGTACTTGTCGGCGGCAATCATGACGGCCTTGTAGCCCGCCAGATTGGCCTGCGAGGACAGCACGTCCATGCTTTGGGCACGGGTGGTGCGGGGCGCGGCCTCCAGCGCAAAGCCGGTCAGCTTGGCGTCGGTCATGGCCTGCAAGCCATCCTTGTCGAAAGGATTGAGCATGCCCACCACCACGGTGCCAGACTTGGTCAGCGACAGCTCATTCGCGAAAGGCGCGCGCACCTTGAGCACCATGTCGGCGCCAAACGCGCCGGCCACGTCGGTGATCTCGGCGCCAGCGGCGGCGTAGGCTTCGTCGGTCACGCTGGCAGCAATGCCGGCACCCGACTGCACGCGCAAGGTGTGCCCTTGCGCTGTCAATTTCTTCACCGTCTCGGGGGTCACGGCCACGCGGCTTTCACCGACAGCGGTCTCCAAGGGTATGCCAATCAGCATACTGTCTCCTAATTTAGGGGGGGCGGCAGGCGCCATTTGCGCCAAACCCGCCAGCATACACAACAATCCCCCATTCTCCGTGTCACCATGGCGGCCAAACCCTCGAATGTGAGGGTGAGCGTTGTCACATCGTGAAGAATCACGATCGCCACACATCGACACACCATTGACGGATAATCCTGCGCTCATGAAGACCGTCGAAATTTTGGAAGCGGAGGCCAAGGCTGGCTCCCCCCCTGTTCCCTCGCAACGCTGGAAGCCCAACGTCACTGTGGCGGCGGTGGTCGAGCGCGACGGTCGCTTTCTGCTGGTAGAGGAGCAGACCAGCGATGGCCTGTTGCTGAACAACCCGGCCGGCCACCTGGACCCGGGCGAATCGCCCATTCAGGGCGTGATGCGCGAGACGCTGGAAGAAACCGCGTGCCAGCTCACGCCGCAGGGCTTTCTGGGCATGTACATGTCGCGCTTTCGGCGCACGCGCACCGGCGAAGACATCACCTACCTGCGTTTGACTTTCTTTGGCACCGTGTCCGAACCCGATCCGACCCTGGCGCTGGACGAAGGCATCGTGCGCACCGTGTGGATGACGGCCGACGAGATCCGCGCCTGCCCCGAGCGCCACCGCAGCCCGCTGGTGCTGGAGTGCCTGGAAACGTACCTGTCGGGCGCGCGCTATCCCTTGTCCATCCTGACCATCCACGACAGCGTTTTCGCACCCCCGGCCGCCGTCCGCTCGGCATGAGCACCGCCCGGCCGCAGCGCATCGTCGTGGGCCTGAGCGGCGGCGTCGATTCGGCGGTGACCGCCCACCTGCTCAAGCAGCAAGGGCACGAGGTGATCGGCATCTTCATGAAGAACTGGGAAGATGACGACGACAGCGAATATTGCTCGACGCGTCAGGATTTTCTGGACGCGGCCAGCGTGGCCGATGTGTTGGGCATCGAGATCGAGCACGTCAACTTTGCGGCCGACTACAAAGACCGCGTCTTCGCCGATTTTTTGCGCGAGTACCAGGCCGGCCGCACGCCCAACCCCGACGTTCTGTGCAATGCCGAGATCAAGTTCAAGGCTTTTCTGGACCACGCCATGCGCCTGGGGGCCGAGAAGATCGCCACGGGGCACTATGCCCGAGTGCGCGAACGCGGTGGCCGGTTTGAGTTGCTGAAGGGCCTGGACCCGCTGAAGGACCAAAGCTACTTTTTGCACCGCCTGAACCAGGCGCAGCTGAGCAAGACGATGTTCCCCGTGGGCGAGTTGCCCAAGACCGAGGTGCGGCGCATTGCTGACGAGATCAAGCTGCCCAACGCGAAGAAGAAGGATTCGACCGGCATCTGCTTCATTGGCGAGCGGCCATTTCGCGAGTTTTTGAACCAGTATTTGTCGAACCAGCCGGGCGTGATCGAGGACGACCGGGGCCGCATTTTGGGCGAGCATGTGGGCTTGAGTTTTTACACGCTGGGCCAGCGCAAGGGCATCGGCATTGGCGGTGTGAAAGAAAAAGGCGCGCCGCGTGGTGGCGGTGAGCACGACGCGTGGTTCGTGGCCCGCAAAGACATGGCGGCCAATGTGCTGTACGTGGTGCAGGGGCACGATCACCCCTGGCTGCAATCGCACTCGCTGACGGCCGATGATTTGAGCTGGGTGGCGGGCGTGGCGCCGCCCGTGGGGCCTTGCGCGGCCAAGACGCGCTATCGGCAGGCCGATGCGGCTTGTTCGATTGAGGCCGCCGACAACACACACCTGCGATTGAGCTTTGCGCAGCCGCAATGGGCGGTGACGCCGGGACAATCGGCGGTGCTGTATGACGGCGAGGTTTGTCTGGGTGGTGGTGTGATCAACTCATGACACGCGACGAGGCGTCACTGCAAGCGTTGCTGGCCCACCTGCTGGACACAGGCGAAAGCGAAGTCGTTGAGTTCAAAGAGGCCAACGACAACTTTTCAATGTCGGACATCGGCAAATACTTCTCGGCCATTGCCAACGAAGTGAACTTGCACGGTGCCGAGTCGGGCTGGCTGGTCTTTGGCGTGCACGACAAAACGCGCGCGGTCGTCGGCACCACCTACCGTGAAGACGCGCC
>NZ_JACMNS010000083.1 GCF_014378415.1 Aquabacterium sp.
CAGAGCCTGAAAGCGTCAATAGCTCACAAGTTGGGGGACAAAGCCCGTTCGGCGTCGCGTTGGGACAGCCCAGTTTTCTCGGCCCATTTCTCCAACTGGTCGTGACCGATTTTGCCCACGTTGAAGTAAGTGGACTCCGGGTGCGCCAGGTAGAAGCCACTCACGCTGGCCGCCGGCATCATGGCCAAGCTCTCGGTCAGGGCCATGCTGACGTCGTCGGCCTGCAACACGCGGAACATGTCTCTCTTCACCGTGTGGTCGGGGCAGGCCGGATAGCCGGGCGCGGGCCGGATGCCGCTGTACTTCTCGCCGATCATGTCGACCTGGCTGAGGTGCTCATCGGCCGCATAACCCCAGAACTCTTTGCGCACTCGCTCGTGCATGCGCTCGGCAAAAGCTTCGGCCAGGCGGTCGGCCAAGGCCTTGAGCATGATCGATGAATAGTCGTCGTGCTTGGCCAGGAACTCGGCGTCTTTTTTCTCGATGCCTAAACCAGCAGTCACCGCGAACAGCCCGATGTAA
This sequence comes from Aquabacterium sp., assembly GCF_014378415.1. Classification (GTDB taxonomy): domain Bacteria; phylum Pseudomonadota; class Gammaproteobacteria; order Burkholderiales; family Burkholderiaceae_C; genus Aquabacterium. Next base: position 523 of record NZ_JACMNS010000083.1, read on the forward strand.
TCAGGCTTCGTGCCCTTGGGCGCCACGAAGTCAGCCAGGCTGCGGTTGGCACGTTTGACGCCATCGACCACTGGGCGCGCAGACTGCATGCGCAGCGGCGACCAGGTCATCAGCACTTCGGTGCGCGACTCGTCTCGGTAGATCTCGATGGTGTCGTCGTCCACCGTGTTGGCCGGGTACAGGGCGATCACGCCATGCGCCGACAGCCAGCGGCCCTCCACAATCTTCTTGAGCAAGGCCCGGGCGTCGGCCAGCACCTTGCGGGCCTCAACGCCCACCACCTCGTCGTCCAGGATGGCCGGGTAGGGGCCGGCCAAGTCCCAGGTCTGGAAGAAAGGGCCCCAATCGATGTAAGGCACCAGCTCGGCCAGGTCCTGGTTCTTGAACACGCGCCGGCCGGTGATCTTGGGCGCGGGCGGCGTGAAGCTGTTCCAGTCCATCGGCGTCTTGTTGGCGCGGGCTTGCGCCAGCGTCACCATCGGCGTGGTCTTCTTGTTGGCGTGCTGCACGCGCACGCGTTCGTAGTCGGCGTTCAACTCGGCGATGTAATCGGCCTGGCGCTCGTCGCTCAACAATTCAGTGCACACCCCCACGGCGCGCGATGCATCGGGCACATACACCACCGGCCCCGTGAAGTGGGGCGCGATCTTCACGGCGGTGTGCACGCGCGAGCAGGTCGCCCCGCCAATCAGCAGTGGCGTCTGGCGCTTGCGGAAGTACTCATCGCGCTCCATCTCGCTGGCCACGTATTGCATCTCTTCCAGGCTGGGCGTGATCAGGCCGCTCAGGCCGATGATGTCGGCGCCCGTCTCTTTGGCCATCTTCAGGATGTCCACGCAGGACACCATCACGCCCATGTTGACCACCTCGAAGTTGTTGCACTGCAAGACCACGGTCACGATGTTCTTGCCGATGTCGTGCACGTCGCCCTTCACCGTGGCGATCACGATCTTGCCCTTGGCTTTGGCATCGCTGCCACCTGCGATCAGCAGCTTTTTCTCTTCTTCGATGTAGGGCAGCAAATGCGCCACGGCCTGCTTCATCACGCGGGCGGATTTGACCACCTGCGGCAGGAACATCTTGCCCGCGCCAAACAAATCGCCCACCGTGTTCATGCCCGCCATCAGCGGCCCTTCGATCACGTGCAACGGCCGGCCCCCGGTCGCGCTGATCATCTGCCAGCACTCTTCCGTGTCCACCGTGATGAAGTCGGTGATGCCGTTGACCAGCGCGTGGCTCAGGCGGTGCTCCACCGTGGCGGGCGCATCCGCCGTGCCGCGCCAGGCCAGCTTGGCGCTGTCGTCCTTGGCCGCGCCCTTGGCGCTGTCGGCGATCTCGATCAGGCGCTCGCCCGGCGTCAGGTGCTGCTCGCCTTCCTTGTAGACCGGCTGGCGGTTCAGCACCACGTCTTCCACGCGCTCGCGCAGCACGGGGTCGAGCGCGTCGTACACGCCCACCATGCCCGCGTTGACGATGCCCATGTCCATGCCCGCCTGGATGGCGTGGTACAAAAACACGGTGTGGATCGCCTCGCGCATCGGGTCATTGCCCCGGAAGCTGAAGCTCACGTTCGACACACCGCCGCTGATCTTGGCGCCCGGCAGGTTCTGCTTGATCCAGCGCGTGGCGTTGATGAAGTCAACCGCGTAGTTGTCGTGCTCTTCAATGCCCGTGGCAATCGCAAAGATGTTCGGGTCGAACACGATGTCCTCGGGCGGAAAGCCCACCTCGTCCACCAGGATGCGGTAAGCGCGCTCGCAGATCTCGACCTTGCGCTCGTAGGTGTCGGCCTGGCCTTTTTCGTCAAACGCCATGACCACGGCGGCCGCGCCATAGCGCTTGACCAGCCCGGCCTGGCGCCTGAACTCGGCCTCGCCTTCCTTCATCGAAATCGAGTTGACGATGCCCTTGCCCTGGATGCACTTCAGGCCCGCCTCGATCACGTCCCACTTGGACGAATCGACCATGATCGGCACGCGCGAAATCTCGGGCTCGGAGGCAATCAGGTTCAGGAAGCGGACCATGGCCGTCTTGCTGTCCAGCATGGCCTCGTCCATGTTGATGTCGATCACCTGGGCGCCGTTTTCGACCTGCTGGCGCGCGACGGCCAAGGCTTCTTCGAACTGCCCATTCAGGATCATCCGGGCAAAGGCCTTGGATCCGGTCACGTTGGTGCGTTCGCCCACGTTGACGAACAGCGAGCCCGGCCCGATCAGCACGGGTTCCAGCCCTGACAGGCGCATCGGCGCTGGCGTGGAAGAAGGGGATACGGCGGGGCGGGGGGAAGACTCGGTCATGATCCCCAAATTGTACGGGGAGCGCCCCTCAGGGCATACCCAGGAAAGTCCTTTCGATGTCCAGCGAGCTTCTGTGCCCGATGTCATCGCGGTGGGCGGCCAGCCAGCGGTCGGCGGCGGCATGGCCCATGTCGTGCAGCGTTTGCAGGAAAACGCGGTCGGTGTTCGACTTGCTGGAGGCGTTGAACGGCGCCAAATTCTCGTCATCCGCCACCATGTGCATGTGCAGATCCTTGTAGCGGCTGGGGTCGATCTTGTCTTCCTTGAGCAGCTTTTTCACGAAGGAGATGGCCCGCAACTCGCCGATCAGGCTGGCGTTGAAAGTGATCTCACTCAGCCGGTCCAGGATGTCCATGCTGCGCGTTGGCTTGTCCAGGCGCTCCAGCGGGTTGATCTTGATCAGCAGGATGTCCGACGTATCAGTGTTGTAGATCAGCGGATAGAGCGCCGGATTGCCGGTGTAGCCGCCGTCCCAATAGGGCTCGCCATCGATCTCGACCGCCTGGAACACCACCGGCAGGCAGGCCGAGGCCATCAGGGCGTCCAGCGTCAACTCTTCTTCCGTGAAAACGCGCGCCTGGCCCGTGCGCACCGAGGTGGCGGTCACGAACAACTGGATGCCAGCATGCTCGCAGGCCGCGTGCACGGCATTGATCTCCACATGGCGCTGCACCACGTCGCGCAGCGGGTTCAGGTTCAGCGGGTTGATTTCATACGGGCTGAAGGTCTGCATGAACATGTTCATCCACTGGTAACCGGGGATCTGGTCCAGGTTGAACGCGGGCTTGAGCGAGCCATTGGGTTGCATCGTCATGGGCGAGAAGATCGGCCCATGCTGGCTGACATCGGCCCAAAAATCGGCCAAAGCCTTTTGCGCCTGGACGCGGGCGGCGGGCGCACCGCCTTTGGCATGGCCTTCAACATAGCCCGTCAGCATCACCGCGCCATTGAGCGCCCCTGCGCTCGTGCCAGAAATGCCTGAAAAATCTAAACCATCGTCGTCCAGCAAGCGGTCGAGCACCCCCCAGGTGAACGCGCCGTGCGAGCCGCCGCCTTGTAGCGCCAGATCAACCCGCGGCCTGGGCGATGGGTTCTGGGCTGCGGATGAAAGGGCGATGCGCTTTTTGCGGGGGATGGTCATGACCCAGTCTATCTGGTAATGCTGCACTGCAGCATGGATTTTATGGTTCCCCCTTCAGTGGGTTACAAATAGCTGTTTGAAATACTGTACATCCATCCAGCTTTTGTCATAATGGCGGCAATTCATCAATTCACACCCATCGGAGATACCTGAATGGAACCCACCGCAAAATCCGCCCTGAGCGCCGAAAAAGCCAAAGCCCTGCAAGTGGCCTTGGCCCAGATTGAAAAGCAGTTCGGCAAGGGCTCAATCATGCGTCTGGGCGAAGGCGAAGTCATCGACGACATCCAGGTCGTCTCCACCGGCTCGCTGGGCCTGGACATCGCCCTGGGCGTGGGTGGCCTGCCCCGTGGTCGCGTGGTCGAGATCTACGGCCCTGAATCCTCCGGCAAAACCACGCTGACCCTGCAAGTCGCGGCCGAAATGCAGAAAACGGGCGGCGTCTGCGCTTTCATCGATGCCGAACACGCGCTGGATGCCCAATACGCGCAAAAACTGGGCGTCAACCTGCAAGACCTGCTGATTTCCCAGCCCGATACCGGCGAACAGGCCCTCGAAATCGTCGACGCCCTGGTGCGCTCAGGCTCGGTCGATCTGATCATCATCGACTCGGTGGCGGCACTCACGCCCAAGGCCGAACTCGAAGGCGAAATGGGCGATTCCCTGCCCGGCCTGCAAGCCCGCCTCATGAGCCAGGCCCTGCGCAAGCTCACCGCCACCATCAAGAAGACCAACTGCATGGTCATCTTCATCAACCAGATCCGCATGAAGATCGGCGTGATGTTCGGCAGCCCCGAAACCACCACGGGCGGCAACGCCTTGAAGTTCTACGCGTCGGTTCGCCTGGACATCCGCCGCATCGGCTCCATCAAGCGTGGTGAAGAGATCGTGGGCAGCGAAACCCGCGTCAAGGTGGTCAAGAACAAGGTGGCGCCCCCTTTCAAAACCGCTGAATTCGACATCTTGTATGGCGAAGGCATCAGCCGCGAAGGTGAGGTCATCGATCTGGGCGTGGTCGCTAAAATCGTCGACAAATCTGGCGCCTGGTATGCCTACCAGGGCGAGAAAATCGGTCAAGGCAAGGACAACTCCCGCGAATTCCTGCGTGAAAACCCAGCTTTGGCGCACGAGATCGAAAACAAGATCCGCGAATCCCTGGGGGTGGCGTTGCAGGCTCCGGCACCTGCTGCTGCAGCCGCTGCTGCTGCATAAACCGGGCGTGCGGGCTAAGGTTCATGGTGGCCACACGCGGATCAACCTTGTCCCTCAAGGGCAGGGCGCTTAAATACCTCTCGGCGCGTGAACACTCACGCGTCGAACTGGTCCGCAAGCTGAAGCCACATGCCGAAGATCCGGCTGAAATCGACCGCGTGTTGACCGACCTGGAGTCTCGCGGTTGGCTGTCGGCCGAGCGTTTTGTCGAATCGGTGGTCCACCGCAAGGCCGCTCGGTTCGGCGTCGCCCGCATTCGCGGCGAATTGAACGGCCACCAATTGCCTGACGACGCTGTGCGGTCGGCCCTGGCCGCGTTAAAAGACACAGAGTTACAGCGAGCGCAGGCTTTGTGGTCGCGCCGCTACGGTCAGGTGGCCGACACACCGCAGCAGTTGGCCAAGCAGATGCGCTTCCTGGCTGGGCGCGGCTTCTCGGGCGATGTCATTCGGCAGGTCGTGCGTGGATCCTCTGACGCGGAAGACGTCAACGAAGCATGAGCAACCTGCAAAAGGTGGTGCTATTCTGATCGCTGCGCTGCAGTACGGTTGTCATCTGCTGCGCCCCACGCAACCATACTGCGAGTCAACCCATGAAGATTCATGAGTACCAAGGCAAAGAAATTCTGAGCCGCTTTGGCGTGCCGGTGCCCAAGGGCATTGCGGCCTTTTCTGTCGACGAAGCGGTGGCCGCCGCTGAAAAGCTGGGCGGCCCAGTCTGGGTGGTCAAAGCCCAGATCCATGCCGGCGGCCGTGGCAAGGGCGGCGGCGTGAAGGTGGCCAAGTCCATTGACGACGTCAGGCGCTTGGCGGGCGACATCCTGGGCATGCAGCTCAAAACGCACCAGACCGGGCCCCTTGGCCAAAAGGTCAGCCGCCTCTACATTGAAGATGGCGCCGACATCCAGAAGGAATACTACGTCTCGCTCGTCACCGATCGGGGCAGCCAGAAGGTGGCCTTCATCGCCTCCAGCGAAGGCGGCATGGACATCGAGGAAGTGGCGCACGCCACCCCCGACAAGATCATCACCGAGCTCATCGATCCGCTCACCGGCCTGGGCGACGCGCAGGCCAAGGCCATCGCCGACCGCATCGGGCTGCCGGCCGATTCCACTGCCCAGGCTGTCGACGTGTTCAAAAAGCTCTACCAGTGCTACATGGACACCGACGCCTCGTTGGTCGAGATCAACCCCTTGAACCGTGACAGCAAGGGCAACATCATGGCCCTGGATGCCAAGTTCAATTTCGACAGCAACGCGCTGTTCCGCCACCCTGAAATCGTGGCCTACCGCGATCTGGACGAAGAAGATCCGGCCGAAATCGAAGCCTCCAAGTTCGACCTGGCCTACATCCAGCTCGACGGCAACATCGGTTGCCTGGTCAATGGCGCTGGCCTGGCCATGGCCACCATGGACACCATCAAGCTGTTCGGCGGCGAGCCGGCCAACTTCCTGGATGTGGGCGGTGGCGCCACCGCTGAGAAGGTCACCGAGGCCTTCAAGATCATGCTCAAGAACCCCGAGGTCAAGGCCATCCTGGTCAACATCTTCGGCGGCATCATGCGCTGCGACACCATCGCCGATGGCGTGATTCAGGCTTGCAAGGCCGTGCACCTGACCGTGCCCCTGATCGTGCGCATGAAAGGCACCAACGAAGACATTGGCAAGAAGATGCTGGCCGACTCCGGTCTGCCCATCATCAGCTGCGACACCATGGCCGACGCCGCCCAGGCTGCCGTCGCCGCGGTTGCCAAATGACTTGCCATTGATGACGACAAGGATTCCGACATGAGCATCTTGATCAACAAAGACACCAAAGTCATCACCCAGGGCATCACGGGCAAGACTGGTCAGTTCCACACCCGTGGTTGCCGTGATTACGCCAATGGTAAAAATTGCTTTGTGGCGGGCGTCAACCCCAAAAAGGCCGGCGAAGATTTCGAAGGCATCCCCATCCACGCCACGGTGAAAGACGCCAAGGCTGCCACGGGCGCCACCGTCTCGGTCATCTACGTGCCGCCACCCGGTGCCGCCGCCGCCATCTGGGAGGCCGTCGAGGCTGACTTGGACCTGGCCATCTGCATCACCGAAGGCATCCCCGTGCGCGACATGCTGCAGTTGCGCAACAAGATGAAGGCCAAGGAAGCCGCCGGGGGCAAGAAAACCTTGCTGCTCGGCCCCAACTGTCCAGGCTTGATCACGCCCGAAGAAATCAAAATCGGCATCATGCCGGGCCACATCCACCGCAAGGGCCGCATCGGCGTGGTCAGCCGCTCCGGCACGCTCACCTACGAAGCGGTAGCGCAATTGACTGAACTGGGCCTGGGCCAATCCAGCGCCGTGGGCATTGGTGGCGACCCCATCAATGGCCTCAAGCACATCGACGTCATGCGCCTGTTCAACGACGACCCCGACACCGATGCCGTCATCATGATCGGCGAAATCGGTGGGCCCGATGAAGCCGAGGCCGCACTCTGGTGCAAGGCCCACATGAAAAAACCCATCGTGGGCTTCATCGCGGGCGTGACCGCGCCGGCCGGCAAGCGCATGGGGCACGCGGGCGCGCTCATCAGCGGCGGTGCCGACACGGCCGATGCCAAGCTGGCGATCATGGAAGAGTGCGGTTTCACCATCACCCGCAACCCCTCAGAAATGGCCAGGCTGCTCAAAAACTTGTTGTGATTTAGCACCCGTTGTTCGTGCTTTCTCACCCAGCCTCAGCCCCTACACTCGGGGCTGATTTTATTTGCAGAGAGACATGGACGCTTTTCTGACACCCGAGTTCTGGCTTGCCGTGGGCCAGATCGTGATGATCGACGTATTGCTGGGGGGCGACAACGCCGTGGTCATTGCCCTGGCCTGCCGCAACCTGCCGCCAGAGTTGCGCCGCAAAGGCATCTTGTGGGGCACGGCGGGCGCCATCGTCCTGCGCGTGATCCTGATCTTTTTTGCGATGTCCCTGCTGGCCTTGCCCTACCTCAAGCTGGTGGGGGCGGCCCTGTTGCTCTGGATTGGCGTGAAACTACTCATGCCCGATGACGACAGTCATGACAGCATTCAGTCCAGTGACAAATTGCTGGGGGCCATCAAAACCATCATCGTTGCAGACTTTGTGATGAGCGTGGACAACGTCATTGGCATCGCGGGTGCTGCCCAGGGGGCCGGCCACGAAGGGCATCAAATGCCGCTGGTGATTTTTGGCTTGCTGGTCAGCATTCCCATCATTGTGTGGGGCAGTACCTTGGTGCTCAAACTCATGGACCGGTTTCCTCTCATCATCACCGTGGGCGCCATGCTGCTGGGTTGGATCGCAGGCACCTTGGCCATCAGCGATCCGGCCCTCAAGGTTTATGCGCTGGATACCGACATGAACCGTTATGCCGCAGCCGTGGCGGGTGCCTTGCTGGTCCTGGGGCTGGGCACCTTGCTCTCCAAAAGACAAAGCTGAAGAAGACAAAGATCCAAGCCCAGCATGACACCCGACATCACCCTGATCGCGCCCCTGTTGATCCTGATTTTGCTGGTGGTGGCTGCGGCATTGGTGGTGTGGTTGCTGCGCCAGAATCGCCGCAACCCGGCTGCGCGCTCTACTTTCGGGCCCTCGACCCAACAAGGGGGCCGGCACAGCCGCTCGGGTGAGAACACCCGACCTCGACGCCGTTCAAGCTCAACCCTCACCGAGGCCGAACGGGAGAAGGCGATAGCGCGCATCCGTTTGGCGGCTGGGGCTGATGCGGGGCCCGAAACCGTGTTGTCCTACCTCCATTCGCCAGAAGACAGCCTGTTGCCCTCAGGCTTTGATTCGGTCTTGCCTTCTCACACTGGCACCCCCGATTTCTCTCAGACCACCCGGCCTCAAACCTGGCAGCGCAGCGCGGCCGATCAATTGGTCAAACCGGCACCGGTGGCCCGCCAAAATGACCCGAAAGCGCCCGTGCTTGCCGAGGGCATGCAGCGTGTCGCCCACGCGCTCAACGCCTTGAAAGAAGGGCCGGCCGACCTGGCCTGGAACTCCCTCAAAGGATTCCGCCCTGAACCGGGCCAGCGCGAAGCCTGCCTTGAAACCCTGGAAGGCATCGCCCAGGCCTTTGAGCGCGACCAGCGTTACCACAGCGCCCGCGATGTCTACGAGCACATGGCCGACATCGACCCCGAATGGCGCCAGGTCAAACTGCGTTTGATGCGAGCCCGAGGCCTGGCCCAGGCGGCCGCCAGCAACACCTGGGGTACGGTGCCCTCGCGGCCCATGCCCGAGGAAAGCAAGCGCCAGTTGGGCAAATACGTGGTCGAAAAAGAGATCGGCCGAGGCGCCATGGGCGCGGTTTACCTGGGCTACGACCCGGTCAAAGACCACAAAGTGGCCCTCAAAACCATGGCCCTGGCGCGCGAGTTCCAGGGTGATGAACTGGCCGACGCCCGTGCGCGCTTCCTGCGCGAGGCTGAAATGGCCGGCCGACTGGACCACCCCGACATCGTCAGCATCATCGGCGCCGGTGAAACCGACGGGCTGGCCTTCATCGCCATGGAGTTGGTCGATGGCCTGGACCTCAGCCAATACGCGCACCCCACCAGGTTGCTGCCGCTGGCGCAATTGCTGCCCATCTTGGCGCGCGTGGCCGAAGCCCTGGCCTACGCCCACACCCGTGGCGTGACCCACCGCGACATCAAGCCCGCCAACATCATGGTGGATCTGGCCACTGGCAGCGTCAAGGTCATGGATTTTGGCGTGGCGCGTGTGGCCGATGCCGCCCGCACCCGCACCGGCGTCGTCTTGGGCACGCCCACCTTCATGTCGCCCGAGCAACTGTCCGGCCAAACGCTGGATGGCCGAACCGACCTGTATTCGCTCGGCGTCAGCATGTTTCAGTTGCTGACCGGCTACCTGCCCTACCGCAACGACTCGATGGCCCAGTTAATGCGAGCGATTGCGCAAGAAGAAGTGCCCAACGTCTGCGATCTGCGCGATGATTTGCCCCGCCCCTTGGGCGACATCGTCGCGCTGGCGCTACAAAAACACCCCAATACCCGTTATGCCAACGGCCAGCAAATGGCCGAGGATCTGAGGGCCGTGGCGCAAGCCGTGTGGTCCGCATCCAACGTTGACATCGACCTAGGCTAAGTTGTAAATCAAGCGACAATTGCACCATGGAGTTTGAGTTTTTCAGTCAGACCGACACCGGCCGTGTGCGAACGAACAATGAAGATTCGATCGCCATCGACGAGTCCTGCACCGTGGCCGTGCTGGCCGACGGCATGGGCGGCTACAACGCGGGCGAAGTCGCCAGCGGCATGGCCTGCGATTTCATCAAGGCCGAACTGGGCCGCTGGCTGACCGAGGCCGCGCCCGGCGCCAGCGACGGTGACGTCAAGCGCGCCATGGACATCTGCGTCGACAACGCCAACCGCGCCATTTTCAATGCCGCCAACTCCAACCCGACCTACGCCGGCATGGGCACCACCCTGGTGGTGACGGTGTTCCGCTCGGGGCGGGCCCTGGTGGGGCACATTGGCGATTCGCGTGCTTACCGTTGGCGCGGCGGCGTGCTGCAGCAAATTACCAAAGACCATTCCCTGCTGCAAGAGCAGCTTGATGCCGGGATCATCACGCCGGAGCAGGCTGCTTTTTCCTCCAACAAGAACCTGGTCACGCGCGCCTTGGGCGTGGAAGACCTGGTGTTGATGGAAACCCATCTGCACGAAATTCAATCCGGGGATGTTTTCCTGATGTGCTCGGACGGTTTGTCTGACATGCTGACCGATGCGCACATTGCCCAGGTCATGAATGGCCAAACGAATTTGCCGGACATGGGTTCGGCCCTTATTTCTGCCGCCAATGATGTGGGCGGGCGGGATAATATCGCGGTGGTTCTGGTTAGGGCACAAGGCGTGGCCGAACCTCAGCCCAAGTCCTGGTGGCCTTTCAAGCGCCTGGGCGGCGCATCTTGAACACTAATTAGATAGATCCAACCCGAGAGGTTCCGCATGGGAAAACTGGTCGTCTCGCTCGACGGCGTGGTCATCAAGGAGGTCCAGATCACCAAGGACAAAACCTCCCTGGGCCGCCGCCCGTACAACGACATCGTCATCGACAACCTGGCGGTGAGCGGCGAGCATGCGGTGATGCAACTGGTGGGCACCGATGTGTTCATAGAAGACCTCAACAGCACCAACGGCACCTACATCAACGGCAAAGCAGTCAAAAAGCAACTGCTGCAGCACAACGACACCGTTGAAATCGGTAAGTACAAGATCAAGTTCTTGGCTGAAGAGGGCAGCGACTACGAAAAAACCATGATCATGCGGCCCGGCAGTAGCGGGTTCAGCAGCATGGGGGCATCGTCCTCGCAGCAATCAACCTTGTCACCGGTGACCGCGGCCGAGCGTGCCGCGCAAGGGCCGTTGACGGCGCCTGGCGGCTTGTTCACCTCCACCGGCACCTCGTCCCCGCTTTCGGCCAGTTTCGGTGGCTTGCCACCCCAGGCACCGGCCTTGATCAAGGTGCTCAATGGTGCGGCGGCGGGGCGCGAAGTGGCCCTCACCAAGGTGGTCACCACGGTGGGCAAGCCTGGCGTGCAGGTGGCATCGCTCACCAAGCGGCCTGGCGGCTATGTGTTTGCGCACGTTGAAGGCACTGCACGCCCCACCGTGAACGGCGCGCCCGTGGGCGGCGAGCCGGTTCACCTCAAGAGTGGTGACGTGATCGAGTTGGCGGGCACCCAAATGCAGTTCGTGCAAGGCTGAGGCTGGGGCTGCGATGATCCGCGTCCTGGGTTGTTCAGGGTCCATCGCGGCGCGCTGCCACACCACGGCTTTTCTGTTGGATGACGATATCCTGATTGATGCTGGCAGTGGTGTCGGGGAGATGCGGCTGGATGAACTGGCCCGCATTGACCACATCTTGGTCAGCCACAGTCATCTGGACCATGTGCTGAGCATTCCCTTGCTGGCGGACAGTGTGATTCGCCTGCGGCAAGGGCCGGGTGGGCTGAGTGAACTGAAACCCATCCATGTGCATGCTTTGTCTGAGACGCTGGAAGCGTTGCGGGCTCATATATTCAATGGCGTAATCTGGCCGGACTTCACGCGCTTGCCCAGCCCCGCTTATCCGATATTGGTGTTTCATCCCTTCACGGTGGGAGAGCAACTGACTTTTCCCGCCAAAGATGGCTTGGCAGCTGATCGGCGTGTACATGTGCTGCCAGCAGCGCACACAGTGCCCGGGGTGGGCTTCGGGTTGGAGACGCCTCAGGGTTGGTGGGTTTTCAGTGGAGATACCGGGCCCAATCCGGCTTTGTGGAAAGCGCTGGAAGGACGGCGAATTGCCCAATTGGTCATCGAGACAGCTTTTGGCAATGACGAGGCGCATTTGGCCAGCATTAGCGGGCATTTATCGCCCCAGAGCTTGGCGCATGAGCTGAACCAACTGGACGGTGAGGTCAGTGTTTACATCACGCATCCGAAGCCCGGGGAGGTACCGGCGGTATTGGCCCAGATTCGCGCTTTGGACAGTCGGCATCGAATCGAGCCGTTGCGTGAAGGTCAGCGATTCAATGCTCAGGTTGAAGTCTGACAATTTTTGTCACAACCGCCATTTGTGAGTGACAGGATGCGGCATTGCAATTGGTATGAAGTGACCAAATAAGTTATTGCCAATCCTGCAATCTCGGGTAAACGTGGGAAAAATCACGCCTTCTTCAAAGGATCTTGGCTGGCACGGCAACTGCGTATTTATCGTACGCCCAGCCTTCTGGGTCAAGCAGTGACTAAATGTTCTTAGCGGGCCTAGCCCAAGGAGATTGACCATGAAGACGATGCAACGAGTACAGATGAGCGTTGAGAAAGGTTTTACCCTCATCGAATTGATGATTGTGGTGGCGATTATTGGTATTTTGGCTGCCGTCGCTCTTCCCCAATATTCAAACTACATGTCACGCACTCGCGCCGTTGGGGCAGCTGCAGAGCTCGAGTCACTAAAGACATCCATTGCCGAGTGTTATCAAACCAGCGGCGCATTTACTACATGCAGTACCATGGGGACCAATGGTATTCCGAACGTGGCTGCGTCTAAATTCATTACGGTGGTGCCAAGCATCGTCGCTGGTGTAATTACTGGAGCGACTACTGCCGCGACCACTTCACCGGGGGTCGCTTTGGTTATCTCCACGATTACGCCGTCCACTGTGGCAAACCAAGCTAACATGCTGTGGACCACCGCCGGCACCATCTGCGATAACGACCGTGGTCTAAAGTCTGGGCAAGGTGGTTGCCCTTAATCATTGTTGATTATTTAATGAAATACCAACCCGATCAACCGGGTTGGTATTTTTCGCTTAATTGATATTTATCCATATAAAGCGATTTTTCACCGACGTGAGTCGCTTCAGATATTCATGGCAAGATTTCATGCTGCGGCCCTTCATTTCATATTAAACCTTATTGTGGGTGTGGGGTTGCTTTCCCTGTGCTGGTTTGTTTGGTATCCAGCTCCGATGCTGTTGGCGATAGGAGGGCACGAAATATTCTTGCTGATCGTGGGTATCGATGTGGCGCTTGGACCATTGCTGACGCTGATGGTGTTTGATGTCAAAAAACGGTCTCTGAAATTTGATATATTTGTCATTGCATTAATTCAAGTGGGTGCGATGATGTATGGCGTCAATACTCTTTTGGAGGTTCGCCCAGCTTATGTGGCAGCGCTCGGGGATCATTTTCAGGTGGTGTTGGTCTCAGAATTGACGGATGCAAATATGGCTAAGGCCAACGTAACCCCACCCTTATGGGGGCCGAAGTGGGTTGGTACACAGGGGCCGAGGGATGTGTACGAAAAAGATCAGGTGGCCGCCATGACAAGCTTCGGTGGAGGGCGTGGTCATTTGCCGCAGCTTCACGTGCCTTATGCATTGATGGTAAAGGAGATTTTGCAGGGTTCAAAACTAATTGCCGTTCTAAAAAAAGATAATCCTCAAAAAACAGCCGAGATTGATTCTTGGCTGCATAAGCATGGATACACTGAGCAAGCGGCAAAGTTCCAACCAATCAAAATTAGTGCGTCTGAGTTTGTTGTTTTCGTTGATGGTGTAACTGCTGCTGTTATTGGCATAGCGCCATTCCGGCCCTGAATTTGGCAAACTACTCGATCATGAGCATCTACCGCTGAGGCCATGCATTAAGTACTATTCCAACAAAGCTTTAACCAGCTCTGGTACTTTCTCAGCTAATGCCTTTCTCCCTTGCATTGCGCGCTTGCGCCAGCCCGGTCCACGTGACAAAGCATCCGCCCATGCCTCTTTGATGGCATCTGGATCAGCCATGATGAAGTAATTCAGTAGCGATGCGACCTGCGCCAAGTCCTTGCCCATCTTGGCCCTGAATTGCCCAGTACGTTCCCCAATCAACAGTAGCTTTTGGACTGCATAACGCTGGGGCGCTGGCAAGCTGACAACCACACAACGGCCGGTCGTGTCGAAAAGCGTGGCCTGCTGAACATCTTCCAATGAAAACTCCATGAAACGAAGCGGCTGCAGGGCCACATCCAGGTTCTCGATATGGATGGGGTCATTGTTGTCCGCCACGCGGGGAGTAAGAAAGTCGATCTGGATCTCAGCATTCTTTCTGTATTGCACCAATGGCAGGAAGCCTTCTTCCATCGCGGTCAACGCCGAATGAGGCTGCGCTTTGACATTGGCAGGCAAGGCAATTGAGATGTTGCTCCCTGCTTGCGCAAAGTCGATGTCGGCAGTCTGATCAGAGTCATTCCAGCGCAAGCCCAGTTGATTGGCATACGACAAAAATGCATGGGTGCCTATGAGCACGCCACCAGCCCTGAAAAATCCAAACTCGTTGAGGCGCATGATCACCCCGACGTGTTTGCGCTGAGCGGGCGTGCAGCCCAGGGCGAGGGCAGACTTGGCCAAGGGTTTCAGGCGTTCAAGCGGCGCTGCAGCCCGGGCCTTTTCCACCAATGAGCGGATGTCATCGTTGTCGGGGCCCACATAGATCTGACGAACACGCTGGTCGGCCTCGCGGAACGCGAAGTACCACTGGCGCGTGCCTTTGACCTGCTTGGTCGAGAAGCTGCCGTGTAGGTGAGACACATCTCGCGCTAGCTCAACAGCAAGTGCGGCCGTCTGCAACTGCGCGTAGGCGGTGGCGGCCGAGACAGGGAGTTCGGTGAATCGTGTTGGCATGATGCTGGTTATACAACATTTTATAATTTGTTGTATATCACTGATGGCAACTTTGCCGACTAACGATGGCGGGCTTTTTCCAGCATCGCCGCCCGCAAAATATCATTCAGGCGGCTTTGATAGCCCTTGCCTTGGCCCTTTAACCACTCCAGCACATCGGCGTCAATGCGCACGGTCAATTGCTGTTTAACGGGGCGGTAGAACTTGCCGCGTGCTGCGGCACCTTGCCAGTCCTGGTCGGTCGAGGCGGGAAGGTCGGAGAAGTCGATTTCACTCTCAGGCTTGGCGCTCAATGCGGCCAGTTCCTTGCGGATGGATTCAGGCACCTTGTTCATAAATGTTCCTTTCCAGTTTGCTTGCGCGTCGCGCCGAAATGATGCGGATGTGCTCTATGCCGCCCTCGGCTTCATGCCGGGTGTGCGCAACCACCCCGATGGCCATCTCAAATTCCCCCACCTGTGGCCACCCCAAATTCCCCCAGGCAGAACGCTCGGATTATGCTGGATCTGAGGTGATGACCAAGCGCGCCGCAGCCTCCTTGAGGCGGTAGCTCTTGCCCTCGAATTCCAACATCGCGCAGCG
>NZ_JACMNS010000084.1 GCF_014378415.1 Aquabacterium sp.
ACAACAGGCACTGCGCCCACAGCACAGCGTTGACCTGGCGCGTCAGGTGGCGCGCCTTGCGGTTGCGCACGCCATGGCCTGAATAGCCCAGCAAAAATTTGATGGCAAACGCGGTCATGGGCGCGAACATCATCGCGATCAGGACCTCGGTAGAGGCGTTGGACACGGGCAGCTCGTTGATCCACCAGCGCCCCGTCATCAGCGACCAGCCGATGGTCAGCAAACCAAAATGCGTCAGGTAACTGAGCTGGCGCACCCACGCCAGGCCCAAGGCAAACAAGCCCAGCACCACCAAAATGCCTGCGATGACCTGGGACACCGTGTTGGACCAGAAGTCGTGGTCCTGGTGCATGCGCTGCATGTCCTGCAAAGGGCCCACGCGCACCTCGTCCAGGCCACCGGCGCGTTGCCGGGCGGTGACGCGATCAATCGGGTAGCCGGTCACCTTCAGGTCCAACTGATTGGCCCCGGTGCGCAGCAGGAACGACGGCAAGGGCACCACATGAGACTGATCGCAATTGCGCGCCACCGGCTCGACCATGCGGCCGCCCCGGTACAGCAACTGGCCATTGAGGTGAACCTCGACGTTGGAGCAGGCCCGCTCGATGTAGGCGGCCAGCAGCTTGTCGGTGCTGGGCTGGATGGGCGTGTCGAAATGAACGCGGTACCAGATGCTGCCTTCGTAAGCGGGGTGCGAGCGCGACCATTCATCGGGCAAACCGACAGACTGGCCCACCTGGTCGACGGGATAGTGCGCCGACGAGCTGGCCACGGCCCAGGCATCGCGGAACAGCAAAGTGGTGGCCCCGCCATCGGCCAGGGTGGGCTTGCTCAGGCGGATGGCCTCTTGGTTGAGCACCACCAGGCCCCAACCCACCACCCAGGCCAGTGCCAGGCCCAGGGTCAACAGCAGCCACTGCCCGGCCCGGCTGACCGGGATCACGGTGCCAGACGGCGTCTCAAGCGCGGCTTGGGCCGACGCGTCTGAGCGCGGCCGATTCAACAGGTTTTGCCACCAGCGTTGCAACATGAATAACGTCAATTCCACGGCCAAAACTGCGCACCATGCGCAATGTCGGGCCCATTCTGCAAGATTCGTCACACTTTAATGCCCGGGTCAAGCGACAATTTGCGGGCTTTTTGTTCACCAACGTGTTCACCCTGGGCCATCCATGACCTTGCGTCACCGTTTCATCCCGCTCGATAACTCCCGGCTGGCCCACTTGTGCGGCCCCTTTGACGAACACCTGCGCACCATCGAGGCCGCCCTGGGCGTGACCCTGGCCCGGCGCGGCGACCAGTTCCGCATCGATGGCGCCAAAGGCCTGCCCGAACAGGCCCTGGCCTTGCTGGAGACCCTGTACGCCAAATCGGCCCGGCAGATCAGCTCCGAACAGGTGCAACTGGCGCTGGCCTCGCTGCTGGCCCAGCGCCAGAAGCCCACGCGAAGCAAGCGCGGCGCCAAAACCGCGGACCAGCCCGGCCCGGACGATGAGCCGGACGAAGGCCCGATGCTCAGCACCCGCCGCAGCGACCTGCAGGGCCGCACCACCAACCAGGTCGAGTACCTGCGCCAGATCCTGGCCCACGACCTGACCTTTGGCATTGGCCCGGCCGGCACCGGCAAGACTTTTTTGGCCGTGGCCTGCGCGGTCGATGCGCTGGAGCGCAGCATGGTGCAGCGCATCGTGCTGACCCGCCCGGCGGTCGAGGCCGGCGAGCGCCTGGGCTTCCTGCCCGGCGACCTGTCGCAAAAGGTTGACCCCTATTTGCGCCCCTTGTATGACGCGCTGTATGACCTGATGGGCTTTGACCGCGTCACCAAGGCCTTTGAAAAAGGCCTGATCGAAGTGGCCCCGCTGGCCTTCATGCGCGGGCGCACGCTCAGCCACGCCTTCGTCATCCTCGATGAGGCGCAGAACACCACACCCGAGCAGATGAAGATGTTTTTGACGCGCATCGGCTTTGGCACCAAGGCCGTGGTCACCGGCGACGTCAGCCAGATCGACCTGCCCAAGGGCGCTCGCAGCGGCCTGATCGAGGGCGAACGCATCCTGCGCAAGGTCACCGGCATCGCCTTCACCCGCTTCACCCCGCACGACATCGTGCGCCACCCGCTGGTCGGCCGCATCGTGCAGGCCTACGACCGCGATTTGCTGAACGACACCCCCACCGCATGAGCACTGCCAAACCGCACCTGAGCCTGAGCCTTCAATTCGCCGACAAAACCCACCGCGAGCACCTGCCCCGCCACAAGGTGGCCCGTTGGATCAAAGCCGCGCTGGCGGTGGATGGCCTGGACGGCGAGATCACCGTGCGCATCGTGGGCGAAGACGAAGGCCGCGCCCTGAACCGCGACTTCCGCCAGAAGGACTACGCCACCAATGTGCTGACTTTTGATTACGCGCAAGAGCCCGTGGTCACCGCCGACCTGGTGATCTGCGCCCCGGTGATCGAGCGCGAAGCGCAAGAGCAAGGCAAGTCGATCGACGCCCACTACGCCCACATGCTGGTGCACGGCGCCTTGCACGCCCAGGGCTTTGACCACCAGGTGGACGACGAAGCCCTGGCCATGGAAGCGCAAGAGCGCGTGATCCTGGCCAGCCTGGGCTTTGCCGATCCTTACGCCTGACCAAGCCCCTTGTAGCAAACAAACAAACGTTTGAATACCTTCAATCGGGGCGGGCAAAAAGCGTGAAATCGCCGATGCGTGCATTACTGCACGGCAGCGCGCACGCTCACTTGGGGGGGTGTTGGGGACCACCCCCTGAACGGGTTAGAGGCCGGTGCGCAGAATCGAGACATCGACCAAGCCAACCCCTTGAGGTCCCTGATGTCCACCCCCTCCAAAGCCAAGATCTACACCCGGTACCAAGCCTTGAACAACATCACTGTTCAAGACATTCGGAACATGTTCAAGGTGTTTTGCCGCTACTACGACAACGTCGCGCTGGACCAGTTCGTGACCGACCTGGGCAAGAAAACCGGCGCCTTCATCGTGCGCCGCCAGCGTGACGATGCCATCGTCGGCTTCTCAACCTTCGGCGTGTACCGCATGCAGGTCGATGGGCGCGAAATCAAGGGCGTGTTCAGCGGCGACACGGTGCTGGAGAAAGAACACTGGGGCAACCGCGCCATCAACGCCGCTTTTGTGAAGCGCGTGCTGTGGGAAGCCATCAAGAACCCGCTGACCCCGCAGTACTGGTTTTTGATCTCGAAGGGCTACAAAACCTTCTTGCTCTTGAGCCGCAACTTCCCCGAGTACTACCCGCACCCCACGCAGAAGAACGAGCACCTGCAGCACATCGCCGAGACCTATTGCGAAACGCTCTTCCCCGGCAAGCTGGACAAAGAATCCATGGTGCTGGACTTTGGTGACGGCTACAACTGCCTGAAAGGCGACGTGACCCCCATCACCCGTGAACTGCGTCAGCAGGCCGACATCGCCTTCTTTGAGAAGTGCAACCCGAGCTGGGAGCGCGGCACCGAGTTGCCTTGCGTGGGCCGGGCCGACTTGAAGGCCTTCTTCCAGGTGATCATTCCGCAGTTGTGGAAGGTGCTGGTCAAGCCCTCACGCGCCCGGCCCGAAACCGTGCGCCAGCGCGCTGGTGCAGCTTGGGCGGATTCGAGCTTTGGCAAGGCCGTGGCGCGGCACAAGGATGCTTTGTGGGGTTGAACACCTTACCGTAGACTGGCTCCTCACCAGACGTGAACAGGAGCCCACCCATGCGAACACATCAAGATCTTGATGATCGCAGCCTTGCCTTGCACCGCTTGATCGCCGACAAGATAAGGCGAGACCCCGCCTTGTTCGACAAAGCACGGGCCACGCTGGCGCATTGGCGGCAACGGGTCAGCATCAGGACGCAGCCCTGCCTGGCCGAATGGGCCGCCCTCATGGACCAGGGGATGGACGCCTGCCTGGCCATGGCCGTTGAAGACTCCGAACACGCCACCGCGCTGCGCCAGTCTTCACCGTTTTCAGGCCTGTTGAGCAACCAGGACCGCTTTGCCTTCTTGAAGGCCTGGCCAAGCAAGGGCATCGA
>NZ_JACMNS010000085.1 GCF_014378415.1 Aquabacterium sp.
GCTTTTGGAAGTCATAGACCCCCAGCGGCGACGAGAAACGCGCGGTGCCCGAGGTGGGCAGCACGTGGTTGGGGCCGGCGCAGTAGTCGCCCAGGCTTTCGCTGGTGTAGGCGCCCAGGAAGATGGCGCCGGCGTGCTTGAGCAGAGGCTCCCAGCGGTGCGGGTCGCTGCTGGAGACTTCCAGGTGCTCGGGCGCAATGCGGTTGCTGATGGCGCAGGCCTCTTCCATGCTGCGCGTGTGGATCAGGGCGCCGCGCCCTTCCAATGAGGCGCGGATGATGTCGGCGCGCTGCATGGTGGGCAAGAGGCGCTCGATCTCGGCCTGCACCTTGGCGATGTAATCGGCGTCGGGGCACAGCAGGATGCTTTGGGCCAGCTCGTCGTGCTCGGCCTGGCTGAACAAGTCCATGGCGACCCAGTCGGGCGGCGTGGTTCCGTCGGCCAGCACCAGGATCTCGCTGGGGCCCGCGATCATGTCGATGCCCACGTGGCCGAACACGTGCTTCTTGGCGCTGGCCACGTAGGCATTGCCCGGGCCGGTGATCTTGTCCACCTTGGGGATGGTGGCCGTGCCGAAAGCCAAGGCGGCCACGGCTTGTGCGCCGCCCACCGTGAACGCGCGCGTCACGCCAGCGACGTGGGCCGCCGCCAGCACCAAAGGGTTCTTCTCGCCACGTGGTGTGGGCACGACCATGATGATTTCGCCGACACCGGCCACGTGCGCAGGGATGGCATTCATCAGCACGGACGAGGGATAAGCTGCCTTGCCACCAGGCACGTAGATGCCCACGCGGTCGATGGGCGTGACCTTCTGGCCCAGCAAGGTGCCGTCGTCGTCGCGGTACGACCAGCTCAGGCCGCAAGCCTGTTTTTGACGCTCGTGGTAGTCGCGCACCCGGCGGGCGGCGGCTTGCAGGGCTTGCGCTTGCTCGGCGGGCAAGCCATCAAAGGCGGCCTTCAACTCGGCCGCGCTCAACTCCAGTGCGGCAACGCTGTCGGCTTGAAGGTGGTCAAAACGCCCGGTGTATTCCAGCACGGCGTCATCCCCGCGCAAACGCACATCGGCCAGGATGGCGCCGACGCGGTTCTCGATCTCGACGTCCGTGTCGGCCGACCAATGCAGCACCTGGTGAAAGGCGGCTTCAAAGTCAGACTGAGCGGTATCGAGGTGGCGGATGTTGACGGTCATGGTGTCGCGTGCAAAGACTCAGGCGGGGATGGCCGATTCAAAGGCCTGGATGAGTTGGCGGATGGCTTCGCGCTTGAGCTTGAGCGAGGCCTGGTTGACCACCAGGCGCGAGGAGATCTGCATGATCTCTTCCACCTCGACCAGGTGGTTGGCCTTGAGCGTGTTGCCCGTGGAGACCAGGTCAACGATGGCATCGGCCACGCCGATCAGCGGCGCGAGTTCCATCGAGCCATACAGCTTGATCAGGTCCACGTGCACGCCCTTGTTGGCGAAGTGCTCGCTGGCAATGGTGGTGTATTTGGTCGCCACGCGGATGCGCGAGCCCTGCTTGACCGCCGTGGCGTAATCAAAATCAGCGCGCACGGCCACGCTCATGCGGCACTTGGCGATGTTCAGGTCGAGCGGCTGGTAAAGGCCGTCGTGGTCGCCGTTGCTGCCGCTGTGCTCGATCAGGGTGTCCTTGCCGGCCACGCCTATGTCGGCGCCGCCATGCTGCACATAAGTGGGCACGTCGGTGGCGCGCACCAGCACCACGCGCACGTCGGGGCGGTTGGTGGACAAGATCAGCTTGCGGGATTTTTCAGGGTCTTCGGTGACCTCGATGCCAGCGGCGGCCAGCAGGGGCAAGGTCTCTTCGAAGATGCGGCCTTTGGACAGGGCCAGGGTGATCATGCTGAACGGGCTCATGCGGGCGCCTTGACTCGCTCGATGTCGGCGCCGATGGCGCGCAGCTTGGCTTCCATGCGATCGTAGCCACGGTCCAAGTGATAGATGCGGTCGATCAGGGTTTCACCATCGGCCACCAGGCCCGCGATGACCAGGCCGGCGGAGGCGCGCAAATCGGTGGCCATGACGATGGCGCCCGACAATTGCGGCACGCCCGTCACCACCGCGGTGTGCCCATCGATGTCGATCCGGGCGCCCAGGCGCACCAGCTCGTTGACGTGCATGAAGCGGTTTTCAAAAATGGTTTCGTGGATCACGGCCGTGCCCTCGGCCACGCAGTTGAGCGCCATGAACTGCGCCTGCATGTCGGTCGGGAAAGCGGGGTACTCGCGGGTGCGAAAACCCACGGCCTTGGCGCGGCCGCTGGCCTGCACGCGGATCCAGTCCTCGCCCGCTTCAATCGACACACCAGCTTCGCGCAGCTTTTCAATGACCGCCTCAAGGTGGTCGGCATTGGCGCGGCGCAAGGTGACGTCGCCACCCGTGGCGGCCACCGCGCACAGGAAGGTGCCGGTCTCGATGCGGTCGGGGATGATCTGGTGCGGTGCGGTGCTGCTCAGGCCATGCAGCTTGTCCACGCCCTGGATGCGCAGGCGGTGGGTGCCACGGCCTTGAATCTTGGCGCCCATGGCGATCAGCATGTCGACCAGGTCAGTGATCTCGGGCTCTTGTGCCGCGTTCTCAAGGATCGTCTCGCCTTCGGCCAGGCTGGCGGCCATCAACAGATTCTCGGTGCCGGTGACGGTGACCATGTCCGTGGTGATGCGCGCGCCTTTGAGGCGCTGCGGTTGGCCATCGGCGCCCAAGGCGGTGCGCGCTTCGATGTAGCCGTGCTCGACCGTGATCTGCGCGCCCATGGCTTGCAGGCCCTTGATGTGCTGATCAACCGGGCGCGAACCAATGGCGCAACCGCCGGGCAGCGAGACGCGCGCACGACCAAAGCGGGCCAGCAGCGGGCCCAGCACCAGGATCGAGGCGCGCATGGTCTTCACCAGCTCGTAGGGCGCCTCGGGGTTGTTCACGCGGCCCGCATCAAGCGTGACGTGGTCGTCCTGATCGGCATGGCGCTCGCACACCACGCCCATGTTGCTCAGCAGCTTGAACGTGGTGGCCACGTCTTTGAGCAAGGGCACGTTGGCCAGGGTCACGGGCTCGGCGCTGAGCAGCGCGGCGCACAGTTCGGGCAGCGCGGCATTTTTGGCGCCGGCAATGGTCACTTCGCCTTGAAGACGGCGACCGCCACGGATCAGGAGTTTGTCCATGAAAAGCACAAAGGACGCGAGGTCAGCGGAGGTTTAATCCGCAGTTCGCGCCGGGGTGAATCGGTAAAAAACGAAAATTTGCGATCAGATCAGGCTTTTTCGGCCCATTCCGCCGGGGTCAATGTCTTCATTGACAGGGCGTGGATCTGCTGTCGCATTCTATCGCCCAGGGCCTGGTAAACGCGCTGGTGCCGGGCGACGCGATTCTTGCCCTCGAATTCAGTGGAGACGATGGTGGCAAAAAAATGCTGGCCGTCGCCCTCCACTTCCAGGTGGGCGCAGGGCAAGCCCTCGGCAATGTAGTGCTGGACTTCAGCGGCAGTGGGGTCGGCCATGGGGGTAGTCTCAAAAAAATCAAATGAAAAGGTCAATGCCGGATTTTGTACCCGGTCTTGAGAAGGTGGAGCGCCACCAGCGAGACGATCAGGGTGGCGCTGCCCACCACGCCCAGGCTGAGCCAGGGGCTGACGTCGCTGGCGCCAAAGAAACCGCGCCGGAAACCATCGATCAAATAGAAAAACGGGTTCAGGTGCGACAGGCCAAGCCAGAACGGCGGCAGCGAATGCACCGAATAGAACACGCCCGACAAAAACGTCATGGGCATGATGACGAAATTCTGGAACACCGCCATGTGGTCGAACTTTTCGGCCCACAGGCCCGCGATCAGGCCAAGCGCGCCCAGCAATGAACCGCCCAGCACCGCGAAAATCACCGCCCACCAGGGCTCGGCCAGACCCGGCGGTGCGAACCAGCCGGTGACCAGGAACACGCCCAGCCCCACGGCCAGCCCACGCACCAGGGAGGCGCCCACATAGGCCACGAACCAGGCCCGGTGCGACAGTGGCGTCAGCAGCAAAAATACCAAGTTGCCGGTGATTTTGCTTTGCACCAGCGACGAGGAGCTGTTGGCAAAAGCGTTTTGCAGCAGACTCATCATCACCAGGCCGGGGATCAAAAAGCGGGTGTAGCCCACGCCATTGAACACCTCGACCTTGCCTTGCAAGACGTGGCCAAAGATCAGCAGGTAGAGCACTGTGGTGAGCACGGGCGCGGCCACGGTCTGAAAAGCGACTTTCCAGAAGCGCAGCACTTCCTTGACGAAAAGCGGCTGGGCGCCTGCCAGGCCCAGGGCATTGATCAGACTGCTCATGCGGGCACCCCCTGCATGATGCTGAGGAAGACATCCTCCAGGTCGGCCCGGCCGATTTCCAGGTCTTCCACGCGGCAACCCGCTTGCCGCAAGGTGGCCAGGATGTGTTCGATCTCGCCGGCGTCATGGGCCGGCAGTTGCACGATGCGGCCGGTGATGCGGGCTTGTTCGACCAAGTCGGGCGGCAACGGGTCATCGGTCTTGAAGCGCAGCATGGTGTGGGCCGTGCCCGCCAGCAATGCCGAGGTCCGATCCAGTGCCACCAGCTTGCCCTGCTTGAGCATGCCGATGCGGTGGCACAAAGCCTCGGCCTCTTCCAGATAATGCGTGGTCAGCAGCACGGTGTGGCCCTCTTTGTTGAGCCGAGAGATGAACTGCCACAGCGTCTGGCGCAACCCCACATCCACGCCCGCCGTGGGTTCGTCCAGCACGATGACGGGCGGCTTGTGCACCAGGGCCTGCGCCACCAGCACCCGCCGCTTCATGCCGCCCGACAACTGGCGCATGTTGACATCGGCCTTGTCGCTCAAGCCCAGGTGGTGCAGCAACTCGTCGACCCAGGCGCCGTTTTTGTTCAGTCCGAAATAGGCGCTCTGGATCATCAGGGCTTCGCGCACCGAGAAGAACGGGTCGAAGACCAGCTCTTGCGGCACCACGCCCAACTGGCGTCGGGCAAAGGCGTAGTCGGTGACGACATCGTGCCCCTGCACCATCACCTTGCCGGTGGTCGCGCGGCTCAATCCCGCCAGGATGCTGATGAGGGTGGTCTTGCCGGCGCCGTTGGGCCCCAGCAGGCCGAAGAATTCGCCCTCTTGGATGTCAAAGCTGACGCCCTGCAAGGCCGCGACGGTTCGCCCGGCCGAAACATAGGATTTGGTGACTTGTTGGAATGAAACGGCGCTCATGAGGTGCGGCATTGTAGGGAGCGCGTCAAAAGCCTGCCGCATGCGGGCAAACAGCCACCTTGTTCAAGGGGCTGATGGCCGAAAGAGTCGGCAGTAAGATTGGCAGCCCATAAGGAGACAGACATGACCGACATGACCGCCCAATTCGAAGCCGCCGTGGCCAATTCCAAGCTGCTGCCCGCCAAGCCCGACAACGACACCCTGCTGAAGCTCTACTCGCTCTTCAAGCAGGCCACCACTGGCGATGTGCAAGGGGACCG
This sequence comes from Aquabacterium sp., assembly GCF_014378415.1. Taxonomy (GTDB): domain Bacteria; phylum Pseudomonadota; class Gammaproteobacteria; order Burkholderiales; family Burkholderiaceae_C; genus Aquabacterium. The sequence goes on from NZ_JACMNS010000085.1 coordinate 5,493, forward strand.
CCCCGGCATGATGGATTTCGTGGCGCGCGCCAAATTCGACGCCTGGGCCGCCCTCAAGGGCAAGACGTCCGACCAGGCCAAGCAAACTTACATTGACCTGATTGAATCGCTGAAGAAGTGACCATCAAGCCGAGGGCGTGCCGCCTTCGGCCTTGGCCAGGATGGTGGTCAGGTTCTTGTCGATCTCGGCCTCGATCAGGGGCTTGAACGCTGACATCATCATGCCCAGCTTGGTGTCCAACTCAAAAGCATCGGCACGCACTTTCATCTGCCCGGTGACGCCCATGCGCTCGAAGCTGATGGTGTCTTCGCCATCGCCCGGCACCAGCTTGCAGGTCAGCCCCAGCTTCTTGGCCGCATCGTCCATCCAGTCCTGAGCCAGGGCGCGTGCCTTGTCCATGCCCAAAGCATGGGGACGCTGAATTTTGATATCGGCCATGAAACGGGCTCCTGTGCGGGTAAACGGACCATCAGTTTAGCGTTTGCCGTGCTGGCGCTGGCCTTGTCCGGGGCCCACGGGTAAGATCAAGCCTCCTCCCCTCATCAGGACCACTTCGCCATGTCCGCCGACATTTCCGACCTGTCGTCATTGGTGCTGCCCTCTTTGCTGGATCAGGCTGAATCGATCCAGGTTCTGCGCCGCGACATCCACGCACACCCCGAGTTGTGCTTTGAAGAAGTCCGCACCTCGGACCTGATCGCCAAAACGCTGGAGGACTGGGGCATCGAGGTGCACCGGGGGCTGGGCAAGACCGGGCTGGTGGGTGTGATCCAGGGCCGCCCGGGGCCGAATGCGGTGGGCCTGCGCGCCGACATCGACGCTCTGCCAATCACCGAGCGCAATCAGTTCCCGCATGCCAGCCGCCACGCCGGGCGCATGCACGCCTGCGGCCACGATGGGCACACCGCCATGTTGCTGGCGGCAGCCCAACACCTGGCCCGGCACCGCGACTTTGAAGGCACGGTCTACCTGGTGTTTCAGCCGGCCGAAGAAGGCGGCGGCGGCGCCGCAGCCATGATGCGCGACGGCCTGTTCACGCGTTTCCCGATGCAGGCTATTTTTGGCGTGCACAACTGGCCGGGCATGGCCGTGGGGCAGTTCGCCATCAAGCCTGGCCCCTGCTTTGCCTCCAGCAACGAGTTCCACATCACCGTGCGCGGCAAGGGCTCGCACGCGGCCATGCCGCACCTGGGCATCGACCCGGTGCCGGTGGCCTGCCAGATGGTGCAGGCCTTTCAAACCATCCTGACGCGCAATGTGCGCCCGATTGACACTGGCGTGATCTCGGTGACCATCATCCAGGCGGGTGAGGCCACCAACGTGGTGCCCGATTTCGTGACCATGCAAGGCACCGTGCGCACCTTCACCACCGAGGTGCTGGACCTGATCGAGGCGCGCATGCAGACGGTGGCGCAGCACACTTGCGCGGCCTTTGGCGCCGAATGCGATTTCGAGTTCAGCCGCAACTACCCGCCCACCATCAACCACCCGGCAGAGACCGACTTCGTCAGGCAGGTGATGACCGATCTGGTGGGTGCCGAGAACGTGCTGGAGTTCGAGCCCACCATGGGCGCCGAGGATTTCAGCTACTACCTGCAGGCCATCCCGGGCGCGTACTTTCTGATCGGCAATGGCGACGGTGCGCACCGCGAAGGCGGACACGGTCTGGGGCCTTGCATGTTGCACAACCCCAGCTATGACTTCAACGACCAGTTGATTCCACTGGGGGCCACCTTGTGGGTCAACCTGGCTCGGCGCTGGCTGGCAAAAGCTTGAACCGCTAGGCCTCGTCCAGGTCTTGCAGAACGCTGTCGACGGCCCGCTGCATCAGGCTCAACTCCACGAAGGTGGTGGCCAGACCCTCGATGCGCAAACGCTCCAGGGCGCGGCGCGTCATCGAGTGCATGCCGCCGGCCAATGAGCTGCTGAGCATGAAGAACTCACCGTTGTCGCTGCGCCAAAGCAAATGGGCGGTGACCCATTGGCCTTGCAGGAAGAGTTTGCAGCGCACGCCTTTGGTCAGGGTCTGCAACCAGCGCTGAGCGGCCGCCTTGACACGGCGGTCTTCGTCACTCCCCCCCAGGGCCATGGGCACCGTGGGCAGCGCGCCCACACTGGTGTCCTGGGCCCAACTGTCCGATACTTGTTCGCGGTCATCGCCCAGCACTTCGTCGCGCTTCGGCTCGCTGGTGGGGCGCTCCAGGCTCCAGCGCAGTTCATCGACCGTGCCCACCATCACCTCCACCCACGCCCCGGCCAAGAAGCGCCGCATGGTTTCGCTCAACTCGGCGCTCTGCAATTGGTGCATCACTTGTTGCCTCAACAAGGGCATCAAAGTCTGACGTTGCTCTGCCTCGGCCAGTGCCTTGACTGCGGCCTGAGACTGCTGCAATTGCGCCTCATCTTCGCTGTCGATGAAAGCCTGCACATCCGACAAGGCCCCCTCGTACAAAGCAGCACTGGGGTTTGCGTTTCCGGCCAACCGCTCGATCAGGGGTTCGACGAACTCCATGAACGCCGAGCCACGAGAATCGCTGAACCGTGGGTGGTCGGAAGCGTGCGCGGCGATCTGGTTGATCAGTGACCAGGCCGGGTGATTGTGAGCGCTCATCAGCGTCGGGTCGCTCAAGGCCACCCGCACCACGGAGGCCTGCAAACGCCCGATCACATCCTTGACGGTGGACTCCAAACGGGGATCGGCCAGGATCTGCCCAAACAGGCGAGAGAGCAACTCCACCGTCTGCTGCTGCACCAGCCCGCCGGTGGAGAGCTGCTTGGGCAGGCTATCGCGCAGGTTCAGCAGTGCATCGGGCTGGGTCAGGTCCACCTCGGGCGCCGTGCCCGCGCGCACGATGGGCGCACTGCGGAACTCCAGGGGCTGCACGCCCCAACTTTTGAGCCTTCGGCACGCATCGCCGTACACATCCCGCAGCACATCGGCCATGGCGAAACCCGCCGTGCGCAAGAACAAGCCCCGGCCGGCCCTGGACACCTTGATGCCATGCGCAGTGCGGCTCAAAGCCCGCGCATAGACCATGGGGCGGCAGGGATTGGCCTCCAGGCGCAGCACGGTTTCACCCAGCAGCGTTGCGTTCAGGGCTTGCAACTCACGCAACTCCCATTCGGCCTTCAAGTCGATCAGCTGGATGGTGCGTGAAATCTCGATGTCTTTCTCGGCCTGGTCCTCGTCCATCAAGGTCAGGTCTTCCAGGCGAAAAGGCCTGGCGGGCACACGCACTGGATTGACCTGCACCTGCGACGCCAACTCGATTTCGGCTTTGATGTCGCGACCAAACGCGGTGATCAAAGCCAACGGTTGAATCTGCAAGGCTTCCAGCACTCCAAACAGTTGCTGACGGTCGGCGGCCAAGGCCATGGTGGCGTCAGAGTCGCGCAAACGCTGAACCGTGGCATCAATCACCTGCTGTGCGACCAAGGGGCCGCCGACCAGCATGGCATCGAGGTGCTTCTTCACGAGGAGGCCATCGTGCATAGAGGATCTCCCAGGACACCGGTCATTGGTTCGCACAGTGTAGGTCGGGAAGTTCATGCCCCTATCGCCGAAAAGCCCCAGGGGATGGGGGGAAAAGGGCTGAACGGGGCCCGCCAGTGGCAACTCGCATCAATTGGCCGCCTTGCAGGTGGCGGTGACCGTGCCCTGCTTGCCTGCGACGGTGGGGCTCAACTCTTCAAGCTTGCTGGCCGTGTCGAGGGTTGAAGGGCGCGACACCGGGGTGATGAACTCGCGGGTGAAATTCAGTTCACCGGCCTTGCGCGCGCGGATGCATTCGGACCAGTCGCTCAGGCATCAAACGCCTTTCCCACTGACACAACCTCAATCGAGACTAGGCGCCGTATTTGCGGCTGACATGCGCCGCGTTGCCCTACCGTGGCTACACAGTGGCCACATGACATGCGATCGAGCAAAGAAAAAGCCACCGCTGAGGGTGGCTTTCTGAGCCAAGTGATTGATTTACTTGGCTTAATTTTGGTGGGCCCCGACAGATTCGAACTGTCGACCAACGGATTAAGAGTCCGCTGCTCTACCAACTGAGCTAGGAGCCCCAATTTTTTATCACCCCAGCATCACGGCAAGGTCGCAAAGATTGAGTACTTTGCCAAGATTTCGATTATAGAACGAAACCAACAGTTCCGTCAAAAATCTTGCTTCTGATCTTGTTTTTGGTGGGTCGGGCGAGATTCGAACTCGCGACCAACGGATTAAAAGTCCGCTGCTCTACCGACTGAGCTACCGACCCCCGAAAAGCCTAAAATTATAACTCGGTTTTTAACCTTTGATCAATGTGTTGATCAGTTGCGCCGCTGAAACCATGCCAAAGGTCGCCGTCACCACCACGCTGGAGCCATAGCCATGGCAGTTCAGCGAGCCATCAACGAGGTCGCACTCGGCATCTTGCGGCGGCAGCACCGCCTCGCGTGAGAACACGCAACTCAGGTTCATGCGGCCCTTGCGCGCGCCCTCATGGCGCTGCCGCAAACGCTGGCGCACGCTGGCCAACAAGGGGTCATGAGTCACTTCGGACAAGTCGCCCACCTGCACCAGCTGCGGCTGGGATTTACCCCCCGCCGCGCCCACGGCCACCACCGGCAACTGGTGCGCCCAGCCCCAAGCGGCAATGGCGGCCTTGGCCTTGACCTGGTCGCAACAGTCGATCACGCCGTCCAACGCTTGGGCTGACAGCAGTTCGGCCACATTGGCCTCGTCGATGAACTCTTCGATGGTGTGCACCACGCAGCCCGGGTGGATCTGCGCGATGCGGTCCTTCAAAGCCAACACCTTGGCTTGACCCAAGGTGCTGTCCAGCGCATGCACCTGGCGGTTGATGTTGGATTCGGCGACATGGTCCAGGTCGACCAGGGTCAGCTCGGCCACGCCGCTGCGCGCCAAGGCTTCAGCCGCCCAGGAGCCGACACCGCCCACGCCGATCACCGCGATGCGGACCGCGCGCAGGCGCTCGTATGCCGCAGCGCCATGCAGTCGGCGCAGGCCGCCAAACCGGCGCTCCAGGTCGGGCTGGTCGTTGGTGCTCACCCAGGCCACGCTCAGTTCTTGCGCGGTGGCGTCTTGGCCGCGGCGGTGGACGCGCTGGCCAGACGCTCTCGTGCAGCCTGGGCCGCTTCAGAGTCCGGGTAGCTTTTGATCAGGTCGTCCAGCGCCTTGCGGGCCGCCTTGGTCTCTTTGAGCTCGGTGTGGCAATTGGCGATGGACAGCATGGCCTCGGGCGCTCGAGCATGCGTGGGGGCTTGCGTCAACAAGCCGCGAAAGCTGACCAGTGCCTCCTTGTAGTTACGCAAACCGTATTGCGCATTGCCCTGCCAATACAAGGCTGACTCGCGGTAGCCCGTCGATGGGTAGCGTTTGATCAAGCCACCCAGGCCCGCCGCGCCACCGGCAAAGTCGGCTTGCCGCAATTTGCCCAGCGCGTCTTCAAACAGGGCTTTCTCATCGGGCTCTACCTGGAAGGTCTTGCCATCCAGGTTCACGGTTTGCGGCTCCAGCTTGCGCACGCGTTCGTCCACGCCTTGCTGCAGGTCTTTTTGATGCCGTTGCAGTTCGGACAGGTCGCGGGTCAGCAATTCGTTCTGGCCGCTCTGTTTGGCCAGGTCGCCACGCAACTGTTCGAGCTGCGCGTTCAGATCAACCAGGCTGCGCTTGACCTGGTCCAGCTGCGCGTTCAGGGCGGTGAGCTTGGCGGTGCTGGCCTCGTTGTCCTTGGTGCGTTGCTGGCGCAACTCCAGGATGGCACGGCGTGCCTCGTCATCGTCCAGCAGGCCGGCATGGGCGCCGCTGAGCGCCCCGCAAGCCATGGCCAGGGCCAGCACCCAGGGGCGCACACGGTTCAACATCAACGCGGCCGCCATGATCAACGGTCTTTGAACTCAGCGCGGCGGTTCTTGGCCCACGCTTCTTCGGTGCTGCCGGTGACAGCAGGACGCTCTTCGCCAAAGCTCACGGCTTCGACCTGGTCGGCCGACACGCCCAGCAGCGTCAGGGACTTGACGACGGCTTCAGCGCGCTTTTGGCCCAGGGCCAGGTTGTACTCGCGGCCACCACGCTCATCGGTGTGCCCTTCGATGAACAGCTTTTTGCCGCGAATGGTGGTCAGTACCTTGCCATAGCCATCCAGCACGGGGCGGAACTCGTCCTTGACGATGAAGCTGTCGAAATCAAAGTAGATGACGCGGGGCAAGCCGTTCAACAAGGCGTTCGATGCGCTGTCGGGATCGGCCACGACGGGTGCCACGGTGGAGGCCGCGTTGGACGACGATGACGTGCCCGTGCTGCCCGACACATTGCGCGACTCGATGGGAGGCGCCTTGTCGTCAAGCTTGACGGAGCTGCAGCCGGCCATCCACAGGGTGGACGCGCCTACCAGGCCGACCACGGCCAGGCGGATGGCACGTGTGGAGATCGAAGCGGAGGTTGATTGGATCGGGTTCATAAAGGCTCCTTGCAAAGGTTAATCAAAAGATTCAAGAAAATGGTGATCAGCGTTTCGGGCCGACGATGTCAGGGCCCCAGACGGGCTCGCGGACATCGGCTTGCGGCGTGGCCAGGCTGGCCTTGATGCGGCCATCGAGTGAGCTGGTCATGAGCACGTCGCGACCCTGGTTGCGCGTGGCGTAGATGATCTGCTTGCTGTTGGGCGCGAAGCTGGGGCTTTCGTCATCGCGGGTATCGGTGAGCATGCGCACCGTGCCGGTGGACAACTCCATCAGGTGCACCTTGTAGGCGCCGTTGACCTGGCCAATGAAGGTCAGCCAGCGGCCATCCGGGCTCAAGGCGGGGCTGATGTTGTACGGCCCGTTGAAGGTGACGCGCTGAGCGCTGCCGCCTGACAACGGCGTCTTGTAGATCTGTGGGCTGCCGCCCCGGTCGCTGACGAAGTAAACGGTGCTGCCATCCGATGACCAGGCCGCTTCGGTGTCGATGCCGCCGCTTTGCGTCAGGCGCCGGACATTGTCCCCGTCAATGCCCATCACGAACAATTGCGAGCCGCCATCGCGGCTGAGCGTGACCGCCATCTGCTTGCCATCCGGCGACCAGGCGGGCGCGCTGTTGGTGCCCTTGAAGCTGGCCAGCACACGGCGGCGCCCGGTGGTCAGTTCTTGCGACATGACCTTGGCCTTGCCGCCTTCAAACGACACGTAGGCCAGCTTGCTGCCATCGGGCGACCAGGCGGGCGAGATGATGGGCTCGTTGCTGGTCAGGGCATCGCGCTCGCCCTTGCCATCGGAGTCGGCCACCCACAGCATGTAGCGGCGGCCGGTCTTGGCCACGTAGGCGATGCGCGTGGCGAAGGCGCCCTTGTCGCCCGTCAGCTTTTCGTAGATGTCATCGGCGATGCGGTGGGCGGCCAGGCGCAGGTCGGCGGCGGGCACCACCAGGCTTTGCACACCCAGGTCTTTGTTGCGGGCGGCGTCCCAGAGGCGATAGCGGATGTCGAAGCGGCCATCGGCCAAGGGCAGGATGGAGCCGGCCAGCAAGGCATCGGCGCCCTTGCCTCGCCAATCGGTCAGCACCGGGCGCGAGGTTTCGTCCAGCTTGTCGGCCGAGGCGTCCAGGGTCTTGAACAGGCCACAGCGCTGCAGGTCGGCGGTCACGATGCTGGCGATGGGCTGGGGCACGCCCTCTTCGCCTTTGAAGCGGCCGATGGCCACCGGAATCTGTGTGGCCCCCACACCAGCGATCTCAACCCGGAACTGCGCCCAGACCGGGCTGGCCGACCACAGGCCCGCGGCCGCCATGGCGCCGCACAGCGCCAGGGTCTTGAGGTGCCCACGGCGGGCGGTGTCCAACATGGGCTCGGCGGAAGTCATCGGGTGTTCATGCATCGTGGCTACAAGGGGATTCATCAATGTGAAGTGTCGATTGTGCCGCGTGTGCCATGCACCACCGCCAAGCAAGGCGTTGCGCGGTGCAAAGTCATGTAAAGCGCCTCAGGGATCAGGTCTATAGCAGGACGATGTCGTACTGCTCGGGCGACACCCAGGGCTCGGTCTGCAGGGAAATGGGCTTGCCGATGAAATCGATCAAACCGGCCAGGTGCTGGCTTTCTTCGTCGAGCAGCATTTCCACCACCTCAGCGCTGGCCACCACGCGGAACTCACGTGGATTGAACTGGCGCGCCTCGCGCAAGATCTCGCGCAGGATGTTGTAGCAGACCGTGCGCGGCGTCTTGACCTGACCGCGCCCTTCGCAGGTGGGGCAGGGTTGGCACAGCATGTGGGCCAATGATTCGCGCGTGCGTTTGCGCGTCATCTCAACCAAGCCCAGTAGCGAGAATCCACTGATCGTGATCTTGGTGCGGTCGCGGCTCATCCGCTTGCGGAACTCGGCCAGCACGTTGTCGCGGTGGTCCTCGCGCAGCATGTCGATGAAATCAACAATGATGATGCCGCCCAGGTTGCGCAGCCGCAGTTGGCGCGCGATGGCCTGCGAGGCTTCCAGGTTGGTCTTGAAGATGGTCTCGTCGAAATTGCGCGCGCCCACGTAGCCACCGGTGTTGACGTCGATGGTGGTCAAGGCCTCGGTCTGGTCGATGATCAAGTAGCCGCCCGACTTCAGGTCGACGCGCCGCGCCAGGGCTTTCTCGATTTCCTGGTCGATGTTGTACAGGTCGAAGATGGGGCGCTCGCCCTTGTAATGCTGGAGCTTTTCAACCGAGGTGGGCGTGAACTCGGCGCCAAAGGCACGCAGGGCATCGAACTGGATCAGCGAATCAATGCGGATGTTGACCGTCTCGTCGCTGACCAGGTCGCGCAGCACGCGTTGGGCCAGGTTCAAGTCCTGGTGCAAAAGTGATCCAGGCGCGGCCTTGAGGCCTTGCTCGCGGATCGTGGCCCAGGTTTTGCGCAGGTAGGCGATGTCGGCGCCCAGCTCGTCATCGGTGGCGTCTTCGGCGTTGGTGCGCAAGATGAAGCCGCCCGAGCGCGTGCGCCCTTCCTTGCTGTCGGCCTCGCCCAGCAGTTGCAGCATGCGGGCGCGCAGTTGGTCGCGCAACTCGGACGAACCAATCTTTTGCGAGATGCCAATGTGGTCATCTTGCGGCAGGAACACCAGCAAACGGCCGGCGATGCTGATCTGCGATGACAGGCGCGCGCCCTTGGTGCCAATGGGATCCTTGAGGACCTGCACCATCAGGGTCTGGCCTTCGTGCAGGCGCTTTTCAATGGGCGTGGCGTTGTCGGGCGAACGGACGCTGCCACGCTGGCTGGGGTCTTCACGGTGCAGGTCGGCCACGTGCAAAAAGGCGGCACGCTCCAAGCCAATGTCGATGAACGCCGATTGCATGCCGGGCAGCACGCGCGCCACGCGGCCCGCGTAGACGTTGCCGACCAGGCCGCGCTCCAGCGTGCGTTCAACGTGCAGCTCCTGCACCGCGCCGTTTTCAACCACGGCGATGCGGGTCTCCTGCGGCGTCCAGTTGATCAGAATATCGTGTGAGTGGGCCATCTGATTTCCGGAATGTTCATGGGTAGAGTCAGCTCAGGCGCCTCAGTTCAATCTCAGCTCAATGTTGCTCAGGCCATGCACGCCCGGACGGCCCGATTTGGCAGCATTTACCAGGCCCTGCGCGACCTGGCGGGCCTGCACCGGGCGGTACCGCTCGGGCAGCAACCAGCCGAATTTCAGGCCGATGCGTTCGGCGATGCGCACCTCGGCGCGTTCGCCTGCCAGCAAGGAGGGCCGCGCGAAGGTGACCGATTCAAAGCCGATCGCGGCAATGGCTTCTTCAAGCTCGCCCTTGACGCGGCTGTAGAACACCTTGGATTTGGCATCGGCCCCCGTGGCGCTGACCAGCAGGAAGCGTTTGGCGCCTTGGGCCTTGGCCAGCTGAGCCACCTGCAGCGGGTAGTCAAAATCGACCTGGCGGAAAGCCGCGCGCGAGCCCGCTTTGGCGATGGTGGTGCCCAGGGCGCAGAACACCCAATCGGCCGACAGCCAATCGGCGTGGGCCTCCAGGCGGTCAAAGTCGGCCACACAGACCTGCACCTTGGGCGAGTCCACAGCCAGGGGCCTGCGCACCAGGACGCGCACGTCGCCCACGGCCGGGTCTTGCGTCAAGATCTGCAGGCATTGCTGGCCGACCAGCCCGGTCGCGCCGACGAGCAGCGCCACGGGCCCGGTCGCGGAAGGGGTTTCAGTGGTCATGCAGGTTGGTCAAAACCGCCAGCCCAGGGGCCTGAGCAATTCGGCGGTTTCATACAAGGGCAAGCCCATGATGCCACTGTAGCTGCCCTCAATTTTTTGCATCCAGGCGGCGGCCTGGCTTTGGATGGCATAAGCGCCGGCCTTGCCCATGGGCTCGCCAGTGGCCACGTAGCGGTCGATTTCATCGGCGCTGACGGTGCGCCAGGTGACGTGGGAGGTGCTGAGCAGCAGGCTGCCGTCCACCACCACCGCAGTCAGGACACGGTGGGTGCGGCCGGACAAACGCGCCAGCATGCGGGCCGCGTCGGCATGGTCAAGCGGTTTGGCCAGGATGTCAGCGCCCATGGCCACGGTGGTGTCGGCGCAAAGCACGGGCGCCGTGGGCAGGCCTTGCGTGGCTTGTCGACTGGCCAGGCGCAGACGAGCGGCCTCCCACTTGGCCAGGGTCACGCGCTGCACATAATCTTCCGGCAATTCGCCACTGCGCTCGGCTTCCAGGGCTTCGGCATCCTCATGCAGATCGGGCAGCAGCAGCTCGTGGCGCACGCCCAATTGGTCCAGCAATTGGCGCCGGCGCGGGCTTTGGGAGGCCAGGTAGATGAACGGGGCTTCCAGTTCAGGCACGGTGCTCATGCGCGGTGATAAGGATGGTTGTGGCGCATAGACCAGACGCGGTAGAGCTGCTCCAGCAACAGCACCCGGGCCAGCGCGTGCGGCAAGGTCAGGTCCGACAAACGCAGGGTTTCGTCGGCGGTTTTTTTAAGCGCGGGGTCGATGCCATCGGCGCCGCCGATCACGAAGGCCACGTCGCGGCCATCGTTGAGCCAAGCCTCGGCACGTTGGGCGAGCTCAACGCTGGACAGGCGGCTGCCGCGCTCATCCAGGATGACGCGGCGCACATCGCGCCCCAAAGCGGCCTCGATGCGCACAGCTTCGGCCTGCATGATGGCGGGCACCGACTTACCGCCTTCACGCGGCTCGGCCTTGAGGGCCTTGACCTCGACTTTCCAATCAGGCGGAAAGCGCTTGAGGTAATCCTCGCAAGCGGTTTCCGCCCAAGCGGGCTGGCGCTGGCCAATGGCCACCACCGTCAGCTTCATGAAGCCTTGCGGGCCACTTTCTTGGCAGCCACCATCTTGCGGACCGGCGCCTTCTTGGCGGCGACCTTTTTAGCCGCCACTTTCTTGCCAGCGACCTTTTTCACCGCGAACTTGTTGACCACCACGGTCTTGGGCACCACGGGGATCACTGCAGCCGCTTTCTTGGCGGCGACCTTCTTGGCGGCAATCTTTTTGGCAGCCACCGGCACGCGGCTGGAGGTCGAGCGCTCGGCGGGCGTTTTGGCCACGGCCTTTTTGGCCACGACCTTTTTGGCCGCCGCTTTCCGGACCGGCGCATCCAGCTTGCCCACGACCGACTTCTTGCCAGACGCCTTCTTGGGCGCGTCGTCTTCGTCGTCGTTCATGGGCTCGGACGCCTTGACCAGGCGGGTCACCACGTCGTTGAGCTTGAGCTTGATCGGTCTTTCGCCCCAGATCTCTTCCAGCAGGTAGTACTGGCGGATGGCGGGTTGCATCAGGTGGACCACGGCGGCGGCGCAGTCCACGATGATCCATTCGCCGTTGTCTTCGCCCTCGGTGCGCATGACGTCAAAGCCAGCGGCCCTGACCGACTTGCGAACGCTGGCGGCCAGCGCCTTGGTCTGCCGGTTGGACGTGCCCGACGCGACGATCACCCGCTCGAACAGCGCCGAGAGGTGCTCGGTGTTGAAGACGACGATGTCTTGGCCTTTGACGTCTTCGAGGCCATCGACGATGGCGCGTTGCAGTTTACGGATGTCCATTCAGCGGGGGGTGCCAGCGGCGTAGAGTTGATGTTGTTCAATATAGCGCGCCACGGCGTTTGACACCATGGCAGGCACGAGGGTTCGGGCGACATCCCCCTGGGCCAGGCGGGCCCGGATGCTGGAGGAAGAAACGGCCATCGCGGGCATCGGCAACGCCACCATGCGGTGAGGATGCGAGGCCAGCTCAGGAGCTGGTTGGGGCGCTTGCCCCGCCCGGCTGGCGACGGCCAAAGTCACGCGCTGGGTCAGTTCGGGCCAGCCATGCCA
>NZ_JACMNS010000086.1 GCF_014378415.1 Aquabacterium sp.
ACCGACGCCTGGGGCGGCCTGCGCGCCGCGCGTGGCGTGATGATCAGCACCTTCGGGCTGAACAACGGGCTGTGGATGAGCAGCGAGCCCGCAGGCGACAACGCCGCAGGCATGGCCCTGGCCCGGCAAGTGCAGCAACTGGCGCAAACCTTCCACCAGGCGGCCACCACGCACCAGACGGTGGGGCTGGCCATCGCGGCGGGCAGCACGGGCGCCAATCAAAGTGCCTTGAACGACCAACTGGCGCCAGCGGCCGCATTGACCAAGAGCCTGAGCGGCATGGTCAGCGCGGCCGACTTGCCCAGCGCCAGCGCCGACGCTAGCGACAAGGCCACCAGCACCGGGCCGGGCAAGGTGCCGCACATGGCTGATCCGAACATCGCCATCATCGGCAAGGCGGGCGTGGGCATCACGGCGGGGCAAGACATCCACCTGAGCAGCGAAGACACCACCGCCATTGCCAGTGGGCAAGACACGCACTGGGCCGTGGGCGGGCAAATGCGCGTTCACACGGGGCAGGTCATTGGGATGCTGGCGGGGGCGATTCAGCCGGGCACCGAAGCATCAGGCAAAGGCTTGACGATGATCGCCGCGCAGGGGGCGATTGATCTGCAAGCACAAGCGGGCCCGGCGCAGATCGCGGCCAGGGACATGCTGGAGATCAAGACGGCCAACGGCACCCTCCAGGTGGCGGCCAGCAAGCGGGTTGTGCTGGCCGTGAGCGGCGGGGCCAGCATCACGATCGATGGGGGCAGCTTGACGGTGGAGTGCCCGGGCAAGATCACCGTGCAGGCAGCGATGCGCAGCTTGGTGGGGCCTGGCACCGCCGAAACGCCAGCGCCCGACATGCCAAAGTCAAACTTCTGTTTGCCCTGCTTCTTGCGAGCAGCCAAGGCAGCGTCTCCTTTGGTGCCAGCATGACTCAAGCGCCAAGCTCAAACCAATACTGGCTTTTTGATGCAAGCGCCCTGACGCCTTCGCAGATCGATGGGCTGCGCCAGGCTCCCCAGGCTCGCTGGCTCTACGACCATGTTCAAGACGAGCAGGCCGCATCAGTGGGGCCGGTGCTGGTTGCGCCGTGTGCAGCGGCCGATCAGCTGGCCGCGTTGTTGCAAGCCGATGATGCCCGTGCCTGGGCGGTCGCAACGCTGCATGCACAGGCAGACTTCGGCACCTTGGCGCAGCATTTGGTGGCAGTGCGTTACCTTCATACGCAGGATGGCCAGCGCTACTACCTGCGCTATGCCGACAGCCGCTGCCTGGTGACGCTGTGGGGTGTGTTGGGCGCATCGCAACAAGGTGCAATGCTGGGGCCGGTGCAACGCTGGGCCTACACGGATCGTCAAGCCCAGCCGCAGGTCATCAGCATTGCCCATGAATCCGCATCAGGCACTTTCGCCAGATCAACCATGTCACTGCGCTTGAACAATCAGCAATTGGGCGCCTTGCTGCAAAGCACCTGGCCCGATCAATTGCTCTGCTCCGTGGCCGAACGACAGCCCGATCTTGGTGGACACGGCCTGACATCCTGGCAGCGCTACACCTGTGCGCAGCGGGTATGCGACTGGTTGCTTGCAGAGCAAGAGGACCGGTATCCGGTTCAGGTCGAAATGCTGAAGCTCGGCTTGTCGAATGCCTCGCTTGATTGGGATGAGGCCCAATGGGCAGCATCCCTGAGGGCAAGTCACCAAGCATGCATCGACTCATGCGCCTGACTCTGAAAGATTGAACCCCATGTTTTTATTCAAACGATTGCTTCGTCTGTGGCTCATTGCCCTGGTGTGGGGGCTGACGGCCTGCAACGCCATGGGTGGCGGTCAGCAAGAAGGCGAGGGTGTTGGCCTGACCGGCATTGACCATTTGGCCGATCACCTCAGCGTGCAGCATTTCTCTGTAAATGGCTACGGTGGCGCTCAAGCTGGCAAGGGAGGAAGCTTGGTGTGCTGCGCCATTGTTCCCAAAAAGTGGACGCCAGGGCTGAAGGCGCATGTCGAGTGGCGCGTGACCAACTGGAAAGAGCAGACAGGCGAAGAGCATCAGGCCGACGTGCCCATTGACCGCTATGACGAGGTCGGCCGAATGTTCGTCCACTTCCTGGCAAATGGGCAGGTACGAATTACGTTGGCGAACGAGTCTACACGCAGCCCGACGTATCCAGGCACGCGCGACCCCATTCCCCAAAAAGAGCCTTGGAAGGTCTACCCCAGGCCGAGAAAAGTGAATCCCAACAACCCATTCAATGACTCCGATGACAACCAGCAATGAGACTGTGGTACCCGCTCATCCGGCTGGACCTACCCCTGGCATCAAGTCTGTTCACCCTGAAAAGGAACCGCAAGTTCATCAATGCGAAATGGCACTGAACATTGGCGTATTTTTCGATGGCACAGGCAACAACCAGGACTGGGCGGAGCCGGGACACGGGGAGACTCAGTTACAGCGCCACAAGGACAGCAATGTTGCGCGCCTCTTTCAGTCCTACCAAGACGATGACTTGAATGGTTATTTTCGTATCTACGTTCCTGGTGTCGGAACGCCATTTCCCAAAATAGGCGAGGTCGATCCAGCATCGTTGGGTGCTGCATTTGGCGCCGGTGGTGATGGCCGAATCAATTTCGGATTGCTGCAAGTCATCAACTCAATTTACTGGAGCATCTCCCCCAACAGGCGCTTGTACGCCCCCGATGACACCATCAAGGCCTTGTGCCGCAATGGCAAACGGGCCACGACAGTAGGGCGTGGCGGTGATCGGCAACGGGCACCTTTGGTGTCCCACGAAGACGAACCAGCCCTGCGCCGCGTGAGCATGGATGCCAGCGGAGGGCTGCTGCTTGACGACATGACGGCCAAGGCACCACAACGCTTGGCCTTCTTCAAGCGCGCATGTTCAGACATCAAGGCCAAGATGGCCGAGGTGCGCAAGCCCAAGATCACCGAGATCTTCATTGACGTGTATGGCTTCTCACGTGGGGCAGCCCAGGCGCGCACCTTCACCAATTGGCTGCTGGAATTGTTTGAGGGCGACGCCCTGTGTGGCGTGCCCGCCAAGATCAGATTCCTGGGGTTGTTTGACACCGTGGCCTCGGTGGGCTTGCCTGCCTCGTTCGGCATGGGGCAGAACGGGCACAGGTCATGGGCGCAGCCAGAGTGGCTGCAGATCTCCACGCAGGTCAAGAACTGCGTGCATTACGTGGCCATGCACGAGAACCGTGGCTCGTTCCCGGTTGAATTGATCCAACAGAACGGCTGCATCTCGGACAACTGCCAGGAGTTCATGTTCCCCGGCATGCACTCGGATGTGGGTGGCGGTTATGCGCCCCAAGAGCAAGGGCGCGGGCTGCATGGCAAGAACGAGGAGAAGCTATCTCAGATGGCGCTGAACGCCATGTATCAGGCTTCTCGCAAGGCATTGGTGCCGCTGGACAGAGGCCTTGCCAGTGATGACGCACACGACCCGTTCGAGGTCGCCGATGCGACCGTTGACGCGTTCAACGCCTTCATGAAACCCCGCCAGCAACCAAGGCAGGTGCGTGAATGGCTGTTTGAGTACATCGCCTGGCGCTATCAAGTGCGCAACACGTACCTGACCCTGCCCTGGCACCAACGGGCCAACTCAGCAGAACGTGCTGATTTGACCGGGGCCAATCAACAACTCTTGACCGATGTGGCTGCCCTCGAACTTCGCCGTCATCCCGCGTCAACTGCCACCTGGGACGAGGATGACCCCCAAGCCATCTGGCAGCGCAATGCGCAGGCCCGTGTTCATAAACTGAGGGACGAGGCGCCCACCATCTTCAAGCGCTTGCAGGCCACACCCTTGGTTGACGCGGCCGCCAGCACCTTGTTTGCCGACTACTGCCACGACTCTTACGCAGGCTTCAAGCCATTCGACAGATTCAAGGTGCTTGGCTGGGATCCGGTGCCAGGCTCTTGGGAGCCAGAAGGTTATTTGCGCTGGCGCCGCCGTTACGAGGGCGACGATGTTCAACTGGTGCGCAACGAACCGGCAAAATTGCCGGGGCAGGCACCCGTCACCATGATGGCGTCACGGGCAAAACCGGGCACTGACTCATCCACAGCCGTGGCGGCTTGAGCCGCAATGCAGACGAAGCTGAGAACCTTGCCTCGGTGACATCATCGGACCAAGCAAGGTGATCATGGATCGAGAGCGGATTTGGCGCTGTCCCGGGCCATGGCAAGACGCACAAGGCCTGCATGTGGGCCTACGCCAAGGGCGTGCTCATCGTCAAATCCCCCAGAAATCAGGCGCTTGAAATATCGAACTCAAGGGAACATGCCAGCAAGATTCACGCCTCAACCCCAGTTTTCATGCGGGTTGTAGAGATTTTGCAGGGCCGACTAGTCAGGTCAACAAGCAGCGCCAAGTCGGCGATTTGCTGGCCCCTGGGCTTCTAGGCCGCTCGCCTCGCGGGGGCGCTGTGTTCAGCGCCCCGCCATCACCTCGCGCACCGTGGCCACCTGCCGCCTCGACACGGCCAGCCACTCGCCTGTGGGGCCGACCTG
>NZ_JACMNS010000087.1 GCF_014378415.1 Aquabacterium sp.
AGCGTCCGCGTCGGTGGCGACAAATTCGACGAGGCCATCATCAACTACATCCGTCGCAACTACGGCATGTTGATCGGCGAGCCGACGGCCGAGGCGATCAAGAAGAACATCGGCAGCGCCTTCCCGGGTTCCGAGGTCAAGGAAATGGAAGTCAAGGGCCGCAACTTGGCCGAGGGCGTGCCGCGCAGCTTCACCATCTCGTCCAACGAGATTCTGGAAGCGCTGACCGACCCGTTGAACCAGATCGTTTCCGCTGTCAAGAACGCGCTCGAACAAACCCCGCCCGAGCTGGGCGCCGACATCGCCGAACGCGGCATGATGCTGACCGGCGGCGGCGCGCTGTTGAGAGACCTGGACCGACTGCTGGCTGAAGAAACCGGCCTGCCGGTGCTGGTGGCCGAAGAGCCGCTGACCTGCGTGGTGCGCGGTTGCGGCATGGCCCTGGAGCGCATGGACCGCCTGGGCAGCATCTTCACATCGGAATAAGCTGGTGACACGGTGAGCACCGCTGGCTAGCGCGGTGCCTGCCTTTTTGCGCGGGAACGCTGCATGCCCCTGGTCACACTGGATCGCTCACCCCCGCCCTTCTTCAAGCAAGGGCCGTCGGCGTTCACGCGGCTGATGTTTTTCTCGGCCCTGGCCATCTTTTTGATGGTGGCCGACGCACGCTGGAAGGTGACCCAGCCTTTGCGCGCCGTGGTGGCCACCATGCTGCAGCCAGTGCAAAGCATGCTGCTGGCGCCGCAGGCCTGGTGGGCCGATGCCTCGCACTACACGGCGGGCCTGGAGGCCGCGCGGCTGGATCAACATCAGGCCCAGAAAAAATCTGCGGCCCAGGCCGAGCGCGCGATGCGCGTTGATCAACTGGAACGCGAGAACGCCCGCCTTCGCGAGTTGTTGGCGCTGCGCCCCCGCGTCAATGTCCAGTCCCAGGCCGCCGAGGTCTTGTACGACGCGCCCGATCCGTTTACCCGCAAGGTGGTCATCGACCAGGGCAGCCACCACGGCGTGATCCTGGGCTCGCCCGTGATCGACGAGTTGGGCGTGCTGGGCCAGGTCACACGCGTCTACCCCCTCACGTCCGAGGTGACGCTGGTCACCGACAAGGATGCGGCCGTGCCCGTGGTGAACAGCCGCACCCGCCAGCGCGGCGTGGCTTACGGGACGCCGCAGGTGTTGGGCATGGAGTTGCGCTTCATGGCCGGCAATGCCGACGTGCAGATGGGCGACGAGCTGCAAACCTCCGGCCTGGATGGCATCTACCCGGCGGGCTTGCCCGTGGCCAAGGTGGCGCGCGTGGACCGCCGCGCCGATTCGGCTTTTGCGCGCATCGTGCTGACGCCCAAGGCCCAACCCGACAACTCGCGCCACGTGCTGTTGCTGCACCCGGTTTCCGACCAGTTGCCTGATCGGCCGTCGGAGGCTGAAACCATCGCGGCTTCTGCCTCGGCCCCGGCCCCCGCCGCCAGCACGCAGCACCACGCCAAGGCCGAATCCGCCGTCCACGCGGCTCGCCAACCCAGCACCGCCCACCCTGCCGCTTCAGGAGCCAAACCATGATGCCGCGTGGCAGTCCGCTGCTGATGCCAGTCAACCCGGTGTTCATCTGGGTAACGCTGTTGCTGGCCTTCGCCTTCAACCTGATCCCGATGGGCCGCACCGGGGCGGTGCCCGACCTGTTGGCGGTGGCGCTGGTGTTCTGGAACGTTCATCAACCGCGCCGGGTTGGCGTGGGCGTGGCCTTCGCCTTTGGCGTGTTCATGGACGTGCACCAGGGCGCCTTGTTGGGCCAGCACGCCTTGGCCTACACGCTGCTGAGCTACTCGGCCATCGCGGTGCACCGGCGCTTGTTGTGGTTCACTGTGGGTTCGCAGGCCGTGCAGATCCTGCCCTTGTTCATCGCGGCGCACATGGTGTCCTTGCTGGTGCGTTTGATCGCGGGCGCGGGCTTCCCGGGCTGGACCCTGATGGTGGCGCCTTTGCTGGAGTCCGCCTTGTGGCCGGTGGTCACCTTCCTGTTGCTGGCGCCGCAGCGCCGTGCGCCCGACCGCGACAAGAACCGTCCGCTGTGAGCCAGCCCTTGATCTGTCCATGACCGAAATCAAGAATCTCAAGCAGGAACTGGGGCGTTTTCGCGCCCGCGTGTGGGCCGCGGTCGGATTCGTGCTGTTTTGCTTTGCCTTGCTGGTCTCACGCCTGCTGGTGCTGCAGGTCAGCCGCCACGACGAGCTGTCCACCCAGGCCGAGAATAACCGAATTGCCGTGGTGCCCATCGTGCCCAATCGGGGCCTGATCGTCGACCGCAACGGCGTGGTGCTGGCCAACAATTACTCGGCCTACACGCTGGAGATCACGCCCTCCAAGGTCGACAACGTCGAGGCCACCATTGACGAGTTGGCCAAGATCGTCGAAGTGGCCCCGCGTGACCGCCGCCGCTTCAAACGCTTGCGTGAGGAGTCCAAGAGCTTCGAGTCCATCCCCATCCGCACCCGCCTGACCGACACCGAGGTGGCGCGCTTCACGGCTCAGCGTTTTCGCTTCCCTGGGGTGGACATCCAGGCGCGTTTGTTCCGCCACTACCCCTATGGCGAGCTGGCCAGCCACGTGCTGGGCTACATCGGCCGCATCAACATCAAGGAAAAAGAAGCCATCGAAGATTGGCCCGAAGAAGAGCAGGCCAACTACCGGGGCACCGATTACATCGGCAAGCTGGGCATCGAGCAGAACTACGAGCGCGAACTGCATGGCCTGACCGGCGTGGAAGAGGTGGAAACCAGCGCGGGCGGTCGGGCCGTGCGCCGACTGCGCTCTAGGCCGCCCACGCCGGGCAACACGGTGCACATGGCGATCGACATCAAGTTGCAGGCTCTGATTGAGCGCCTGTATGGCACCCGCCGTGGGGCCCTGGTGGCGATTGATCCGCGCAACGGCGAGGTGCTGGCTTTCGTCAGCAAGCCCACCTTCGACCCCAACCTGTTCGTCGATGGCATCGACAGCGAGAACTGGAAAGAGCTGAACGAGTCGCCCGACAAACCCTTGCTCAACCGGGCCTTGCGTGGCACCTACCCGCCGGGCTCCACCTTCAAGCCTTTCATGGCGCTGGCCGCCCTGAACACCGGCAAGCGCAGCGCCACCATGAGCATGTATGACAGCGGCGTCTTCATGTTCGGCGGCCACAAGTTCCGCAGCCCGGAGAACGAGCAGACCGGCATGGTGGACATGCGCCGGGCCATCGTCAAATCCAGCAACGTGTATTTTTATTCCTTGGCCAATGAGTTGGGCGTGGACCTGATCCACAGCCAGATGAGCCCCCTGGGGTTTGGGCGGTTGACGGGCATTGACCTCAAGGGTGAGGTGACTGGCCTGTTGCCTTCGACCGATTGGAAGCGCCGCGCTTACAAGAAGCCTGAGCAGCGCCGCTGGTACGCGGGCGAAACCATCTCGTTGGGCATCGGGCAGGGCTACAACAGCTTCACCATGTTGCAGATGGCCTCGGCCTTGTCCACCATGGTGTCCGATGGGCGGCGCTACGAGCCGCGCCTGGTGCGCGAGATCGAAGACGTGCTCACCCGCGAAAAACGCGTGGTCTCCAGCCAGGCCCTGGTGCCGCTGGCCTTCAAGCCCGAGCACACCGCCTTCATCCGCGAAGCCATGCATGGCGTGACGCAAGAGGGCACCTCGACCCGCGTGTTCCTGGGCGCGACCTATGCCAGCGGTGGCAAGACCGGCACAGCCCAGGCCGTGGGTTTGAAGAAGAATGAAAAATACGTGGCCTCGCGCATGGATGAATACCAACGCGACCACTCTCTGTACGAAGCCTTCGCGCCGGTCGACCAACCCCGCATCGCCTTGACCGTGATCGTGGAGAACGCCGGTTTTGGCGCCGAGGCCGCCGCGCCCATCGCGCGCCGCGTGCTCGACTACCTGCTGCTGGGCCAGTACCCCAGCGAAGAAGACATCGAGGCCGTGCGGCAAGGCAAGGGTGGGCCGCCCATCGGCGTACCTCGCAAGGTTGCCGAGGTGTCCATGCCCCACGGCCAGGACGCGTTTGGCGGCGATGTGCCCCTGCCGGCTTCGGCGTCTGCCCCGGCGGCCGCCTCTTCCTCACCCGCGAGCGCGCCATGAACGGATCGTTTGATCAGCCCTCCCTGTGGCAACGCGTCAAGCCCATCTTCCTGGGCTTTGACCTGCCGCTGCTGATCGCGGTCTTGTTCCTGTGCGGGGTTGGCTTGTTCACCATGTACTCGGTGGGCTACGACCATGGCACCCGTTTCATCGACCAGTCGCGCAACATGGCGCTGGCCTTCATCGTGTTGTTCCTGGCCGCGCAAGTGCCGCCGCAACGCTTGATGGCATTGGCCGTGCCGCTGTACATGGCGGGTGTGCTGCTGTTGATCATCACGGCCTTGCCGCACGTGGGCATCACCAAGAAAGGTGCCACGCGCTGGCTCAACGTGGGCATGGTCATCCAGCCCAGCGAGATCCTCAAGATCGCGATGCCGCTGATGCTGGCCTGGTGGTTCCAGCGCCGTGAAGGCCAACTGCGCGGTTTGGACTTCGCGGTGGCCGGATTGCTGCTGGCCATTCCCGTGGGCCTGATCATGAGGCAGCCCGACCTGGGCACCTCGCTGCTGGTGCTGTCGGCGGGCGTGTACGTGATTTTTTTCGCGGGGCTGAACTGGAAGTTGATCCTGCCTGTGGTCTTGCTGGCCGCGGCCGGGATCACCGCGCTGGTCATGTCCGAGGCCAAAATCTGCCAGCCGGGCGTGGAGTGGGTGGGCCTGCACGATTATCAGAAAAACCGCGTCTGCACCTTGCTCGACCCCACCACCGATCCGCTGGGCAAGGGCTTTCACATCATCCAGGGCATGATCGCCATCGGCTCGGGCGGGCTCACTGGCAAGGGTTTCATGAAGGGCACGCAGACCCACCTGGAGTTCATCCCTGAGCGCACCACCGATTTCATCTTCGCGGCGTTTTCAGAGGAGCAGGGCCTGGTCGGCTGCCTGCTGTTGATCGCGGGGTTCCTGGCCCTCATCTTCCGAGGTTTGATGATCGCAGCGCAGGCGCCCACGCTGTTCTCGCGCCTGCTGGCGGGCAGCGTGTCGCTCAGTTTTTTCACCTACGCCTTCGTCAACATGGGCATGGTCAGTGGCATCCTGCCCGTCGTGGGTGTGCCCTTGCCCTTCATCAGTTATGGTGGCACGGCGATGGTCACCCTGGGCCTGGCCTTGGGCATGCTGATGTCCATTGCCAAGAGTCGTGGATTGATGCAGCGCTAACATGGGCAACATGATGTCATCTACAGCTCCGTCGGCCACTGTGGGCCGTGACCACTCTCCGGTTGATCACATTCTGATCGCGCTTGATTCAGCGCTGCGCACGGCGTTTGCCGATCACAGTGCTTCGCGCCCGTGTCCGCAGCCACAGGTGGTGGACAGCACACCCTTGACCGAGGGCGAGAAGCGCCACGCCGCCGCCCTCATGCGGGTCAACCACGTGGGCGAGGTGTGCGCGCAGGCCCTTTACGCCTCACAGGCCCTGGGCACCCGAGACCAGGCCTTGAAGGCCCAGTTCGACGCCGCCGCCCGTGAAGAAACCGACCACCTGGCCTGGACCGAGCAGCGCCTGCGCGAACTGGGCGGCCGCACTAGCCGGCTCAACCCGCTTTGGTACGCCGGGTCTTTCGCGCTGGGCTTGCTGGCGGCGCGCGCGGGCGACAAAGTCAGCTTGGGTTTCGTGGTCGAGACCGAACGCCAGGTCGAGCAGCACCTGGACGGGCACCTTGCGTCCTTGCCCGCAGGGGATCATCCCTCACGCGCCATCGTGACCCAGATGCGGGATGACGAGGCCGAGCATGCCCGGGCGGCGCTCAAAGCCGGCGCGGTGGCGTTGCCAGCCCCGGTGCGGGGCCTCATGCGCCTGGCCGCCAAGGTCATGACGACCACGGCGCACTACCTCTGATTGGTTTTGGGCCGAGTCAGGCCGCCACGAGCTCGAAGCTGGTCGTGATCTCGGCCGTTTTGCCCAGCATGATGCTGGCCGAACAGTATTTCTCGTGCGACATTTGAATCGCGCGTTGAACGGCGGCCTCGGTCAGGTTCACGCCCGTCACCACGAAGTGCATGTGGATCTTGGTGAAGACCTTGGGGTCAGTGTCGGCCCGTTCGCTGGTGAGCTTGAGCTGGCAGCCGCGCACATCATGGCGCCCCCGTTTGAGGATCAAGACCACGTCATAAGCCGTGCAGCCGCCCGTGCCCGCCAGCACGGTCTCCATGGGGCGAGGCGCCAGGTTGCGCCCGCCGCCATCGGGGGCGCCGTCCATCATCAAGGTGTGACCGCTGCCGGTTTCGGCCAGAAAAGCCATGCCCGCCGAGGGTTGCCAGTGAATGGTGCATTCCATGTGTTTGCTTCCAGAGGTCTCAAAAGGGTTAAATTTTGCACAAAGAAACAATTCTGCGGGAAACCCCTTGTGCCATTTTCTGGTAAAGATTACAATTTTTTTCATGGGTGTGGAACTTTTTACCGGTTCCCTGGTCAGACACCCAGCTTGTTTCATTTGTCTCCTCCACTCCTCCATTCATTTGGCGGATTTCAAAACCCGGAATCGTTCGATTTCGGGTTTTTTTTGTGCCTTCAGGGTTCCATGGGCTTGGCGCTGGCTGATTTGGCCGCCAGCTCCTCCCGCTGTCGGCGCAATTTTTCGCGTGGATTCTCTACCGGCCCACCTTCGTTCAGCTTCATCTCGGCGATGAAACGGCTGGGGATGGCCACGATCAGCTCGCGCCCCTTCTTGCGGCGCTTGAGCGTGCTGACCGCCAGGCTCAGCCGGGCGCGCGTGATGCCCACGTACATTAGCCGCCGCTCTTCTTCCAATCGATCAGGGGTGATCTCGTTGGCTTCGTTGTTGAACGGCAATGAGCCTTCGTTCACGCCCGCCAGCACCACGTGCGGCCACTCCAATCCCTTGGACGCATGCAGAGTCGACAAGGTCACCACATTGGGGTCGCCGCCCCGGTCGGCCAGGCTGGTGATCAGCGAGATGGTCTGGGCCACCTCGATCACGTTTTTTCGCTCGATCTCAACCGTCATGCCACCGTCGTTCTCGATCTCGCCGCCACAGCGCTTGGCAATCCAGTCGATGAAATCCATGACGTTGGCCCAGCGGCTGGCGGCGATTTTCTCGCTTTCGGCCTCGTCGTACAGGTGCTGTTCATAGCCGATGTCCTTGAGCCACTCCATCAGCAGCACCTTCGCATCTTCGTTGCCCGAGGTGGTGCGGGCGCGGTGGTCCAGCTCGTTCACAAAGCGGCCGAACTCGTGCAACGAGTCGATGGCGCGCGCGTTCAACGAGCCTGACAACGATTCAGCGAACAGCGCCTCGTACAGGCTGACCTTCCACTTGCCGGCGAACTCGCCCAGCGAGCCCAGGGTCTGGTGGCCAATGCCGCGCTTGGGCGTGGTCACGGCGCGCAAAAACGCCGGGTCGTCGTCGTTGTTGACCAGCAGGCGCAGCCAGGCGCACAGGTCCTTGATCTCGGCCCGGTCGAAAAAGCTTTGTCCGCCCGACACCTTGTAGGGGATGTTGGCCTTGCGCAGCGCCTTTTCAAAGGCTTTGGCCTGGAAGTTGGCGCGGTACAGAATGGCGAAATCGCTCCAGGGGGCGGCCACGGTGGAGCCCGTGGCGCCCGCATGCAGCGCCACGATTCGGCCCACGGCGCGCTCGGCCTCGTGCTCTTCGTTGTCGCACTCAACCACCTTGACCGGCTCGCCCTCGCCCAGGTCGCTCCACAAGGTCTTTGGGTACAACTTGGGGTTCAGGGCGATGACGTGGTTGGCCGCCCGCAGGATGGCGCTGGTCGAGCGGTAGTTCTGCTCCAGCGGGATCACTTTCAGCTGCGGAAAATCCTGCGGCAGGCGCTTGAGGTTGTCCAGGGTGGCGCCGCGCCAGCCGTAGATGGATTGGTCGTCGTCGCCCACGGCGGTGAAGATGCCCCGCTCGCCCACCAGCAGCTTGAGCAGGTCGTACTGCGTGGCGTTGGTGTCCTGGTATTCGTCGACCAGCACGTGGCGCAGGTTGCGCTGCCACTTGGCGCGCACGTGCTCGTGGTCGGCCAGCAGCTTCATCGACAGGCCAATCAGATCGTCAAAGTCGACCGCCTGGTAGGCCATCAGGCGCTCTTCGTACAGGCGCATGACGCGGGCGCAGACGCGTTCGTCGTCGTTCTCGGCGGCGCCTTCGGCCTGGGCGCTGTTCAGGCCCTGGTTCTTCCAGCTGCTGATGGTCCATTGCCAGCGCTTGGCCTGCGCCGCGTCGGTGGTGCCGCCCGCGTCGCGGATGATGCCCAGCACGTCGTCGCTGTCCATGATCGAGAACTTGGGTTTCAGGCCCAGGGCCTCGCCATCTTCGCGCAGCAGGCGCACGCCCAGCGAGTGGAAGGTGCAGACCAGCAGTTTGCTGGCGGCCTTGCCCCCGACCAGCGCCTTGGCGCGTTCGCGCATCTCAAGCGCGGCCTTGTTGGTGAAAGTGATGGCCGCGATCTGTGAAGGCGCCAGGTCGGCGCCGTGACCGGGCTGCAGCAGCCGTGCGATCTTCTGGGTGATGACGCGGGTTTTGCCCGAACCGGCCCCGGCCAGAACCAGGCAGGGGCCATCAAGGTGGAGCACGGCGGCCATCTGGGCCGGATTGAGGGTAGAGGCTGGGCTGGGAGAGGCGGACACAAAAACACTGATTCCTGGGGTACACGGGCCACACAGCATAGTGCACAGTTGGGGTGGCGTATCGACGGGTAATTTGCCGCTCTCCAGCCTTGGTTTGGGCACGGTTTTCAGTCTTGGACCCCTTGAACGGGGGGTCGGCAAAACCCTCTTGGTCGTCGGGCGTTGCACAGCTAATATTTACAGAGTCGGGGCTATATCACGAAATGATTCCAGTCACCGCTTCCGACATCTTCCGCGAGGAGAGGAGCTTTTTATGATACAAAATCTGCGAAGAATAGCAGTGGCGACAGGTCTGGCGGCAATGGCGATTGCCTCTGCGGCAAATGCTGCTGTGCTGCAACAAGCCAGCTACACCTACGATTTCAAGACGTTCTATGACACGTCTACGCCCTACAATCCTTTCGACACCAAGACGCTGCTCGATTCAGTGGCCTCGTTGTCCATCAAGGACATCACTGGTGGCGTTGAGATCAAGCTGACGGAAAACGTAACTTCGTTTCCGCAAAAGACCACTGCTGGCACCTTGGTGGACAGCCTGTGGTTGAACGGTAACTGGGGTACGGTCGCAGGCGGCGGTGTTACCGGTGGCGCCACTTTCCTGAGTTTGCCCTCCATCTTCAAGGATGGCGGTTACATCTACAACGGCAGCATCAACTTTGCTGGCACGGGTGTCACTGAAGGCAGTTCAGCCACGTTCACCATCAAGGGTACAGGCGTCTCTGCCTACAACTTTGCCAAATCGAGCAATGTGCCCATGATCGAACTGTCGAACGTCGGCGGCATCTACAACACCACCCAGTCGGTTGGCAAAGTGTCCTTCGTGGGCACCATTGCAGCGACTATCCCTGAGCCAGGCACTTACGTGCTGATGGGCCTGGGTCTGGCTGGTGTGGCCTTGGTCAGTCGCCGCGCTCGTCGCGCTGCCTGATCTTGCCTGGCGGGTTCTCCCGCTCGGCAAACGCCATGAAAAAAGCCCCACTTCGGCGGGGCTTTTTTCATGGCGTTTGCCGCGTGGCAGGCCAGTGCGCCCTCAAAGGCTCGCCACGAATTCGCCCACCAGGTCGGAGAACGCCGAGGGGTTCTCGGCGGCACTGAGGTGCGCGCAACCGCTCAGGGTCACTAATTGCGATCGGGCAATGCCCCGTGCCAGCACCGAGGCCATCTCCAGGGGCGTGCTCTCATCTCGTTCGCCCGCGATGATCAGCGTGGGCACACGGATCTGGTTCAGCTGCGAGGTGAGGTCGATTTCACAGATGGCGATCGCGCAGGCAATGTAGCCTTCCGGATCGGTGGCCTCCAGCAAGCGCTGGTGACGTGCCACGGTGGCGGAGTGTGTCTGGCGGAACGACTCGCTGAAAAAGCGGGCCATCGTGCTGGTGCTGACCGCGCCCAGCCCATGGGACTCCACCGTGGCGATGCGCTGTCCGATGGCCACGCGCCCAGATTCCGGGTAAGCGCTGGTGGTGTTGGACAGCACCAGTGCCTTGACCTTTTCCGGGTGGCGGATTGCCAGTTCCTGACCAATCATGCCGCCCATCGACAGGCCGACCCAGATCACGGGCTCTTGGGCCACTTCGTCGATCAGGCGGGCGGCGTCGGCGGCCAATTCGGCCAGGCTCAGGGGATCGTTGGGGATTTGCGAGCGGCCATGGCCTCGGGTGTCCGGGCAGATGACGCGGCAAGTGGCCGCCAGGTCGTTGGCCACGGCATCCCACATGCTGCTGTCCTGGCCCAGCGCGTGGCTGAGGACCACGGTGTGGGCGGCCTCATCGCCGTTGCGCGCCTCGCGCACGGTGGCGTGCAATTTGGGGCGGGTGCTGGTGAAGACCGACCGGCCCACGCCCGGGTGCCAGGCTTCGGTGGCAGGGCGGGGCGGGGGCTCGATGCCCAGCTCTTTCATGATGCCCAGGGCCCGCGCAAATCCGGTGTTGGCGGCGGGCACGCCAGCGTAGATCGAGATCTGGATCAGGGCCTCGCGCACTTCTTCCACGCTCAGGGTGTGCGCGTTGCCGGGCGTCAAGGCGCCCCGCAAGTGGATGTCGAACTCGTCCCAGCGGCC
>NZ_JACMNS010000088.1 GCF_014378415.1 Aquabacterium sp.
GAGCTACATGAAGACTTACAACCATCTCATCCCGCAACGGGCGCTCAAACACGTCTCACCCGTTCAGGCGCTGAAAGACTGGCATGCCAAAAAACCTGAATTGTTCAAGAAGCGCGTTTATAACCAGCCGGGACTTGACACCTAGCCTGCCCAGTGTGGCATTTGGTCTTGAAGCGGCCCGCCGCCCGCACCCGGCCCGCAGACCGCGAGTCGCCCGTGTCGGCCCATAGTGGCCCCCAACGACGCCGCTCCGAGCCGCCCCTCCCTACCCCACTCGCCCGGCCCGGCGAGGCACCATGGGCCGCTCTTCGCGGCAAGTTCCAAAGGCCGCCCCGAGAAAAGCCGCGCGCCCTGGCATTGTCGGGGTTCGATCGGCTATCGTCTCTGCAACTCCTTGAATCGATTCGCTTTTTTGAATAAATCAGGAGCCCGGCATTGACGGCGGTTCGGCATAGGTTCGGTCAAGACGAAGACCCACTTGCGTCACTCCAAAAAACATGTTAAGATTCTTCATCTTACGGATAATCGGTGGTCGGACTGTTAATCCGTAGGTCCCTGGTTCGAGCCCAGGTCGAGGAGCCAAATAAGCGAAGCCCTGTACGAAAGTACGGGGCTTTTTGCTTCGTAGGTTCGGAAACCGAACTTCGATCATTGCTCTGCTCTCATCGCCACATACTCATGAGCACCTTGCCCGCCTGCCCTCAGTGCCAGTCCGCCTTCACCTATGAAGACGGCGCTCAGCTCATCTGCCCTGAGTGCGGCCACGAGTGGTCGGCGCCATCCACTGCGTCGTCGGCACCTGATGACATCCGCGTGATCCGCGATGCCAACGGCAATGAACTCAAAGACGGCGACACGGTCACAGTGATCAAGGACTTGAAGATCAAGGGATCTTCGCTCGTGGTCAAGGTCGGCACCAAGGTCAAGAACATCCGACTGGCCGAGGGCGATCACGACATCGACTGCAAGATCGACGGGATCGGCGCGATGGGCCTGAAATCAGAATTCGTCAGGAAGCTCACATGAAACCGATCCAAGCTGGCGATCACGCCGAGATCATCGAAGGCGCCCTGGGCACCAAGGGGCCGAACGTGGGCAAGAAGGTTCGCGTGGTGTGCCTGCGTGGGGAACACAGCGAGCATGGCCGCATCTGGAAGGTCGAGGGCGAAGGCTTGATCAGTGAATATGGCGCCGTGGGCACGACGGTGGACTGCGCTCAGTCGTGGCTGCGCAAGATTGAGCCACCAAAGGTGGGTTCGGACAGCAGCGCCAAGAAGGAAATTGACGCGCCGTTGACGCAGTCATAGCCAAGGGACCGCACCTCCTGGTGGTGCACCAATTGGAAACGCCTCAAGCAGCAATGTTGGAGGCGTTTTTCTTTGCCGGTTCGGTTACCGAACTTGAGAGTAATGGCGCTCTTGCACTTAAATGCTCTTTGGTGTTGCCGCCGAGACCGGAGTGAGCCACCGAGCCGACCTTCGACTGCGCCACTTGTTCAGCCCCGACGTCTAACAGGAGTGCGGGTCTCTGACCCGCTCGTGTGGCTCACGGGGTCGTCGGCACATGAGCCAAAAGTGGCTCACATCTGCATCGGCGCCAACACCATTGGTCCTGGCTTGGGGCAAGCACGAAGGATGGTGGTGAAGCTGGCCAAAAACGGTGCAGGCGTGGTCATGCACCGTTTGGAAGGACCGGGCGAACGTGTGAGACGCGCATTTTGAAAACTGACCGTCCGAATTCAATCGGCGCTGACAGTTCATACCCCGGATCACCAATAACTTGCGCGAGTTCGAGCGTGTGCCTGGATTGCTGCTGGGCAATTGGGTTTGACCTGAATCAACCATCCACCACCAAGGCTTCTCCATCCGGCGTCGTGAACAGGACCAAGTCCTTGTCGATGGAGAAGTACCCGATGTCATAAGTGCGTCGCAAACGGCGCTGCGTCTTGCCAAAGGCCAGGTCCACCGGGCCCGATACTCCCGCGCCGATCTCGACACGCGCGTTGCCAAACAAGGCCATCTGCTTGTCCAGCTCATCCTTGCGCACCAGTAACAAGCCCAGGGCCTGCAGCGCCTGCGCCCAGTTGGACCGCAGCCGGTCCAGCACACCCGTTTTGTCGCCCTGCCGGGTCAGGTGCTGGACAAGCCTGCCGAGGTTTTCTTCTTCCTGGTTCTGCTTGGCAATCAGGCCCAGCACATCCTGGTATTCGGCCTCCAGCACAGGGTTGACGCCCACCAGCACCTGGGTGACCACGCTGGCCGAATCGCCCAGCAGGGGCACACGGATCAGCATCATGGCGCGGGCAGAACCGCCCACCAGGCGCCCACGCTGCGGTGACTGCGTGCCAACGATGATCTGGTTACCAGCCTGCAATTGGCTTTGCAAGACCATGCTGTCGATGGTGATGCCAACACCGGCATCAACGCTGGAGTTTTCGACAAATCGGGCCGACACCGAATCGCCCGCGCGCGCACTGGCACGGGCGATGATGCCGCCGCCCACCCTGATGCTGCCGCCGGCCTCCAGGTGCCCGCCATCCACGGTCCCTGTCACGATGATGTCGCCGCTGGCCTGCACTTTCATGCCGGTGAGGACGTCACCTTCAATTTGCGCGGTGCCATCAAACGCGATGTTGCCCGTGGCCATGCTCGCGCCATTGAAATAAACCACCTGCTCGACCATGACGCCGTCGCCCATGCGCACCGGCTGCCCCTTGAAAAGGGCGCGCAAGAGCTTAGGGTCTTGGCCATCCACCTTGGCACCGGGCAGGTCTGCCGCGAAAGCCACGGGTTGGCCGCGCACCGGCTCCAGCACCTCGGCGCGGACGTTGCGGCCCAGGAATCCCACGGTTTCGGGGATGATTTTCATCAAGGCCTGATCAGCCTCGACCACGGGGATGTCACCCAGCTCACGGAAATCGATCAAGCCGTTCTGGCCCACTTTGGGTCGGCGATCGCGCGTGACGTCGACCAGCATCTCGAAACGTGCGTCTTCGCCATTGCGGGCCGGTTTGCCCTTGGCGGCCACCACCCGGCCACCTTCGGGCGAGGCGCACACTTGCTGCAAGGCGGCTTCGTCAACGCCAAACAGCACACCGGCCTGGGCCAATGCAGGCACCAGGACACTCACATCCAGCAAGCTGCCGCCCCGCGCTGGGCTTACCGTCACCCAGGCGCACATGGCATCGGGCGCGATTTCAAGTTCGAAGCTGGCGTCTCGCCGCTCGGCGATGACCACCTTGAAGGACTCTTCACTGGCACACCGGCTCACTGCCTGGTGCAGTTCGTCACCCAGCAAAAACCAATGGGCATGCCCGGATTGGGCAATCAAATCCTTCGCCGCCTCGACACTCAAGGCGGGGCGGTTGGGCATGGGCCGGTGGTGCAACCAGAGTTGCCCTTCGGCCTCGATCAGATCAACACCAGAAGAACCCGACATCTGCAGCCCTTTCCAATCGGGACAAGGTCCCAGGCTTCAGTGCTGACCAGTGTATCGAGCCCACTTTGGCTGGCAATAGCGGAAACACTTTTTTTGCAACCAACTGATCACAACTTGCCCGGGGCGCGTGGGCGCCTCAGCGCATTTTCAACTGCCCCACCCGGCTCATCGCCAGTCCGGCGGCCGCCGTGCGGGTCTCGACGCCCAGCTTGGCAAAGACATGTTCCAGCTGTTTTTTGACGGTGGCCGGACTGGTGCCCAGGATGTCGCCAATGTCGCGGTTGGTCTTGCCCTTGACCACCCAGTAGAGCACTTCGCCCTCGCGGGCCGTGAGCTTGAGCTCCTGGGTCAGGGCTTGGATGGCCGCCTCGTCCGAGGTCTCGCGCATGACCAGCAGCCAGTTGTCATCGCCCGTGGGTTCGTGCAGGGCAAAGCTCAGGCGCCGACCGGCTTGCTGCACCAGCCAGGGCGTTGGCGGCTTGCCGGTGGCCATGTCGGCCAGGGCGCTGGGCGTGACCTGGCGCAGCCAGACGACCAACTCGTCGGGCGCCACGCTCTCGGGCGTCTCGAAATACTGCTGCAAGAGTTTGCGCGCCAAGGGCGTCTGCCACATGACCCGGCCGTCCGACAAGCGCACCGTCATCGACGCATGGCCAAAGGCATCCAACGCACTGCGAGCTTGCCTGGCCTGGCGCGCGCTGGCCATGTGCGAGACGATGCGGGCCAGCACTTCGCGGGGTCTGATCGGTTTGGTAACGTAGTCCACGCCACCGGCTTCAAAGGCGGCCACCACGTGCTCGGTCTCGGTCAGGCCGGTCATGAAGACGATCGGGATGTGGCTGGTCTCGGGCAGTGCTTTCAGGCGGCGGGCCACCTCAAAGCCGTCCATGCCGGGCATCAAGGCGTCGAGCAAGATGATGTCGGGCACCGATTGGCTGGCGCGCTGCAAGGCGGCTTCACCATGCGTGGCCACCAGCACGGTGTAGCCGGCTTCGTCCAGCGCATCGTGCAGCAGGGAGAGGTTGTCGGGCACATCGTCCACGATGAGCACGACATCGGTACGGCTGCGGTCGAGTCGGTCAAGCATGGGGATCATGGCCGCGATTGTGCATGGAACTGCACCAGCGCCCGCTTGACGGCATCGGCCAAGGCATCGAGCTGGAACTGCTTGGCCAGGTGGCGCATGTGCTGCACAAACACCTCGCATTGGGGCTCGGCCGCCGCGATCTGGTCCAGCGTTTTGTGCACACCGCGCACATAGCCTGCATCGATCAGCTCTTCCAGGCTTTGCAAGGCTTTGAGCGATGGCAGCACCTGCATGCCGTCGCCCGCGCTTTGCGCGCCCATGGGTTGGCTGACGGCGGGGCGTTGCGCCTCGATCCATTGCAAGGTCAGGCGCCGCCCCAGCCAATCCAGCAGCTCGGCCATGCGCACGGGCTTGACGATGAAATCGTCAAACGTCACGCCCACGTCGTTGTCCATGCCCTTGTCAAAGGCGTTGGCCGACACGATGGCAATCGGCGCGCGGCTCAAGCCTTCTTGCTTGATGGTACGGATGGTGGTCCAACCGTCGATGCCGGGCATCGCCAGGTCCATCAACACGGCATGGGGTTCTTGCGCCTGCGGGCAACTGCGCAAAAGGGACAGGCACTCCACGCCCGATGCCAACGGGGTCACATCAAAGCCCAGGGGTTCGAGGATGCGCACCAGCAGGCCACGGTCGGCCTCTTCGTTGTCCACCACCCAGACCCGGAGGCGATCACCCACATAGCCGGTGCGCAGGCCCAAGGGCACCGAGCGGTCAGCGTGGGTCAGGCGCACCTGCGGCAGGAACAGGCGGATGCGGAAAACCGTGCCCTGCCCTTCCACACTGCTGACCTTCATCTCGCCGCCCATCAGGTCGGTCAGCATCTTGCTGATGGTCAAGCCCAGGCCGGTGCCTGCCACCGACGAGCCCGCCACCGATGAACCACGCGCAAAGGGCTCGAAGACGCGCTCCAGCTCGTCGATCGGGATGCCGGGCCCAGTGTCGATCACCTCGACCAAAGCGATTTCACGGGCGTAGCTGACCCGGAATTTCACGCTGCCTTGTGAGGTGAACTTCACCGCGTTGCCCAGCACGTTGAACAGGATCTGGCGCACCCGGCGTTCGTCGGCACGCACCACTTCAGGCAGGGCCGCGTCCAACTCCACCTCAAAGCTCAAGCCCTTGCTCAAGGCTTGCGGCTGCAGCATGTTGATGATCTGCTGCAGGGACTCGAACAAGCGCATGGGCTTGACGTCCAGCGTCAGCTTGCCGCTTTCGATGCGGGCGATGTCCAGGGTGCCTTCGATCAGCGACAGCAAATGGTCGCCACCGCGCTTGATCACCTCGATGCCGTGCCTGGCGTGCTCGGGCAGGCGCTGGTCTTCGTCCAGCAATTGCGCATAGCCCAGGATGCTGTTGAGCGGCGTGCGCAGCTCGTGGCTGATGGTCGAGATGTAGCGGCTTTTGGCCTGGTTGGCCTGCTCGGCGGTGCGTTTGGCCTGCTGCAGTTTGTCATCGGTGCGGCGGTGCAACTCTACTTCGCGCACCAGCAAGTGGGTCTGCCGGTTGGATTCTTCTTGCGCCACCTTGCGGCTTTTGTGCGCCAGTACCAGCCACCAGCCCACCACGCCCGAGATCACCAGCAGCACGGCAAAGACCTTGAGGAAGCCGCTTTGCAGCGCGTCGATCAGGCCCAAGGTGGCCGGCTGATCCAAGGCGCGCAACTCGTGGTTGAAGATCAGGGCGAACAGCAGCGCCAAGGCCGGTACCAGCCCGCCCATCAACAGCATGAAGTGGCCCAACTCGGTGTCCAGGTGGCGCCAGACGAAAGGTGGCAGCAGCTTTTGCCCCACCGCCCGCCACTGCGCCGACCAGCGCGCATCGGGCTTGCACAGGTCGTGGCAGCGGGCATCCAGCGAGCAGCACAGCGAGCAGATGAAGCCCTGGTAAGCCGGGCAATGGGCCATGTCCTCGCCTTCGTACTCGCGCTCGCACACGGTGCAGCGGTAGACGCCTTTCATGCCTTGCTTTGATGGACAGGTGTCGCAGCTGGGCGCCTTGGGCTCGGGCTGACGCGCGATGTAATAGCGCCCCTGGGTGAACCAGGCGATCAGCGGTGAGGTGACCAGGGCCGTGACCAACGCGATCAAGGCCGAGAAGGCCTGCGCCATCGGCCCCAGCCAGCCCAAGTAGGCCGTCACCGACAGGATCGACGCCGCGCTCATCGCGCCCACACCCACCGGGTTCACGTCGTACAAATAAGCGCGCTTGAACTCGATGCCCTTGGGCGACCAACCCATGGGTTTGTTGATGACCAGGTCGGCCACCACGGCCATCATCCAGGCGATGGCGATGTTGGAGTAAAGCCCCAGCACGCGCCCCAAGGCCTGGAACACGTTCAACTCCATCAGCATCAAGGCGATCATGGTGTTGAACACCACCCAGACCACGCGCCCGGGGTGGCTGTGCGTGATGCGCGCAAAGAAGTTGGACCAGGCCAGCGAACCCGCGTAGGCGTTGGTGACGTTGATCTTGAGCTGAGAAATCACCACGAACAGGCAGGTGGCCGCCACCGCCCAGCTCAGGTTCGAGAACATGGTCTCGTAGGCCAGCAGGTACATTTGATTGGGGTCAACCGCGCGGTCCGCCGGCACCGACAGGCTCAAGGCCAGGTAGGCCAGCACCGTGCCGCCCAACATCTTCAGCACGCCCAGGATCACCCAGCCCGGCCCGCCCATGAACACGCTGAACCACCAGCGCGCCTTGTGTTTGGGCTGCTGCTCGGGCATGAAGCGCAGGTAGTCGGCCTGCTCGCCCATCTGTGTGATCAAGGCCACGCCCACCGTCATGGCCGCGCCAAAGGACATCAGGTTGAAGCCCGGCGCCTGCCCCTGTGCGCCGCCATACCCCACCAGGTCGCTCAGCACATGCGGATTGGCCTTGAACACGTAGATGTAAGGCAGCACCAGCATCACCAGCCAAATCGGCTGCGTCCACACCTGCAATCGGCTGATGACCGTGACCCCGTGCGTGACCAGCGGCACGACCACCACCGCGCAGATCAGGTAGCCCCAGGCGGGCGGGATGTCGAAGGCCAGCTCCAGCGCATAGGCCATGATCGCGGCCACCAGCGCGAAGAAGATGAAGGTGAAGGTGGCGTAGATCAGCGAGGTGATGGTGGAGCCGATGTAGCCAAAGCCGGCGCCCCGCGTCAGCAGGTCCATGTCCACGCCATGGCGGGCCGCGTACACGCTGATCGGCCAACCGGCCAGCAAGATGATCAAGCCGGTGGCCAGGATGGCCCATAAGGCGTTGATGAAGCCATGCTCCACCATCAAGGTGGCGCCGACCGCTTCCAGCACCAGGAAAGACGCCGCGCCGAAGGCCGTGTTGGCCACCCGCCATTCGCTCCACTTGCGGAAAGACCGGGGCGTGAAGCGCAGGGCGTAGTCCTCCAGCGTCTCGCTGCCCACCCAAGTGTTGTAGTCACGCCGCACCTTGACCACGCGCTGCAGGGCCTGGTCTCCCAGCAAATCGGCCGAAGACTCGTCCTCGGCGGCGGGCGGGCCATCAATGCGCCGTTCGGCGGCTGGACTCATTTGGCGTGTGTCTTGCATAGTGGGTACTTCATCAACGGCCAGTGCCGCAATTTCGGTGCCGAGAACAACAATGGAACTGACCCCACGAGAGAAAGACAAGCTGCTGATCTTCACGGCCGCCCTGCTGGCCGAGCGCCGCAAGGCCCGGGGACTCAAGCTGAATTACCCGGAAGCCGTGGCCCTGATCACGGCCGCCATCATGGAAGGCGCCCGCGACGGCAAAACCGTGGCCACTTTGATGAGCGAAGGCAAAACCGTGTTGAGCCGCCACGACGTCATGGACGGCGTGGCCGACATGGTGCCTGAAATCCAGGTGGAAGCGACCTTCCCGGACGGCACCAAATTGGTGACCGTGCACCAACCTATTGCTTGAAACCATTCCATCAGCCTTGAATTGCACCAATAAGGTTCAATCAAACCCGTCCACGTCCCAGCCTGGATTCAAGAACATGCCGACAACCTCATTCCGCCGCACCATGGTGGCTTGCACTCCCTGGGCTGCCGGCCTGGCTGCGGCCACCTTGGCGTCCGTGGCGCAAGCCCACGTGGGCGCCGATGGCCTGGCCCACCACCGCGGCGCCTTTGACGGCTTCACCGCAGGCGGGGCCCACCCGTTGACGGGATTGGACCACTTGGCCGCCATGATCAGCGTCGGCTTGTGGAACGCCTTGAGCCTGGGGGCCAAATCGACCCCATCCGCCAGCGCCAGGCACCTTCTGTCTGCACCGCTGGCGTTTGCGGCCACCTTGCTGATCGGCGCCTTGATGGCCCTCAATGGCGTCACCCTACCGGGCGTTGAACCCATGATCGCCGCCTCGCTGTTGGCCCTGGGGCTGCTGGTGGCCACGCGCATCGAATTGCCGACCGGCGTGGGCGCCGCCCTGGTGGCGGGTTTCGCCCTCTTCCACGGGTTGGCCCATGGCCAGGAACTGGGCGGCCACGCGGCCGCAGCGCTCACCGGCATGGTCCTGAGCACCCTGGCCCTGCACATGGCTGGCATCGGCGTCGGCCTGGCTTTGCGCCAACGCAGCCGCTGGCTGCCTCGCATCGCTGGCCTCGGTGTCACCACCTTGGGCCTTAGCCTCTTGAGCCCCGCCATCGCTGGCTTGTTCTGAGGAGCCCACCATGATCCCTGGCGAACTCTTCACCGATGGCCCCGACCACAACCTCAACCCCGGCCGCCGCACCATCACCCTGGTCGTCGAGAACGCGGGCGACCGCCCCATCCAGGTCGGCTCGCACTACCACTTCAGCGAAACCAACGCCGGCCTGCGATTTGACCGCGGCGCCGCTCACGGCATGCGCCTGAACATCGCCTCCGGCACCGCCGTGCGCTTCGAGCCCGGCCAGCAGCGCACCGTCGAGCTGGTCGACTACGCCGGCGACCGCATCGTCTATGGATTCCGTGGCCTGACCCAAGGCCCGCTCTGATTTTTCCGAAGGATCACCCCTGATGGCAACCATCCAACGGCGTGCCTACGCTGAAATGTTCGGCCCCACCGTGGGCGACCGACTGCGCCTGGCCGACACCGACCTGGTCATCGAAGTCGAGCAAGACCTGACATTGCGGGCCGGTGGCTACGGCGAGGAAGTCAAGTTCGGCGGCGGCAAAACCATCCGTGACGGCATGGGCCAAAGCCAGCGCGTCAACGGCCCCGGCCCCATGGACGCGGTCGATTGCGTGCTGACCAATGCCCTGATCCTGGACCACTGGGGCATCGTCAAAGCCGACATTGGCCTGCGCGGCGGCCGCATCTTCAAGATCGGCAAGGCGGGCAACCCCGACGTGCAACCCGGCGTGGACATCGTCATCGGCCCTGGCACCGAAATCATCGCGGCCGAAGGCATGATCGTGACTGCTGGTGGCATCGACACGCACATCCACTTCATCTGCCCGCAGCAGATCGAAGAAGCACTGATGAGTGGCGTGACCACCATGATCGGCGGCGGCACCGGCCCGGCCACCGGCACCTTCGCCACCACCTGCACGCCCGGCCCCGAAAACATCAAGCTGATGATGCAGGCCGGCGATGCCTTCCCCATGAACCTGGGCTTTTTGGGCAAGGGCAACGCCAGCCGCCCCGAAGCCTTGCGCCAGCAGGTCGAGGCCGGCGTGATCGGCCTGAAGCTGCACGAAGACTGGGGCACCACGCCCGCCGCCATCGACACCTGCCTGAGCGTGGCCGAAGAGACCGATATCCAGGTGGCGATCCACTCCGACACCCTGAACGAGTCGGGCTTTGTGGAAGACACGGTGGCCGCCTTCAAGGGGCGCACCATCCACAGTTTCCACACCGAGGGCGCTGGCGGCGGCCACGCCCCGGACATCATGAAGGTGGTGGGCGAGCCCAATGTGCTGCCTTCATCGACCAACCCGACGCGGCCCTTCACCATCAACACCATTGACGAGCACCTCGACATGCTCATGGTGTGCCACCACTTGGATGCCTCCATCGCCGAAGACTTGGCCTTCGCCGAAAGCCGCATCCGGCGCGAAACCATCGCCGCCGAAGACATCCTGCACGACCTGGGCGCCATCAGCATGTTCAGCTCCGACTCGCAGGCCATGGGCCGCGTCGGCGAGGTCATCATGCGCACCTGGCAGACCGCCCACAAGATGAAGTCACAGCGGGGCAAGCTGCCCGGCGACACCGACCGCCACGACAACGCGCGCATCAAGCGCTACGTGGCCAAGTACACCATCAACCCGGCGCTGGCCCACGGCATTTCGCACGAGGTGGGCAGCATCGAAGAAGGCAAATGGGCCGACCTGGTGGTCTGGCGCCCGGCGTTTTTTGGCGTCAAGCCTTCGCTCATCTTGAAGGGCGGCTTCATCGCGGCGGCGGCCATGGGTGATCCGAACGCGTCCATCCCCACGCCGCAGCCAGTGCACTACCGCGCCATGTTCGGCTCATATGGCGGCGCCCTGCCGCGCACCTCGCTGACCTTCATGAGCCAGGCGGGCGTGGCTGCAGGCTTGCCCGAGCAATATGGTTTGAAGAAAACCGTGTCGGCCGTGAAGGGCTGCCGCAGCGTCAAGAAGATGGACATGGTGCACAACCACTACCTGCCGGTGATGGAGATCGACGCGCAAACCTACCAAGTGCGCGCCGATGGCCAGTTGCTGACCTGCGAGCCCGCCACGGTCTTGCCAATGGCGCAGCGCTACTTCTTGTTTTAAGCCTCGCCCGGCGGAAACACGATGAGGTGATCCATCTCCAGGCGCACGCCGATGGATTCGTTGAGCGCATGGTCGTGGTGCGAAGGCACCATCGACAGCACCCTGGCGCCACTGGGCAGCTCCAGGGTGTAGAGGATCTCGGCACCCCGGAAAGCCTTGTGTTTCACCAAAGCCCGCACCGCGCTGGCATCGTCGTGGACCACGTCATCGGGCCGCAACAACACTTCCACCGGACTGCCAGGGGCGCAGGGCGCCAGGTCATTCGCGTAGCAGATGGGCCCGGGTGAGATCACATCACCCAGCTCAATGCTCAAGCATTGCGCCTCGCGCACACGGCCTGGCACGAACACGCCCTGCCCGATGAAGTCGGCCACGAAACGACTGCGGGGCCGGTGGTACAGGTTGTAGGCCGTGTCGATTTGCTGAATGCGCCCGTGATCCATCACCACGATCTGATCGGCCATGGCAAACGCCTCGTTCTGATCATGCGTGACAAAAACCGCCGTGGTGCCCGTGGCCTTCAGCACACCACGCACCTCGGTGGCGAGTTGCTCACGCAAGGCCACGTCCAGGTTGGAAAAGGGCTCGTCCAGCAACAGCAAGCGCGGCTGGGGCGCCAAGGCCCGCGCCAAAGCCACCCGCTGCTGTTGCCCCCCGGACAGCTCATGCGGATAGCGCTTGGCGGCGGCGGCCAAGCCCACCGTGTCCAGCCATTGCCGCGCCGTTTGAAGTGCCCCCTCTCCGCCCTTCAAACCAAACGCCACATTGCGCTCGACAGTCAGGTGGGGAAACAAGGCGTAGTCCTGGAACACCATGCCAATGCGCCTGCGCTCAGGGGGCACATGCCGCCCCTGCCCGCTGACCACGTCGCCCCCCATGCTGATCGATCCCGCGGTCAGGCGCTCAAAGCCGCCCACACACCGCAAAACTGTGGTCTTGCCGCAGCCTGAGGGGCCCAACAAACAGCAGATGTCACCAGCCTCGACCGACAGGCTCAACTGCGCCACAGTGGTTCGGCCCCCATAAGCGTGGTGAATGCCGTGCAGCGCCAGCGAGGGATGGGGTGGTAAATGAGTCATACAGGGGGGCACCTTACACTAGACCGCATCCATGATGTCCCCCTACTCCCACCGTATTCGACCCAGTGGGCTGACCCTGCTCGCACTGCTCATCGCCGTGGTCATGGTCATCCCGCTGTTGTCCGTTGCCACCAATGTGTTCAACACAGGCACCACTGGCACCTGGACCCACCTGATGGACACGGTGATGCCAGACTACATCACCACCACCGTGGTGTTGTGCCTGGGCGTGGGCATCGGCACGACGTTGGTCGGCGTGGGCGCGGCCTGGCTAGTCACCCATTGCGAGTTTCCGGGGCGCCGTGTTTTTGAATGGGCGCTGGTGTTGCCACTGGCCATGCCTGCTTATGTGATGGCCTATGCCTACACGGATTTCCTCCAATTCTCAGGCCCCATCCAAACCTGGCTTCGGGCCAGCTTGAACTGGACCCGTGCCGACTACTGGTTCCCGGACGTTCGCACTTTGGCCGGGGCCATCTTCATGTTCATTGGGGTGATGTACCCCTATGTGTACATGCTGACCCGCACCGCCTTTCTGGAAAGAGGCGGCGCAGTGACCGAAGCCGCCCGTTCTCTGGGCTTGAGCCCGTGGCAAAGCTTTGCCCGCGTCTCGCTGCCCATCGCCCGCCCCGCCATTGCCGCGGGCGTGACACTGGCTTTGATGGAAACACTGGCCGACTACGGGACCGTCTCTTACTTTGCCGTTCAAACCTTCACCACCGGCATCTACCGGGCCTGGTTCTCATTGGGCGACCGTGTGGCCGCAGCTCAGTTGGCCATGTGCCTGCTGGGCTTTGTGCTGGTGGTGCTGAGCATTGAGCAAAGCTCGCGCGGAAGAGCCCGCTACCACGGCACTGGTTTGCGCAAACCATCGCGAGGTCACCGCCTTGGGGGCTGGCCAGCAGGACTGGCCGTGGTGGCTTGCCTGATCCCCCTGATGATCGGCTTCGTGTTGCCAGGCGGCGTGATGTTGCACATGGCACTGACCGACGGCGATGCCCAATTCGGCTCGCGCTTCCTGACCTTGGCGCGCAACAGCTTCCTGGTGTCAACCATGACTGCCGTGCTGGCCGTGACACTGGCCCTCATCGTGGCTTATGCCCATCGCCTGCACCCCACTCTTTGGACCAGAGCCGCCCATGGCGCCGTGGGCATGGGTTATGCCTTGCCGGGATCCGTCATCGCCGTCGGCGTTCTGATCCCGGTCACCCAACTGGACAATGCCTTGGTGTCGGCTTTGAAAGCGCACCTGGGTTGGCAAGGCGGCTTGATCCTCACAGGCGGCATTGCTGCGCTGGTGTACGCCTGCCTGGTCCGTTTTTTAACCGCCGCCTTGCAAAACGTGGATGCCGCCTTGCACCGGGTCACACCCCACATGGACGACGCGGCGCGCAGCCTGGGCCTGTCATCAGGCAAAACCTTGCTCAGGGTTCACCTGCCGCTGCTGAGGCGAGGCCTGCTGACCGCGGGCCTGCTCGTGTTCATCGACGTGATGAAAGAGCTGCCTGCCACGCTGGTCATGCGGCCTTTTAATTTCGACACCCTGGCCACGCAGGTCTACACCCTGGCCTCGGACGAGCGTTTGAGCGAAGCCTCCACCGCCGCCCTGGCCATTGTGGCCGTGGGCTTGGTGCCACTCATCATTTTGTGCCGCCAGATTGCCGCCGATCGGCAATCTTGATTCAACGCCAGCCAGCGCGGTCAAACACCTTCTGGGCCAGCACCGCGTTGGCGGCCAGTTGGCCCACGGGCAGTGCATCTGACTTGAACGAACCCAAGGAATCCAACGCCGGGTTCTTGACCTTGGCCGAACTGACCACTGGCCACTCGTTGTTGCCATCGGCAAAGTAAGCCTGGGCCTCGTCGCTGCTCAAGTACTCCAGAAAACGAATGGCCGCGTCACGGTTCGGTGCCGTCTTGATCACGCCTGCGCCCGATACATTGATGTGGGTGCCCCAAGACTTCTGGTTGGGCCAGGCCACACCCAGGTCCTTGACCACCAGAAGGTCTTCCGGCTTGCTGGAGCGCATGAGGCGCGCCAGGTAATAGCTGTTTGAAATGGCCACGCCGCATTCGCCAGACGCCACCGCCTTGATCTGGTCGGTGTCACCGCCCTTGGGCGAACGGGCAAAATTGGCCACCAGGCCCTTGGCCCACTCTTCAGTCCTGGCCTCGCCCAGGTGAGCGATCATGGCGCCGCCGAGCGACAAGTTGTAAGGGTGCGAGCCCGAGCGAACGCAAACTTGCCCCTTCAAACGTGGCAAGGCCAAGTCTTCATACGTTTGAACCATGTCGGCCTTGATGGCGGCCTTGTTGTACACGATCAGGCGAGCCCTGGTTGAAAACGCAACCCAGTTTGGCGTGCGCAAGGCCGCTGGAATGCGGGCTTCCAGCACTTTGGATTGCCAGGGTTGAAACAGCCCGGCCTTGTCCGCGACTTCAAGGCGCGAGGCATCCACGGTGATCAGCAGGTCAGCCGGGCCGTTGGCCCCTTCGTTTTTGATCCGCTCCAGCAGTTCGTCTTCCTTGCCATCAAGGCGGTTGATCTTGATGCCAGTGTGCTTGGTGAAGTTGGCGTACATCGCCTCATCGGTTTGATAATGACGCGCTGAGTAAATGTTAAGCACTCCGCCAGATTGAGCATGAGCACTGAGTGCTGCAAGGCCAGCAAGCAGGCCGGTAAAAATGGATTTGACGATGAGGTTCATGAGTTGTGATGCCTTGTGGCGTCCAGTTATTCTTCAAAAAAATAATAACAGAAATGATTCGCATTCGCGAATTTGGGATGTCACGTTTTTTGCTTACCATTGGACCCATGCTGACCGTCAACAAACTCCTCCCCCAAGGCCAAGGCCTGGCCAACGCGCTGCTCAAGCGCGCCCACACGCTTGAACTCGACTGGGACGTGCGCCAGAAAAGCCGCTTCGACGCCACCGACAGTGCTGGCCGCCAACTCGGCATCTTTCTGAGCCGTGGCACTGCCGTGCGCGGTGGCGATGTGCTGGTGGCCGAAGACGGCTCGCTGATCCGCGTCACCGCCAAGCCCCAGCCTGTGCTGGTGATCACGCCCTGTGCAGAGCACGGCCATGCCTTTGACCTGACCCGTGCCGCCTACCATCTGGGCAACCGCCACGTGCAGATCGAACTGCAGCCCGATCATTTGAAGATCGAACCCGACCACGTGCTAGCCGACATGCTGCGCGCCCTGCACCTGACGGTGGTTGAGGCCAACGCCGCGTTTGAACCCGAAGGTGGCGCTTATGCCGCAGGCGGGGGCCATTCGCACGATCACCATGATCACGGCCATGCCACGCCAGCCACACCAGCCACACCAGCCACACCAGCGCGCGGCAAGCCCATCGGCATCGCCGTGAAGGCCGACGCAAAACCCCACGTCCACGGGCCTGGTTGCAACCACGGCCACGACCACTGATGTCTCGCGTACTGGGTGCCGCCGTGCCCCTCAGCGCCGCTGCCCGCTTGCAATTGATGTGGCTGGCTTCACCGGCCTTGCCGGTCGGGGGCTTCAGCTATTCCGAGGGACTGGAAGCGGCCGTCGAGTCCGGCTTCATCACCAACGAAGCCACCGCCGGGGCCTGGCTGCGCGACCAAATGCACCTGAGCCTGGCCCGATCAGACCTGGCCGTGGTGGCCAAGGCCTTGCCCGCCTGGCAGCGCCATGACCTGGCCCGCATCACCCAACTGAACGACTGGATCGGGCACACCCGCGAGACCACCGAGTTCAAGTTGCAGGCCGAGCAAATGGGCCGCTCGCTGGTGGAATGGGTGCGCAACCGTGGCGCCTCCGTGGCCCCGAACGACCCACGCCTGGCACAATGCGCCGCCTTGAAGCCCGCACCCACCTGGCCGGTGGCCTTTGCCCTGGCCGTGGCCCAGTGCCTGCCCGATAACCCGGCCAGCACGGCCCCTCACAGCAACACCATCAAGGACACGCTGCTGAGTTTCGCGTTCGGCTGGGCCGAGAACATGGTTCAGGCCGCCATTAAGTCGGTGCCCCTGGGCCAAAGCGCCGGCCAACGCATCTTGCAAAGCCTGATTGA
Organism: Aquabacterium sp.; assembly: GCF_014378415.1. Taxonomy (GTDB): domain Bacteria; phylum Pseudomonadota; class Gammaproteobacteria; order Burkholderiales; family Burkholderiaceae_C; genus Aquabacterium. The sequence continues at coordinate 16,386 of NZ_JACMNS010000088.1, forward strand.
CGACATCCCCGCCGCCATTGACCACGCCTGCGCCCTGCCCGACAGCCAGCGCCAGGCTTTCACGCCCATGCTGGCCATCTTGAGCAGCCAGCACGAAACCCAATACTCACGCCTCTTCCGATCATGAGCAATCTGCACAACATCCCCAACCGCACCAAGAAACTGCCCCCCCTGCGCGTTGGTGTGGGCGGCCCGGTTGGCTCCGGCAAGACCACCCTGGTTGAGATGCTCTGCAAGGGCATGCGCGACACCTACGACCTGGTCGTGGTCACCAACGACATCTACACCAAGGAAGATCAGCGCCTGCTGACCGTGGCCGGCGCGCTGGAGCCCGACCGCATCATGGGCGTGGAAACCGGCGGCTGCCCGCACACCGCCATCCGCGAAGACGCCTCCATCAACCTGGAAGCCGTGGACCGCATGCTGACCAAGTACCCCAATGCCGACATCGTCTTCATTGAATCGGGTGGCGACAACCTGGCCGCGACCTTCAGCCCGGAGCTGAGCGACCTGACCATCTACGTGATCGACGTGGCCGCCGGCGAGAAGATTCCGCGCAAGGGCGGGCCCGGCATCACCAAGAGCGATTTGTTCATCATCAACAAGACCGACTTGGCGCCCTATGTGGGGGCCAATCTGGACGTGATGGAGGCCGACACCAAGCGCATGCGGGGCGCGCGGCCGTTTGTGATGAGCAACCTGAAAACCAAGGCCGGCTTGGACGAGGTGATCAGCTTCATCAAGACCAAGGGCTTGCTCAAGAGCTGATGGTGGCCCCAGCAGGAATCGAACCTGCATCTGCCCCTTAGGAGGGGGCTGTTCTATCCATTGAACCATGGAGCCTGACCGGCCACGATTGTGCCTCAGGTCTGGCGTGCTTATTCGCGGCCAGGAATCCGTTCCATGGTTTCATGCTCGTCCTTCAGTCCGACACCTGAGCGCTGACGTCGTTTGGACTCGCGCAGCAACTGCAGCAACTTCAAAGCCGCCTGATCGCAGCCAAGCCCAGCAGGCCGCACATTGGAGATGCAATTGCGGTCCGCATCCGTCAGGCCAAGACGCGGCATCCAGGTCAGGTACAGGCCCATGCTGTCGGGTGAACTCAAGCCAGGCCGTTCGCCGATCAGGATGACGACCAGGCGCGCGCCCAGCAACTCCCCCACCTCGTCACCGATGGCCACCCGGCCTTGCTCCACCACGGCCAAGGGGGCGACCGACCAGCCTTCGGCTTGAAGCGGAGGCAGCACACGCTGCAGCAAAGGCACCGCGTGCGAACCTACCGCCAGGGCCGACAGTCCGTCGGCCACGACGAAGGCAATGTCATGGTGGCGTGCCTGGACAGCACCGGCGTGGCCACCACTCAACCGGCTCAGCAGTGCCTGACGCGAGGTGGCATCCAGCCGCCGCCCCAAATCCGGCCGCTTCAAATACGTGTCCCGGTCAAGCGCAGCGCTGTGCAACACCAGGGTCTCGTGAACCAAGGCGCTCAACGCGGCTTGCATCGCAGGCACGTCCAGCGCCAGGTGCACCGCGTCCCGGGCTTGGGCATGCGCCAGTTGAAACGCCAGCTGCGGCGCGGTTGGCAAACTCACACCAGCACGGCCCAGCGCGATGCGCGCCTGCGTGAACCGGCGCAAGGCCAGCCAGGGGTTTGACGTGACCGGAGACTGGCTCATGGCGCACTCATGGTGGATTCAGCAAAACATGCTGAAACCCAGGCGGCAATTCATCCAACAGCCGAAACCCCGCGCCCTCACCTTGCATGATCTGCATGCTGTGCAACCACGCCTCGAACTCGGGCGCCGCCCGCAAGCCCAGCACCCGGCGCACATACAGCGCATCGTGGAACGAGGTGCTCTGGTAGTTGAGCATGATGTCGTCCGAGCCGGGCACGCCCATCACGAAGGTGCAGCCGGCCGTGGCCAGCACCGTGAGCAGCACGTCCATGTCATCCTGATCGGCTTCGGCATGGTTGGTGTAGCAAACATCGCAGCCCATGGGCAGGCCCAGCAGCTTGCCGCAAAAGTGGTCTTCCAGGCCGGCGCGGATGATCTGCTTGCCGTCGTATAAATACTCGGGCCCGATGAAGCCGACCACCGTGTTCACCAGCAAGGGCTTGAAGTGCCGCGCCACCGCGTAGGCGCGCGCCTCGCAGGTTTGCTGGTCCACGCCGTGGTGCGCATTGGCTGACAGGGCACTGCCCTGGCCGGTTTCAAAGTACATGACGTTGTCGCCCACCGTGCCCCGCTTCAAGCAGAGCGCCGCCTCGCGTGCCTGCCCTAACATGGCCAGGTCAATGCCAAAGCTGCGGTTGGTGGCCTCGGTGCCACCAATGGACTGGAACACCAGGTCGACCGGCGCGCCGCGCTCCATGGCGGCCAGGGTGTTGGTGACGTGGGTGAGCACGCAGGATTGGGTCGGGATGGCGTATTGCTCAATCAGTTCGGCCATCATCGTCACCAGCTTGATGACCTGCGGCACGTTGTCAGTCGCGGGGTTGATGCCGATGACCGCATCGCCACTGCCATACAACAGCCCATCGATCAGGCTGGCCGCGATGCCGCTTGCGTCGTCGGTGGGGTGATTGGGTTGCAGGCGGGTGGACAAGCTCCCCTTCAAACCGATGGTGTTGCGAAAGGCGGTGACCACCCGGCACTTTTGACCGACCAGGATCAGGTCCTGGTTGCGCATGATCTTGCAAACGGCGGCGGCCATCTCGGGCGTGATGCCGGGCGCCACGGCCGCCAAAGTGTCACTGTCGGTATCGTCTCGCAACAGCCAGTTTCTGAAATCGCCCACCGTGAGGTGCGAGATCAGGGCAAATGCCTGGGCATCGTGGGTGTCGATGATCAGGCGCGTGACTTCATCCTCTTCATAGGGGATCAGCGCGTCGTTCAAGAAGGTGAGCAAGGGCAGATCGGCCAAGGCCATCTGGGCCAACACGCGCTCCTGCGCGGTATGCGCGGCAATGCCCGCCAGCAGGTCGCCCGATCGGGCGGGCGTGGCCTTGGCCATCAGGTCTTTCAAATCGCGAAATGCAGGCATGGCAGGACGAATTCAGTCCAGACCAACACAGTCTGCCTGATTTTGGCGAAGGGCGGCACCCGCATTGCTGGTCTGCTGGATCAAGCGCTTTTTTCAGTTTGTTCAACATGCACATTGCCTGGTTCGTGCTGGTGGGGGTCGTGCTGATCGCGATGGCGTTTTCCAGCCATCTGGTCAAGCGACTGCCTTTGTCACCGGCCCTCCTTTACCTCGGCGTTGGCGCCCTGATCGGGCCGCTGGGCGCCGGCCTGCTGGACCTGTCGCCCCAAGACAGCATGCCCTGGCTGGAGCTGCTCACGGAGGTGGCGGTGCTGATCACCTTGTTCACGGTGGGCATGCGTTTGCGCGTGCCGTTTTCATGGTCAGCGTGGGCCGTTCCGCTGCGGCTGGCCACGGCGGGCATGGTGGTCACCACAGCCAGCATCGCCTTGATTGGGTGGCTGCTGCTGGACCTGCCCTGGCCCGCCTTGCTGCTGCTGGGCGCCATTTTGTCGCCGACTGATCCGGTGCTGGCTTCCGAAGTTCAGATACGGCATCCGGATGACAGGGATGGCTTGCGGTTTTCGCTGACCGCCGAGGGGGGTCTCAACGATGGCATGGCTTTTCCAGGCGTGATGTTGGCACTGGGGCTGATGGGCCTGCACGAGATCGGTGACCTGGGCTGGCGCTGGCTGGCCGTCGATGTGGTGTGGGCGGTGTCTTGCGGCCTATTGCTGGGCTGGTTGTGCGGCCATGCCGTGGGGCGATCGGTGCATGCCTTGCGGCAAAGCGGGCACCCGCTGGAGGCCGAAGAGTTTTTGGCCTTTGGGGTGATTGCCCTGGTCTATGGGGCTGCACTGCTGGTGCACGCCTATGGTTTCCTGGCAGTGTTCGCGGCGGGTGCGGCGCTGGCCTACAGCGAACGTTCTTTGCGGGCCGACAAAACACCTCATCAGGACGGGGCGCACTCGTCTCGATTGATCCACTTCAGCGCGCAGAGCGAGCACCTGGCGGAGGTGGCGATCGTGCTCGTCATCGGGGCCTCGCTGGCCTCGGTCGATTGGGACTGGGCCACCGTTTTGTTTGCCCTGTTGGTGATGCTGGTGGCGCGGCCCGTGTCGGTGCTGGCCACCGTTCCTTTGCGCCTGATGGCCCATCCGCAGCGCCGACTGGTGGCATGGTTCGGCATCCGGGGGGTGGGGTCGGTGTACTACCTGGCGTATGCCATCAACCACGGCATCGATGGCACGGTGGCGCGAACCTTGACCAGCGCGGTCATGATCGCGATCTTCATGTCCATCGTGGCCCATGGCATCACGGCCACCCCGCTGATGGGGCGCTACATGAAACTGAAGAGGCGCAGGCCCAGCGCTGAACGCAGCTAGACCCATGTGCACCGTCAGCGCTTGGACGCCACCAAAGGCTCTTTCTTGCGGCAGCTGCCCGGGCCGTCAGGCGCCTTCTCTTGCACCAGCGGCATCAAGGCAGGTGCGAGTGCCTTGAGCACTTGGGCCGACAAGGCGCTGGTGAAGGTGTACTTGGCCGCGTAGGGCTCATGCACATAGGCTGTCAAGGTGCCAAAAAAACGGTCGCCAATCAGGAAGACGAACGTGGCCGATCGGTTGACCACGCGCGATGAGATGAGGCCGCCGCCGGGGCCATGCACGTCAAAGCGGTGGTCACCCGTGCCGGTTTTTCCGCCCACCTCGATGACGCTGCCATCGGGCCTGACAAACGCCCCTTTGAGGCGCCTGGCCGTGCCGCCCTCGACCACGGTGAGCAAGGTGCGGCGCACCACGTCGGCGACCTCTTCGGGCAAGACGCGCTCGGCCTTGGCGGTGGCCTGCTCAAGCCGGGTTTCGAATGGTGTGCCCGAGGCAAAGTCAAGGCGCTGCAGCTTGCTGACCGGCATGCGCATGCCTTTGTTGACGATGATGCCCATCAATTCGGCCAAGGCCGCCGGGCGATCGCCAGAAGCACCCAGGGCCGTGGCATAGGACGGGGTCAGCGTGGCAAATGGGTAGCCCAGGCGACGCCAGTCACGATTGAGGTCGGTGAAGGCGTCGCGCTCCAGCAGGTTGCGGATGCGGGAGTCCTGGGCGGTCTTGTGGCGAGTTTTGAACAGCCAGCCGTAGACCTCTTGGCGCTGGTCGCGGCTGGCGTCCATCACCTCGGTCAAGGTGGCCTTGGGGTGGGCTTTCAGGTGGCCGACCAGCCACAGGTCGAGCGGGTGAACGCGGGCAATGTAGCCACGGTCGGCCAGCGAGAATTTCTCAAGCGCGTAGTCGTCGTACAGGCGCTGCAGCTTGGCCTCGCCCAACTCCTTCTGGGGCAACTGCTCGTTCATGAAGGCCGTGAACTCGGCCACCGTGGCTTGGGGATCGATGCCGCGGTGAATGGCGGCCAGCCGCGAGGGTGCGGCGTTGGCACGCTTGGTGAGCAAGGCGCGGGCCGCTTCGGGCGACTTGCCTTTGTACTTTTTGTAGAAACGGCGCAGGAACTCACGGCCTTCGCTGTCGGCGAAGCGGGCCAGGTACTCCTGACGACGCGGGTCGTCCGAGTCTTCAAGCAGGTCGCTGTCGGCCTGGCTGTTGTTGGCCATGTAGGTGTAGACCACATCGCGCATCAGGCGGATGAACACCAGGTTGACGGAGTGCTGGAAGGCCTCGCGCAGGTCCATGACCCGACCGTCTTCGTTGGATTCAAAGTTGTTGAAGTGGTGCGCGCCACCACCGGTGAAGAAGGTCTCGCCCGGGCTGGCCGAATACTTGCGATCCATGGCCGCCTCCAGCATGGGCGTGAGGCTCTTGTCTTTGGCATCTAGTAGGTAGTCGCGCGCCCAGCGGCGCAGCACATCCTTGCGCTGCACGGGCACGCCAGTCAGGTCCTCTTCGCTCATGGGGCTGTACTGCCCATGCAGGTCGGCGATGATTTTGAGGTAGGTGATCAGCGTGCGCAGCTTGGCGGTGGAACCCAGGTCGAGCTTGGCCCCTTCGTTGATGTCGAAGGGCTGGTCGAGGTTGTCGCTTTGCACGCGCAGCAGGTTGGCTTGGCCGCTGCGTTCAAACAGCGTGAAACTCAAGGTCAGTTTGCTGGGGTCATCGCCCTCTTGAAGCATGTGGAAGCCGTACAGGCCCTGGGTCTTGGCCAGTTTGGGGTCTTTGAGGTCGCTGAGCAGGCGGGTGGCCGTGCGCTGCAACTCGCCATCCAGGGTGCTGTTGGTCTTCAGGTCCAGGCGGTCCAGGTCGTACAGGCGCGGCACTTTCAGCATGGTGGACAGCGTGGAGCGCATCGCCGTGATGGCTTTGCGGTCCACAAATGACACAGGCCGCTCGGTGGGCTGCACCGGGTGCAGCTTGAGCTTGATGGGCAAAGCGGCGTCGCGCAGCGCGATCGGGATCAGGTTGACGCTGGCCAGCAGCCGCAGGTGGCTGTCGGCCAGCCTTTGCAGGTCTGCATGGCCATCGACCAGGTAATACGAGGGGCGGCGTTGGGCAATGAACAGGGACAGCACCTGTTTGTAGGCTTCGGCCTGGCGCAGCAGTTCAGGGCCTGGTGCGGCGGGTGATTTGATGGCGGCGTTCAGCAAGGCGTTGACCTCGGCGAAATCGCGGCCGTACCAGGCCCACAGGCCATCGCCAACGCCATGCACTTCGCCCACGCCGGGCTTGGCCGACAGGGGCACGGAGTTGACGTAGTCGAGCACGATGCGGCGGCGCGCGCCACGGGTGTCCTCACCGTCCAGGTAGGCACGCACCGAGGCAGAGGCCACCTGGCGCAGCTTTTCTTTCATGGACGAGGTGCGACCGTCGGGCGAATGCCGGAATTTCTCAATCTGCGTGGCCAAGGTGCTGCCGCCGGCCGAGCCTGGCGCATCGCTGACATGGCGGGCCACCTGCGTGATCAGGGCCTTGCCCAGGCGGCTCCACTCGATGGCCGGGTTGTGCGTAGGGTAGGTGGCATCGAGTAGTTCGCGGTTCTCGATGAACAGCAGCGCGTCGACCAGGGAGTCGGGGATGGCCTCGAAACGCGGGTAGACACGCTCGGGGAAGCGAACCGCGTACATGGCCTGGCCGCTGCAATCCAGGATCTGCAGGCCGGCTTGTGAGGGCTCGTGGTAGGCCGTGAAGATGCCGTTGTCGGTCACGCGCAGCAGGTCGCCAGACATGCGCGCCTGGGCGCTGACCTGGTACCCCTGCACGCCCAATCGTTTGACGAAATCAGGAATGTGGCTGTAGCCCAACCGGTCGTCATAAGGGCCTGGATTTGGAAAACGGAGCGCATTGCTGGGACCAGGCTCGACTTTGTAGGTCAGGCCCTGGGCCAGACCACTCAGGTAGCGGGCCTGCAAACGAGAAGTTTGCGCTTCGTCTGACACGAAATGGGCAGCCGCCGCGATGGAGGCCACCACGACACTGCCAATGAGCAGCCGCTTCCATACTCGGGCGGACTTGGGTTGTGAATCGGTCAAGGGTCACTCAGCTGGAAAAACGAGGCCGCTGGCCAGCGGCCAACACGGGCAATTCGCAAAATCCAGCATAAAGCGGATCGACCTTTTTCATCATTAAAAATGGCCGTGGCTTCCCCGCTTCTTTCCTGTTGCACCACACGATGTGTGTTGGGCGCAACGCCCCCCCGCTCAGATAACCCTCAAGCGCAAGTTTTGGTAGACGGATTCGTAGCGGGCAGCGCTGCCCGACCAGTCCAGCGACTGGCTCAGGCCGCCCTGAACGAGGCAATCCCAGGCGGCGGGATCCCGGTAGCGGCTGAAGGCCCGCTCCACGGCGGCGATCAGCGCCTCGGCCGTGGCAGGTGCGAAAACGAAGCCGGTGACCTTGTCGACCACGGAATCAGCCAGCCCGCCGGTGGCGTGAACGATGGGCGGTGTGCCATAAGCCCGGCTGTAGAGCTGGTTCAGGCCACACGGTTCAAACCGGGAGGGCATCAGGAAACAATCTGCGCCAGCCTCGATCAGGTGGGCCAGGCTTTCGTCAAAACCGATCGTCACGTGGACGCGCCCGGGGTGCTGCTGCGCCATCGAGCGCAGGGCGTTTTCCAGGTCGGCATCGCCTTTGCCCAACATGACCAACTGGCCACTCTGGGCGATGATGTCAGGCGCCGCCTGCACGATCAGGTCCGTGCCTTTCTGCGCGGTCAAGCGGCTGACGACGCCAAACAGCATCGCCCGCGGATCGGGGTTCAACTGTCAGTGCGTTTGCAGCGCCGCTTTGTTGGCCTGCTTGCCGGTTTGCACGGTTGAGACGTCATAGCGTTGCGGGATGAAGGTGTCCACGGCCGGATGCCACACCGCCATGTCGATGCCGTTGAGGATGCCGTGCAGGCGGTCGGCGTGGTCGCGCAGCACGCCCTGCAGGCCAACGCCGAGTGGCTCTTGCTGGATTTCGCGGGCACAGTTGGGGCTGACCGTGGTGATGGCATCCGCGAATTGCAGGCCACCTTTCATGAATGACAGCTGCGACCAGTACTCCAGGCCGCTCATCGTCAACCATTCGCCGGGCAGGTCTGGCAAGCGGCTTAGGTAGGCGGGTGCCAAGCCGGTGGGCCAGTCGTTGGCATGAACAATGTCGGCCAGGACCTGGCCTTGGTCCAGCAGGCCCTGCAAACTTTTGTAGGCGGGCATGAGCACTTTGACGTCATGGCCCCGCTCGCTGAGGGCTTTGGGCAAGGCCGCTGACACTTCCCCCAGGTCGCCAGTTTTAACCCAAGGTGCGCACTCAGGGGTGACAAACAAGATCTTCATGAGGGGTTCACCGCCTGGTCGACGGGGACCAGCACGGCGGCCGGCCAGTGCTTGAACAGGTCGGCCAAGGCCAGACCACGGGCTGGTCCATCGGTCGCCGTCAGGATCCTGCCCGTGAGGACATCACGCCAACGCGCAGGTGCATCCCCCGGCAAGCCCACGCGCGTAACGCCCCAGCATTCAGGTCGGTGCAAGCCATGGTGATCCCCTTGCGTCAAAGAATGCAACAAGCGGCTGCCAATGGTGATGCATTGCTGGCCGTCCAGGGCCCTGACACAGGCCACCACGTGTGAGGCCGCCGGCCCCAGCACGGGCAGCGCCTGGTACGAGCCTTTGCTGAACAACTCGGGGTGGCCAGCGCGCAATTGCAGCAGGCGCCAGGTGAACAACATCTTGGGGCCACCGTCACGCCAGTTGTCCCGAAGGCCGTTCAGCGATCGCTCATCGGCTTGGCCACCCGCGAACAGCGATTGCACTTGGGCGTGCCGAGCCTGCAAGGCTTTGAAGTCCACAGGGCGGCGGTTGTCGGGGTCTACCAGGCTGAAATTCCAGGTCTCGCAGCCTTGGTAGATGTCTGGCACGCCCGGCACGGTCAATTTAAAAGCCACCAAGCTGAGGCTGTTCAAGGCGCCGAACGGTGCGATCTGTTCTACGAATGACTGCAGGTCTTTCAAGAAGGGATTGGGCTCCAGTTGCCCCAGCAGTGCATCGATGAAGCGCGCCAGGGCCGCCTCGTAATCCTGGTGAGGGTTGACCCAACTGGTCTGCTCTTTGGCCTCACGCACCGCCTTGAGCATGTAGGCCTGAACGCGCTGGCACACGTCGGCCAGTGCCTCGCTGTTGACTTGTTGCAGCGGCCACACGCCGACCAGCGTCTGGTACAGCAGGTACTCGTCGTTGCGCGTGGGCGCCAGCACGCCCTCGATGCGGGTGGTGCGCTTGTGGTTCATGACCTGCCACCGCTCAATGGCACTTTGCCAGGCAGTGGGGATCTCTGACAAGACATCAATGCGGGTGCGCACGTCTTCCGAACGCTTGGTGTCGTGGGTCGAGGTGGCCAGCATGTTGTGGGGCGTGAAGCGAGCCCGGTGCTGGTTGGCCGCGTGGAAGGCACTGACCGACAGGCCAAAGTGGCGCGGGTCGCCCCCCACGTCGTTGAGCGAAGCCAGGCGGTGGTAACGGTAAAAGGCCGTGTCTTCCATGGACTTGGCCATGACCGGGGCGGTGAACTGCTGCCAACGGTAGACCAGGTTCAGCATGGCCTGGCGGCGCTCGGGATCGGGCTCGGTCGGCGCGCCCAGCATGATGTCGCGCAGGTAGTCGATGTCGCTGACATCCGAGGTTCGGCTGCTGCGCTTGGCCGCCGCCGTGGCCCAATCAATGTGCTGGCGGTCAACGTCGCTGAAGCCTCGCTCGCCAATGTAGGTGCGGTACACCGGGAAAGCTGCGGCCACGGCGCGCAAGGCCACCCGCAGTCGGTTGCGGGTGAAGTCGCAGGTGCGCCGATCGCCCAGGGCAATGCGGTGCAGGGCCTCGGTCAGGATTTCCAAGTCGCTGGACAACGACGTGGCGATGATGTCGAGCTTGGCCTGGTACAGCACCTCGTCGAACACCAGCTTGTGGCCAATGAAGTCGGTGTAAAGGCGATCGAAGTCTTCCTCGTGCTCGCCGTCCACGAACAGGCCGTTGACCAGGTTGGAAAAACGGTAGCCCGTGCCGCCATGCACCGGCCAGTCGGGCGGCAGGCGCTCGTGGTCGGCCAGGATCTTTTCCACGGCCAGGAACAAGGCCTTGGGCGCTTCGTCCGGCTCGTCTGCCGTCCGCATGATGGCGAGGTAACGCGATTGCAAGCGCGTGAAATAGCCTTGCGGATCGCACAGGCCGTCGGGGTGATCGATGCGCAGGCCCGCCACCTGGCGTGCTCGCAACCATTGGAAGATGGTGTGGTGCGTGGCCTCGAACACGGCTTCGCGCTCCATGCGCACCGCTGCCAGGGTGTTGATGTCAAAGAAGCGGCGGTAGTTGATGTCATCACCCGCGACCCGCCAGAAGGCCAGCCGGTAGGCCTGCTGCCTGATCAGCGCATCCAGCAGGTCGAAGCTGGCCGCATCACCAGGGGTGCCGTTCATCACACTCAGGCAGGCATCGGTCCAGGGGCCAAGCCAATTGAAGCGCCTGGCCAGTTGGGCCAATCGCCGCTTGTGGATGCCCTTGTCACGGTGCCGCACCGCGCGCTGCGACGGCGACAAATCATCTCGCGGCGGCAAACTGGCCAAGGCATGCAGCAGGGACTGAACGATCTCGACTTCTTCGCTGACCGAGTCGTCGGCGGGGGTCGGCCCTGGCACCACGGCCATGATGTCGGCGCAGTGGCGAGGGTCGATGGGGAAACGGTGACCGTGGTAGTGGATCCAGAACTCCCCGGCCGAAGCATCGAACGAGAGCTTGAGTTCGCCCGCCTCCAGCACCTTGCCATAGTGGTCGCCCAGCACCGGCAGCAACACCTGGCCCGACAACTCGGGCGCGGGTGGGTTCCATTCGATGTCAAAGGTCTCGGCGTGCACGGAGGCCGGGCCATTCTCCAGCACGTCCAGCCACCAGGCGTTGTCGGCCTCGAGCACGCCCATGTGGTTGGGCACGATGTCGATCAACTGGTGCATGCCGTGGCGCGACAGGCTGGCGCACAGTTGCTCGAAGTCGCCCTCGTCGCCGATCTCGGGGTTCAGCGCGTTGTGGTCAACGATGTCGTAGCCATGCATGCTGCCCGCTCGGGCTCGCAGGTACGGCGAGGTGTAGAGGTGGCTGATGCCCAGTGCATCCAGGTAAGGCACGATGTCCATGGCATCGCTGAAGCGAAAGCCTTGGTGCAGTTGCACGCGGTAAGTGGCACGGGGGATCAAGGCGGTGGCCAGCGCCGGCAGTTCATCCATGGGGCCGTGAGGCGCCACATCGCTTGGCCGCGCGCGCCGCAAAGCCGCACTGACCGACAGCAGGCGGGGATCGCGGGCCAGGCTTTCAAGAGTGACGCCCAGCTTGCGCCGCCAGTTGGGAAACTGCGATTCACTGGTGCCCGGAATGTTGACCTGGATGAGCTGCTGGGTGACGTCTTCCAACTGGACACCCACCAGTTGCGAGGGCGTGCGCCCCAGGAAGCTGTAGACCGCGTCCGTGAACGCTGGCGAGGTGTCGTCCATCATGGGTGGGTGCACGCTGGCATCTTTGGCGGTCACGCCCTCCTGCTCCAAGGCCAACAACAATTGCGCCCGATCTTGCGCGCGGCCCACCACCTGCTGGGCGCGGATCTCCTCGTTGGGGAACAGGCCTAACTCGGTCCGCAGGTCCACATCCTTGCCATTCCAGAAGCCGCGCAATGTGGGCAGGTCGTGCGTGCTGACCACGGCCATGGCGTTCGCAGGCCAATCGGCAGGCGGCTTGAAGCGACCGTCGTGCGTGCGCTCAAAAAACAGTGGGCAGTAAGACAGCAGGTATTGCTCACGCATGGCCTCGCGCATGCGCGGCGGCACGGTGCCCAGGTCTTCGCCAATGACCAGGCAACCGTGGCGGTGGCTTTCCAGCGCCAGGATGCCCATCATCTCGTCGAAGGGGTAGTTCATGTAGGCGCCCGACTTGGCACCATCGTCAGGATGGATCCAGAACAGCCGCATCAAGGCCATCACATGGTCGATGCGCAAGGCACCCGCGCAACGCATGTTGGCGCGCAGGGTGTCAATGAAGGGCTGAAAATCCTGATCGCGCAAACGCGAGGGGATCATCGGCGGCAGCCCCCAGTCCTGTCCGTTCAGGTTGTACTCTTCTGAAGGCGCACCAACGTGCAGGCCCATGGCGTAAAGCGCCTGACGCGACCAGGTTTCCGCCCCACCCTCGTTCACGCCCACGGCCAAGTCACGGTACAGGCCGATGGCCATGCCCAGGGACTCGGCCCGCGCTTGGGCCGACTGCAGCTGCAACTCGGCCTGCCATTGCAGGTACTCGAAGAACTCGATGTGCGCTTCGTGCTCGCGCTCAAAATCTGCCACGGCGGGCGACTGTGGATCGCGGTAGGCTTGCGGCCACAAAGACCAGCCCCACACCGACGAGTCTTGCGCATGGAAGTGCGCCTGCAAGGCCTCGAACAAAGCTTGGCGGCGCAACTCGCTGCCACGCTCTTTCTGGAAGGCCCTGAACGCTCGGGCGCGGCGGGTGTCGGCCGACAGGTGGCGCAGGTGGAAGTGCTTGAACAAGATCTCCAGCACCTCGAACTTGGCCGTGGCCACGGCTTGGTAGCCGACGAGTTCGGGTTCGCGCAAGGCCTGCAAGCGCTGCTGAAACGCCGCACTGTTGACGAGGTCAACGGCATAACGACACTCGGAGAAATCGGGCACGGCCGTCACGTCGATGTACAGCACGTTCAGGGCGTTGCGGCTGGATGGGCTGTAGGGGCTGGCCCGCTCAGGCTCGTGCGGGAACAAGGCGTGCAAAGGGTTCAGGCCGACAAACGATGCGCCCTGCCCGGCCGCGATTTCCAGCAGGCGTTTGAGGTCTGAGAAATCGCCAATGCCCCAGTTGTCGTTGGAACGCAGGGCGTAAAGCTGGATGCTCGGCCCCCACAGCCGCTCACCTTGCTTCAGCACCTTGGGCTCGTGGCACCGTGGCGGGCAGACGATGACCCTCGTGCGCGCCATTTCGCCTGACGACTGCGCAGCCGACTTGAGGGTGAGCTGGTGATATCCCAGTGGCAAAGCCTGCGGTAGATCAATGTGCAGCTTGACCGCGTCAGGGCTGCCACCTTCAGGCGCAAACATCAGACCGCCAAAGCGCTCGGCGTTGTCGCACGCCAGCACCCAGGTGTGGCGGCTGTCCGTCTCGCCATTCAGCGCCTGCGTTGGCAGCGTGACGCTAATGCTGGCGGGCTGGCCCTGGCGCAGCACCAGCACAGAGGGCATGAGCCGATGCTGATCATGGGCCTTCAGCCTGGACAAGGTTTGTTGCGCGGCCTCGTCACTGTCGGCATCCAGGTCCATGGCCTTCAGCAACTTGCGCAGAGAAGCTTCAGGCACCTCACAGGCGTGCCCCCAGAAGTCGTCGTAGCGGCTGGCCAAGCCCACCTGGGCGCACAGCGATTCAAGGGCGGAGGAGCTTGTCATGTGGTCCACCAACAACCTGCCCATGGCCCAAGCTCATCCGTGGACACTTCGCCCACCACCATCAGCGCACCGGCCACCGGCAAATCATGAAGGGAAGCGGGCAAGCTCAAACTCTGCGCTGAGAGGTTGACCACCATGTGCAGCCCTGCCCCGCCGCCCAGCGCCCAACGCACTCGCAGCCCTTGCTCGCCGATGCGTTCTGCCCGGTGTTCACCGGTGAGCAGCGTGGGCAGGTGGGGGGTGATCCACAAGCGTCGCAAAGCCAGCAGTTCGCGGTAAAAACTCACCCAGCGTTGTCCTTCTGGCTGGCTGGCTGCCGCCCAATCCAGGCGGCTGCGAAGAAAGGTGGCCTCGTCGCAGGGATCGGGGATCAGCGCCCGCGTCTCGGCGTTGCAGAACTGAGGGAACAGCGCAAACTCTTTGCGGCGGCCTTCGGTCACGGCGCTGCGCAAGTCGCCACTCCAGTCGCTGAAGTACAGAAACGGCGTGGCAGCCCCAAACTCTTCGCCCATGAACAGCAGTGGCGGCGCTGGATTCAACAAGTGCATGGCGGTGACCAGGCGCAATGCAGGCTCCGCCACCAATTGGACCAGCCGGTCGCCCATGGCGCGGTTGCCCACCTGGTCGTGGTTCTGCAAAAAATTCACCATGTTCAGCAAGGGCTGGGGCGATGTCGTTCGGCGCCTCGGTTTTGCATGCTCCCAGTTGTGCGGACCACCCTGCCACACCAGTCCGCTGGTCAGGCTGGTGGCCAACTGGCCCAGGGCATCGTCCGCATACTCGGCGTAGTAGCCATCGTGCTCGCCGGTCAGCAGCACGTGCACGGGGTGGTGAAAATCGCCATTCCACTGCCCTTCAAACCGGCCCGGCGTGGCGGGCATGTCCAGGCGAGACACATCATTGCTGTCGTTCTCCAGCACGAGGTGAATGTGGCGCTGCGGGAAGGCCTGACGCACACGCACCGACAGCGCCGCCATGATGTCAAGTCGAGAGTCGTCCAGCATGGCGTGCACGGCGTCAAAGCGCAGGCCATCGAAGCGGTATTCATCCAGCCAGTACAGGGCGTTGTCGATGAAAAAGTCACGCACTGTGGCGCTGCCGGGCCCATCGAAGTTGATCGCAGCGCCCCAGGCCGTGTGGTGTTGCTCAGAGAAGAATCCAGGCGCGTAGCGAGGCAGGTAGTTGCCGTCCGGGCCAAAGTGGTTGTAGACCACGTCCAACATCACCATCAGGCCCAAGCCATGGGCCATGTCGATGAAGCGCTTCAAATCGTCTGGCGTGCCATGGCTGCACTGGGGCGCGAAAAGCAGCACGCCGTCGTAGCCCCAGCCAAAGCGGCCAGGGTAGCTGGCTTGCGGCATCAGTTGAACGGCGGTGACGCCCAGCTTGGCCAGGTCTGGCAGGTGCGCCTGTGCGGCGGCGTAAGTGCCTTCGGGCGTGAAAGCGCCCACATGCATCTCGTACATCACGGCTTCGTGCCATGGCAGGCCCTGCCAAGCCTTGGCGTTGGTCCACTCAAAACTGAGTGGGTCGACGACTTCACTAAAATCGTGCACACCATCTGGATTGCTGCGTGAGGCTGGGTCTGGCACGTCCAACTCGCCGTCGATGCGCCAGCGGTAGTGGCTGCCGGCCATGGCTTCCGGCACGTACAGCTCGTACCACTCACGGGCAGGGTCATCATCCCCGGGGCAGGCGTTGCCGTGGGCCTCGATGAAACGCGCCTCGCTGCCGGCGGCCACCTGGATCTTCAACACCAGTTCGACACGCTTGGCACCGGGGGCCCACAGGCGAAAATCAACGCCACCGCCTTCACGCACCTGAGCGCCAAAGCGCATGGCGTGGGCATGCCGATCGCTCATCCCGGATCCTGGGTGAACACGACCATGGACCTGGCCGCCAAGGGATACGCCTCGCCAGCACGCCAAGCCTGCTGCTCGGGTTGGCCGTGGTCATGGCTGGTGTCAAAACGCGCGGTCCAGTCTTTTTGCTCGTAGTGCGGCGGCAGGGTAAAGGGCACGTCCTCGTGGTGCCCATTGATCAGCATCAGCAGCGTCTCGGCATTGGCACGGCGGCCGTGCTCGTCGTATTCGCCCGTGTGACGGCCGCAGAACATGGACGCCACCGTGCGGGCTTCCGGCTCTTCCCAGGCCTCGGTCGTCATCTCGCGGCCTTGGGCATCGAACCAGGTGACGTCGCGGTGGCCGTCTTCGTCAATGTGGCCATCCAGGAAGTCGGTGCGGCGCAAGCCAGGCTGCGCCTTGCGAAACTCGATCAAGCGCTGCACGTAGGCCAGCAGGCCTTGCTGATCAGGGCTCAGCTTCCAGTCAAACCAGCTGATCTCGCTGTCCTGGCAATAGCCGTTGTTGTTGCCCCCTTGCGAGCGCCCGACCTCATCGCCGCCCAGCAACAAGGGCGTGCCTTGCGACAAGAACAAAGTCGTCAGCAGATTGCGCTGCTGCTGCAGACGCAAGGCATGGACGGCTTCATCGTCGGTTTCACCCTCGGCACCGCAATTCCAGCTGCGGCTATGGCTTTCGCCATCGCGGTTGTCTTCGCCATTGGCCTCGTTGTGCTTGTCGTTGTAGCTGACCAGGTCGCGCAGGGTGAAGCCATCGTGCACGGTGATCAGGTTGACGCTGTCGGTCGGGCAGCGTCCCCGGTGTTCGTACAAGTCGCTGGAGCCACACATGCGGCGCGACAACTCGGCCACGGTGTGTTCCTGCCCACGCCAAAAGTCGCGAACGGCATCGCGGTAAAGGCCGTTCCATTCGACCCAGCCTGGCGGAAATCCACCTACCTGGTAGCCGTTGTCACCCAGGTCCCAAGGCTCGGCGATCAGCTTGACGCGCGACAGCACCGGGTCTTGCGCCAGCACGGCGAAGAAACTGCTGTGGTGGTCAAAGGCCGATGCACTGCGGCCCAACGTGGTCGCCAGGTCAAAGCGAAAACCATCCACGTGCATCTGCGTGACCCAGTAGCGCAGGCTGTCCATGATCAGGCGCAACACCACCGGGTGGTGGCTGTTCAGCGTGTTGCCGGTGCCGGTGTAGTCCACGTAATAGCGTGGGTCTTCGGGGCTGAGGCGGTAGTACGTGGCGTTGTCGATGCCCTTGAAGCACAGCGTGGGGCCCATGTGGTTGCCCTCGGCCGTGTGGTTGTAGACCACGTCCAGGATCACCTCCAGCCCGGCGGCGTGCACATCCTTGACCATCTGCTTGAATTCGTTGATGGAGCCCGTGGCGCTGTAGCGCATCTCGGGCGCGAAGAAGCCGATCGTGTTGTAGCCCCAGTAGTTGCGCAAGCCTGACTCGACCAGGCGCTGGTCGTCAATGAAGGCATGCACTGGCAGCAGCTCAATCGACGTCACCCCCAGCTGCTTCAAGTGGTTCAGCACCGGGGGCGAGGCCAAGCCGGCGTAGGTACCACGCTGGGCCTCGGGCACGTCGGGGTGACGTTGGCTCAAGCCTTTGACGTGAACCTCGTAGAAGATGGTGTCGCGCCAAGGCACTTGCGGGGGCTTGTCATTGCCCCAGTCAAATGATTCGTCCACCACTTGCGACTTGGGCATGCCTGGCGCACTGTCGTCGTTGTTCTGCGCCAGGTCTTCGTCAACCGTGTTCAACTCATGGTCATAGTGGGCTGCAGACCAATCCACCGGCCCGACGATGGCTTTGGCATAAGGGTCAATCAACAATTTGCTGGGATTGAAACGCTGCCCTTCTTCAGGATGGTGCGGGCCATGCACCCGGTAGCCATACAGGGTGCCCGCCGGGCAACCCGCCACATAGCCATGCCACACATGGTGCAACCTGCGGGTCAACTCAAAGCGTCGAATCTCATGGCCACCCGGCGCATGAAAGCACAACTCCACCATGTCTGCCGTGCTGGCATAAAGGGCAAAGTTGGTTCCGCCGCCATCGAAGGTGGCCCCCAGCGGATAGGCCTGCCCGGCTTCCAGATGCCAAGCATGCGCGCCCTCTTTCGCCCGTTTTTCTGCCGATGATTTCCTCATCATTCAGGCGTGCCGACTGGTGACGTTGCGCTCCACCGGGAGGGTGCCTGAGAAATAGCCTCGGGGCACGACCACCACCCCACCCTCGCTCACGTGGAAGCGTCGGCGGTCGTTCTCCAGGTCATGACCGATCAACCCGCCCGGCGGGATGTGGTTGTTCTGGTCGATGATGGCGCGCCTGATGCGCGCACCGGCGCTGATCGCCGAACGATTGATCATGCCGTTCTCGATCTGCGCCGATTCGGCAAAATCGTTGCTGGTCGGCCTGGCATCGACTACGCTGTGGTCGGCGTCAATCTCGACAATGCCAAACGATGGGCTTTGCGATACCGGCACCGGCAAGGTCGCCACACTGACATCGGCACCCGTCTGCAAATGGAACTCGACCATTTGGCGAACATCCATGCGGTAAATGTGATCGGCCCCAAACACCGCCACCAGGTCGGGCTGGGCGCTATCGATCAGGTGGATGTTCTGAAAGATGGCGTCGGCCGTGCCCTGTAACCACTCTTTGCCCGAATGCATCTGCGGTGGCACCACGGTGATGAAATGGTTGGGGATGAACCGGCTCATGCTCCACGACTGGCGCACATGCTCAATCAAGGATTGAGACTTGTACTGCACCAGCAAGTACACCGAATAGACCTCGGCGTTGACCAGATTGCTGAGCACGAAATCGGCGATTCGATGCTTGCCATTGAACGGGACCGAAGGCTTGCAACGATCCGCTGTCAATGAATGCAGGCGATGGCCCTCACCGCCTGCCATGACGAAAGCGAGCACGTTCTTGTCGGCAATCATGGCAGTCTCCGTCGGGTCAGCTTGGGTTTTGCAGTCATGGCCAAGTCCTTGAATTGATCGGCGCTCTGTCTGGGCAATTGGTGTGCCCATCCCTCGATCGCTTCAAACCCGGCAACTCAAGGCCCTGGCGTGTAAACCTGTCGCAAAGGCTTGTAAAAGGTGCGCATCAAATCAGCCGACGGGCTCTGGCCTGGTGTTGACCGGCCAGCACAACACCACCGTGATCGCCACCCCCAGCACCGAGCCAATCTGCCGCGGGGCCTGGTTAACGGCACGGCCACCGCGCAGTGCTGTTGGGGAGGCAATGCCGCCAACGACAGCGGCGCCATGGCAGGCATTGATTGTCAGAACAGCCCCTCCGCGACGGGGATGCGCGCGGTGGTGTGGCGCGAGTCCGGGGCGGTCGAAGTGCTGAACAATCGGCCAGACGTGGCCGCGTCCTTGGCCTTCTTTGTCCGGCACCGCTGGGCTTTGAAATCGAGCTGGTGACGGGCGTCGTATCTGCGTTGTCCGGATGCCGTGCTGGTGGAGTTGTGCTCACCCATGGCTGGCTGGCCAACCGTTGAAACTGCGATTTTCACGATGCCGTCTATCGTGTAATTCGAATTTACGCGAAGTATCAGCACTGCTAACTTTGGCAGCTCTGAACCAAAAAAAGGATCGTCATGAAGTGTCCAACCTGCCCTGATTCAACCTTGACCATGTCCGAGCGTCAAAGCGTTGAGATTGACTACTGCCCGCAGTGCCGCGGGGTATGGCTTGACCGCGGAGAACTCGACAAACTGCTGGACCGGTCGAATGCGCAAGAGCCGGTGCGCGCTGCTGCTGCGCCGGATGTGCGCCAGCAATCACGCCGCCCAGACTTTGTGGACTCGGACTACAACAACGGCCAGGGCCAGCGCCAGTACCGAAAGAAGTCCTGGCTCAGCGAGATTTTCGACTGAGCATCAGCCAGACGGTGCCGTGCGCGGCCAAGCCAATCCCCCAGCCCCAGGCCACGATGCTGGCCCAGTCATGCTCGGCGGAGGTGGTCTGGTTGATGCGCCACAAACCCGCCACGACGATGACATAGACCACGGCGTGGATGACGAAACTCAATTGCAACAAACTTCGTTGACGGGTGGCCATGGCTGCGATCCAGATCAATGTTGAAAACATTGAACTATAGGCGTCACTGACCAGCCTGGCTCGCCTTTGCACGCCACGAGGCTTGACCGGGTGCGCCACAGGCCCGACAGCGAGAAGGGTGGACAATGGCGCTCCCGCAACCCCCAGGACCATCTTCCCGATGGAAGCCCCCATGACTCAAGAGAAAAGCCCTTCATCCGAAGCGATCGCCGGATGGGATTCAACCCCCGTGGTCGGCAAAGGCATCAGGCTGCGCTTCCTCACCCAAGGGAAAAATCAAGGCCAACTCGAGTCCGGGCCATGGGTCATGCTGAGCGCCAAGCATTGCGAAGCTTTGGCAGAAGAGCTTTTGCAGGAATCGAAAAAAATCTAGCCAGCGGCGCGGTCGGCCACAGGCGCCAACCGGCTGGGCCGCCGCCCCCACTGAATCGCCAGCAACTCCACGTACCGGTGCAACAGCATGGAAGCGATCAGGGTGCCTGGCACGGCCACGAGCACGACCGTCAAGGCGGTCGGCACCAAGCCCATGCCGAACTGCCGCACGCACACCCAGGTCACCAGTTGCACGATGGGCATGTGGATCAGGTAAGTGGCGTAAGAACGGTCGCCCAGCCAACGCGCGATCGGTGACGCGAATGCCTTGGCAAACGTCCACCGCGCGCCTTGGCTGACCGGGTCGGCGGTCGGCTCATTCTTCAGCAGCATCATGCAGACAAAAGCCGCCCACACCAGGATCGGAGTGGTGCCTGTGGCGTTCATCAGCAAGCCAGCACCCAGCATCAGCAAGGCCAGAGGAAACGCCGAGATGCCAACGCCGGCCTTGAGCAAAAACCGCGTGGCGATGCCCACCCCGAAGTAAAGCCCGGCCCCCGGCAGCACGCTTGGCAGCATGAACTCACCAAACACACCCTGCGTGTACAGCCCATAACCCCAGATCGCCAAAGCCGTCAGCAGCACTTGCCCCAGGCGGTGCGTGGCCAAAGCCACCACCAGTGGGGCCACCAGGTAGAACTGCCACTCCAGCGACAGGCTCCACGCCGGGCCCAGGAACATGTACTGCGATTCGTACAGAACCTGGCTAGAAATGGCGCCATGCAGCATGGACAAATGCGCGGCCAGGTGCCAAGGGAAGTCACCACTGGCCAGGCTCTCGGACTGCATCAGCATCCGCTGCGTGGCGGGCGTCAGGTCACCCCAAGGGTGCGACAGGAAGGTGTCAAACGCCAGGTAGGTGCCACCAATGCCAGCCAACAAGGCTACCGCGTAGACGGGATAAATGCGCAGAAAGCGGCGCACGATGTAACGCGGATAAGGCTCGCGCCGCTCCAACAGTAGATGGGTGATGACGAAGCCGCTGAGGATGGTGAACACCATGACCGAGCAGTCTGCCACCTGCCCCAAAGATTTGGCCAATGCAGGCGCCAGCTGGCTGAACCCCGTGAACGAGGTGATGTGGCTGAACACCACGGTCCACGCCAGCCAGGCCCTGAGCCCCTCCAGTCCGCCAAACCGCCGCATCGTGTCCGTCCCCGGCCAAAGGGACGGATTTTAAAGCGCTCAGACGGCCGGTGGGTCCATGAAGCGTTGAAAGTGCCGGTGCTGGGCGATCGCCGTCTTGAATGTCGCGGCCGTGCTGGCCGCATCTGCTGCCGTGCCCAGGATGACGCCCGGATCGGGCTCGCCCCAAGGCAGCTCAGGCGAGGCCCCCGCCGCTTCCAGCAAAGTGGTCCCTGCGCCCAGTACCAGGATCGGTTTGCAATGGCGGTACTGGTCACGGACGAACTCCAGCACCGGCCCCACCCCCGCCAGCGATGCGATCGCCGCCTCGCCATCGGGGATGACCACGGCGTCGTACAACACCGAGGGTGAGGCTTCGAACGTGATGTCCACGTGGATTGGCGTGTTGGCCAGGGACTGAACGGCACCCAGTTGCAGGCCCACGAATCGGGGCACGGCGCCCTCCTGGATCAACGAGGCATAGATGGCCTTCAAGGAGTCCGCCTCGACACCGTCGGCCACCAACAAGGCCACGCGGCGCGCCTTGATCGAGCCATCGCCCGGCCGGGCAAGCAACGACAGCGCGGGCGACGGCTCGTACACCGGCGCAGGCAGGTCGGTGGCCAGCGGCATGGGCGCGGGCACCAGGATGCCCAGGCCCGTGGCCACGGCTTGCGCCAGGCCAGGATCGACATTGGCCAACATGGACACCACACGCTCGCGGATCGCCTGGGTTTGCACGCGCGTCAACTCAAAGCGGTAAGCCTTGATGATGTGCTCTTGCTCGATGGGCGTCTGGCTTTTCCAGAACAAGGTGGCCTGGGCATGGTGCTCGGCAAACTTCTCGGGCTTGCCGCGCACCTTGTCTTCGGCCACGGGCTCGGGGAAGGACGTGAAGCCCGTCATTCGCCCGGCCTGGAAGGGGCAGCCGCCGCCCAACGAGTTGGGCTCGTAGGCCACACGGCCCCGGTGCACAGCCTGGCGGTGCATGCCATCGCGCTGGTTGTTGTGCACCTGGTTGACGGGCGCGTTGATGGGGATCTCGTGGAAGTTGGCGCCGCCCAGCCGCGAGATCTGCGTGTCCAGGTAGGAGTGGATGCGGCCTTGCAGCAAAGGGTCGTTGCTGAAGTCAATGCCGGGCACGATGTGCGCGGTGCAAAAGGCCACCTGCTCGGTCTCGGCAAAGAAATTGTCGGGGTTGCGGTTGAGCACCATCTTGCCCACGGGCGTGATGGGCACCAGCTCTTCGGGGACGAGCTTGGTGGCGTCCAACACGTCGAAGTCAAAGTGGTCGGCCTGGTCCTCGGTGAAGATCTGCAGGCCCAATTCCCACTCAGGGAAAGCGCCGGCCTCGATGGCCTCCCACAGGTCGCGGCGGTGGAAATCAGAGTCGGCCCCGGCCAGCTTGACGGCCTCGTCCCAATCCAGCGAATGGGTACCAGCAACCGGGTTCCAGTGGAACTTGCAGAACACCGACTCACCGGCCTCGTTGATCAGCCGGAAGGTGTGCACACCAAAGCCCTGCATCATCCGGTAGCTGCGCGGAATGGCCCGGTCCGACAGGTGCCACATCAGCATGTGGGTCGATTCGGGCATCAGCGAGACAAAGTCCCAGAAGGTGTCGTGGGCCGACGCCGCTTGCGGCATGCCGTTGTGCGGTTCGGGCTTGACGGCGTGAATCAGGTCGGGGAACTTCATCGCATCCTGAATGAAGAACACCGGGATGTTGTTGCCCACCAGGTCCCAATTGCCCTCGTCGGTGTAGAACTTGACCGCGAAGCCGCGCACATCGCGCACGGTGTCGGCCGACCCGCGCTCACCCGCCACGGTTGAAAAACGCACGAATACCGGCGTGCGCTTGCCAGCCTCTTTGAAAGGCGCGGCCTTGGTCAAGCCCGTCAGGGGCTTGTAGCACTCGAAGTAGCCATGGGCGGCCGATCCACGCGCGTGGACCACGCGTTCGGGGATGCGCTCGTGGTCAAAGTGCGTGATCTTCTCGCGCAGGATGAAGTCCTCCAGCGCAGTCGGACCCCGCAGCCCGATCTTGAGCGAGTTCTGGTTGTCGGCAATGGCCACGCCCTGGTTGGTGGTCAGCACCTGGCCGCCCGAGTCCACCCGCACGCGGTCCAGCGAGCCTACCGTGGGGTTGTGCCCCGCCGGCGGTTTGCCCGCACCAACCTTGCCCGAAGCTGTACTTTCGCTGATGGTGCTGGCCGTGGCCAGTGGCGTGCTGGGTTCGGTCGATTGGCCTGGCGGTGTGTCGTGCGCGGCTTCACCGTGCTCGGCGGGCTTGTTCTCGTTCCACACCACAGCCGCGGCCAGCTCGGCCGATGCGCTGACCTTGTTGACCAGATCGGGCAGCACCGGGGCGGTGGCCTTGGAGGCCTTGGGCGGTGGCGTGGTTGAAGGGCCCCCCACCGTGGCGAGGACGGATCCGAGGTTCATCTCGATAGCGGGGGGATTGGTGCTCTTGCGCGTTGCCATGGGTCTCTTTCCTGGTCAAAGTGGTGTGGCCAAAACAAGAGCTGCAGTGGCAATCGGGGTGCCGCTGCCCGGCGTGCGTGGTTAGTCCCTTGGGGATGGCTTTTAACGCCGCTTGGCGCAAAGCTTGCTGCAAGTTCGGGTTTACGATGGGAAAACGTTTCCTCAATGCACCAACCTTCAGCAAACGACATGCAAGACACCCTCATCGACACCCCGCCCCTGTCCAGAATCCACTTGATCGGCGGCGAGAAAGGCGGTGTCGGAAAATCCATGGTCTCGCGCCTGCTGGCCCAGTACTTCATCGACCAGCAGCTCCCCTTCGTCGGCTTTGACACCGACCGATCACATGGGGCCTTGCTGCGCTTTTACGCCGGCTTCGCCTCACCGGTGCTGATCGACCGCTACGAGGCCCTGGACCACATCGTTGAAACCGCCATCGAGAAGCCCGGCCAGCGCGTGCTGGTGGACTTGGCCGCGCAAACGCACGAGCCCTTGGTGAAGTGGATGGAAGAATCGGGCGTGCTGGACATGGCGGGCGAGTCGGGCTTCAAGCTCACCTATTGGCACGTGATGGACTCGGGCCGCGATTCGGTCAACCTGCTGACCCGACTGCTAGATCGCTTTGGCACCCGCTTGAACTACGTTCTTGTGCAGAACCAGTTGCGCGGTGATGACTTCAGCCAGCTGGAGAAATCAGGGCAGCTTGAACGCGCCTTGGGCCTGGGCGCCAAAGTGATCGCCATCAAGCGCCTGCACGACAATGTGGTGCAGAAAATCGATGCCAACAACGTGAGCTTTTGGGCGGCCAAAAACAGCGGCGATGTCAGCAGCCTGGGCCTGATGGAACGCCAGCGCCTGAAGACCTGGTTGCAACACGCCTATGGCGAACTGGCCAAAGCCGACGCCTGACCTGGGCCGCAAGGCTCAGACCGTGGGCTTGACCTGCATGGCCGCCAGGCTCTGGGTGCCCACGATGATCATCCGCACCATCGTCACCAGCTGAGCGGTCAACTCGTCTTGCTTGTCAGGCGCCATGTCCATGGCGGAAGCGCCCATGGCGAACACCAGCCGGGTGATGGCCTTGGCGGTCAGGGCGGGCTCAAACAGACCGGTTTGGTTGGCGGCCGCCAGGCGGATCAGGTCCAGCCGCAATTCGTCTTCAAAAAAATGCAGCTCGCGCTCGACGGCCTGCTTGTAGGCATCCGAGCCCACCGTGCCCTCGCACAGCAGGATGTGCAGCAGCTTGTCGTCTGAGCGAAGCTGGTCCATGAACGCGTGGATGGACCCTGCCACCACGCTTTGCTCGGCCGTGGCGCGTTGCCGGGCTTCGCCAATGATCTGGCGCAGGGAGCGCCCTGCCAGGTCGATCAAGGCCACGGCCAGCTCATCCATGTCGCGGAACTGGCGGTAAAAGCTGTTGGGCGCGATGCCCGCCTCGCGGGCCACCTCGCGCAGGCTGAGCGACGACACGCTGCGGTGAGGCCCCACGAGCTTCAAGGCCGCTGCGATGATGTCCTCTCGAGAAATCACGGCTTTTCGCCCCAGCGCATGGCCAGAAGGCAGCGTGCCCGGCAAGGTGTCCAGGAGGTCTAAAGACGTGTCCAAGGTGGTCAACGCGCTTTGTAAAAGTCAGGGATTGTACCTCCCAACATTAATATACAACCGTATAGACAAATGTTCCAAATTCATTACAATGCGATTAACGTCTGCATTTGGAGACCCTGTGACTGCCCGTTCTAACGACACCGCCCTCAGCCGCCTGCTCGCCCCCCTGGTCAAACCATCCGTGTTTGATTTCTGGGCGGGACACCTCAATCCCGCCTGGTCGTGGGAGCGACCCCTGGCACGCGTGGTGGCTCGCCACATCGAAGCCCAGGGCACCGTCACTCTGGACCTGAAGGCCAACCGCCACTGCGCGGCCATTCAATCTGGGCAGCACGTCAACGTCAGCGCCGAGGTCAATGGCCGTCGCGTCACACGCAGCTACAGCCCCACCCGCGTTTCCCGGTCGGGCAAGCGCCTGTCCATCACCGTCAAACAAGTCGATGGCGGCAAATTGAGCCAGCACCTGTGCCGCCAAGCCCAGTTGGGCGATGTGTTGGAAATCGGCCCCGCCTTTGGCGACATGACGCTGACCCAAGCGTCCCAAGGTGGCGCCCAAGCCAGCGGGCCCAGCCTGTTCCTGGCGGCCGGCAGCGGCATCACCCCCTTGATGAGCCTGACCCGCGCGCTCGACCAAGCCGGCCTGACGCACGACCTCACCTTGGTCTACTGGGCCCGCACCCGCGCTGAGTTGTGCTTCGTGGCTGAGTTGCGCGCCCTGGCCGCTCGCCAGCCGCGCTTCAAGGTTCACTTTGTCCTGACCCAGGAAGCCCAGCGTTTGAATGGTGAGCATGCCGAGCGCCTGAACGCCGATCTGCTGGCCACCCTGGTGCCCAATCTGGCCCAACGGCATGTTTACGCCTGTGGCCCGGCGGGCTTCGTGGACACCGCTCGCGCGCTGAGCCTGGGCCAGGCGCGGTCGTTCGTGGGCGAAGCCTTCACGCTGCCCACCCCTGCCATCAGCGACGCCATCGGCACCGTGCGCATCAACCTGGCCTTGAGCGGCCGCACGGTCGAAGTTGCTACCGGCCAAGCCTTGCTGCCCGCCCTGGAAGCCCTGGGTTTGAGCCTGCCTTCGGGTTGCCGCATGGGCATCTGCAACACTTGCGCGTGCCCCAAGCAAACCGGGGTCACCCAAAACCTGCTCAGCGGCGACAAGGATGACGCACCCACTTCGGCCTTGCGCCTTTGCGTCAGTCGCGCCTGCACCGACCTCACGCTTGATCTTTGACGAAGAAACCTGACCCAGCATGACTTCATCCACATCCCTGAGCCGCACCCTGAACGACGAAGAGTTGACGCACTTCGGTGCCGAGATCGATGCCCTGCGTGCCCGCACCGCAGCCGACCTGGGCGAACGCGATGCGCGCTACATCCGCCGCGTCGTCAAGGCCGTCAACTACCTGGAAGCCGGCGGCCGCCTCGTGCTGATGGCCGGTTTGTTTCCACCTGCTTTTGTGTTGGGCACCTTGATGCTGGGCGTGTCCAAGATCATCGAGAACATGGAAGTGGGCCACAACGTTATCCATGGCCAGTACGACTGGATGGGTGACCCCACCCTGACCGGCAAGACCTACGAGTGGGACATCGCGGGCACGGCCGACAGCTGGCGCAAAACCCACAATTTCCGCCACCACACCTACACCAATGTGCATGGCATGGACGACGACATTGGCTACGGCCTGCTGCGCCTGTTCCCTGAGCAAAAGTGGAGCCCCTTCTTCTTGTTTCAACCACTGATCGCGGTGATCTTCGCGCTGTTGTTTCAGTGGGGCGTGGCCATCCAGGATCTGCGCCTGGGCCGCTACTTCAAGGGCAAGATGACGGGCAAGCAACTGGGTGAGCAGTTCAGGCCTGTGGGCAAGAAGATGCGCTATCAAATGCTCAAGGATTTCGTGATATTCCCGCTGCTGGCCGGCCCCTTCTTTTTGCCGGTGTTGCTGGGCAACATGATCGCCAACGGCATGCGCAATGTGTGGACCTACAGCATCATCTTCTGTGGTCACTTCACCACCGACGTAGAAACCTTTCCGCGCAGCATCGTCAAAAACGAAACGCGGGGCCACTGGTATGCGCGCCAGATCAAGGGCTCGTCCAACCTCAAGGGCGGGCGCTTGTTGAACCTGATGTCGGGCAACCTGAGCTTCCAGATCGAACACCATCTGTTCCCTGACCTGCCAGCCAACCGCTACGCAGAGATCGCGCCTGAAGTGCGCGACATCTGCGCACGTTACGGTCAGCACTACAACACCGGGTCGTTCGTGCGCCATTTCGGCCAGGTGATCTGGCGCATCCTGCGCCATGCCCTGCCCAGCCGACCCAAAGCCCTGGCGCCCACGGGCGAACTGGTGATGGACCAGTCCTGATGCGTCTACAGGTCTCCCGTTTGCTGAGAGCAGGCATGCCCTCAACAGGAGACCGCCATGAGCGTCACCGACCGCCTTTGGCCCACCGGCCCCGTTGACCTGCCCCCTGAGGCAGGCAACCTCACTGCATCACGGTATGAGCCTGATGAGCAATGGCTTCAACAAGCCAGTGCAGAGCTCCAGAAGGCCGCGCTGTGGCGGTGGTTCGCGACGCATCTGGAAGATCCCCGCGATGCCGTGCCGCACAGCGAAGATGATGATGATTACTTGTGGGGTGATGACGAACCCGTGTTGGCCGACCGGGCCTTGAACGAGCGGTTCGGCGCCCTGGTTCCCAACACCGTGGTGCGCGAAGTGCTCTCAGCCATTCGCAACGAGGTCGGCAATGAATGGGCCTACAAGCGCATGGACAAGGCGGGTGCCTGAGTTGCAGCGATTACCGTAAAGTTTGCCAGCATGCCCTCCATAGGCGGGGCCACGATCTGTCATCAACGCGCTTGAGCAGGATCGCCCTTGGTGCTGGGCAGCAAACCGCCCTTTCCCTTGTCCGAGGCGTTTACTGTCTGGCCAGACTCAGGCTTGGCAGGCTCCTGGGTGGCCTCAATCTCAGTGAGGTTGGAATCGGGCACTGGCGTACCCCTGTCCTTGGCCGTGCCCTCGTTGTGAGGCGTTCCCGGGCCGTGGCCCACGCTGACGGAAGTCGGAGTACCCATGATCGCGTCCTTGAAAACATGCGGTTGATGAGCCCGATGCCCAGCAATGCACGTTCCCGCCGTCAGGAAACCTGCTCAGGCGTGGGCGTGACCAGCCGCAACTCGTCCACGGTGTAACCCTCTTTGGTCAGGGCTTCGCGAATCCAGGGCGGTTGCGAGCCTTCACCATTCCAGGTGTCACCCGTGCGCGGATGTTGGTATTTGGGCCCTGCCGGAGGCGGCGGTGGCGCTGCTTTGCGAACGATCGTTTCGGACTCTTCGATGCCCAGTTCATCGGGCGATATCTGCCAGAAATCGAGGAGTTTCCTGATCGAGCGCAGTACTGCTTCTTGTTCTGCGGTCAACATGTTTTTTTCAAATCAGGGTAATGATTCACGCATATTCAACATGCGGTCAATTTCAGAAAACAGCTGGATCACGTTCAGGGGTTTGGTGAGGTAAACATCAAACCCGGCACGCTGAGCCTTGGCCACATCACTGGGCATGGCGTTGGCGCTCAGCGCGATGAGCGGAATGTGGCGCGTGGCAGGGTCGCCCTTCAAGCGCCGGCACAACTCAATGCCGTCAATGCCCGGCAAATTGATGTCGATCACCGCCAGATCAGGGGGGTTGGCCCTGGCCATCGCCAAGCCTTGTAGCCCATCGTTGGCCACCTCGACACGATAACCTGCCTGCAAAGCCATCACACCGATGAATAGCTCTACGTTGGACGGATTATCCTCGACATACAGCAATCGGCTTTCGGCCATCACCCCTGGCAAGGCAAGGGAATGGCCATCGACCAGGGCCAGCTTCTCGGCCACCCCGGCTGGTGGCGTGGCCGCTTTAAGTTGAACGCGGAACATCGAGCCTTGCCCCGGCGACGACTCCACCGTCAATTGCCCCCCCATCAGCTCGACCAGCCGGCGCGTGATCACCAGGCCAATGCCCGTGCCCTGGATGATCTCGCCCTCGGCTTCAAAGCGCGTGAAGGGCTGGAACAAGCGCTCCAGTTGCTGCGGCGTCAGGCCACGACCCGTGTCACTCACCACCAGCACCACCTGCCCCGGCGCGCCTGGCTCCACGGTGACCGTCACCGTGCCCTGGTAACGGTTGTACTTGACGCCGTTGGACAGCAGATTGCTCAGTACTTGTTTGAGCCGCTTGCGGTCGGCCAGCACCCATTGGGCCTGGGCTGAACTGCTGCGGTCGAGCAGCACCACGTTGCGCTCTTCGGCCGCCGGGCCCACCATCTCCAGCGTCTCCTTGATCACCAGGCCCAGGTCCAGGGATTCCATCGAGGTGCCCACCGCACCGGCCTCGATGCTGGCCAGGTCCAGCACCTCGTTGATCAGCTCCAGCAGGTGCCAACCAGCCGCTTCGATCTGGCGCACCTTGTGCAGATCAGCATCGCCCAGCGGCGGCCTGGCCAGGCTCAGCAATTGAGCAAAGCCCAGGATGGCGTTCAGGGGCGTGCGCAACTCGTGGCTCATGCCGGAGAGGAACTCGGTCTTGGCACGGCTGGCGTGCTCGGCTTCGTCCTTGGCATGCTCAAGCTCAGTGGTGCGCAAGTGCACGCGCCGCTCCAGCTCGTCATTGGCAGCGCGTAACTCCTGCTCGGCCAGGATGTAACGCGTGACGTCGTTGACGACCGTCATCCCCGCGTAGGGCTCGCCCTCGCCTTCGCGGAACAGCGGTGACACGTTCACCGAGCCCCAGATGCTGGTGCCATCGCTGCGCAGGATGCGAATCAACTCGCCGCGCACGGGCTGGCGGGTTTCCATCATGCGCTGGAAGGGCAACTCATTGGGCCCGTACTCGCTGCCATCGGGCCTGAACTGGCGGATGCCGTAGCGCACCGGGTCGCCCGTGGCCGTCACCGCCGTGGCCTGCTCGCGGCTCACACCATAAAGCGCCAGGGCTGAATCATTGAAGTCGAGCAGCTTGAGGCTGCGCTCGCGCACCACCATGCCTTCGGCCAGGGTATCGATCAGCAAGCGCAGGTAAGACTCTTTCTCTTTCAGCGACTTGACCTGGGCGCGCACCGCCAGCGCCATGCGGTTGAAGCTTTCCGACAGGCGGCCCAACTCATCGTCACGTCGCTTGGACAACACGCGCGGGGCATCGCCCGCCTCGATGGCATCGGTGGCCATTTGCAGGTGCCGCAAGGGCCGGCTGATCTGACGCCGCACGATCCACGCCAACAACAGCAACTCGGCCAACAGCGCCAAGGCGCCCAGCATGACCACGTTGCGGGCGGCGTTGGTGGCCAGTTGGTCCACCACCTGGCGCGGGTACACGGTGACCGAGTACCAGTTGGGCCCGGCAATGCGGGCGATGCCCAGCACCAAGGCATGGTCACTGGTGTCCCTCACCACGGGCGTGTGGCCCGCCTGCTTTACCTGGCGGTAGATTTCGGTCAACACCGGGTCTTGCAGCACATTGAGTTTGAGTTCACCATTCGACGCCTTGATCTTGTCCATCAAGTGTGGGTGCGCGATGAGCTCGCCCTTGTCATTGAAGATCAGGCTGTAAACCCCTTCGGTGGTCTGCTGAATGGTGCGGGCAATCAAGGCATCAATGGACACGTCCTGGCCCGCCAGGCCAACCCACTGGCCAGCCACATCGATCGGCGCAACGACCGAGACCATCCAGGTGCGGGCCTTGTCGTCAAAGTACACATCCGTCCAGGTGCTGACGCGTTTCGGATTGCGACTCGGTGCGGCATCACGCAAGGGGGGATGGTCGAAATCGTGGGTGTCCTTGTTCACCAGCCGCCCCCAGTTCGCACTGGGCGAGTGCATGACAAGGCCCTTGCCTTTCAGAGCGATGTAGGCCGAGTTAGCGCGCTCAGGGCGGATGCGGGTCACGCCATCACTGTCCCTTCTGAACCAGGCATTGAACTCCGCCTGCGGGTCGGCATCACCCTTGGCGTGCAAGCGTTCCAGCCAGGCATCGCGCAAGCGCAGTGTGTTGTCATGCGCGAACTCAAAAGGTTGGGCCTCCAGCTCAGCACGCGCCGCCAAAACCTGCTGCAGGTTCGTGGCCGTCAATGCCCGCACATCTTTCAGGGTGTCCCGGTAGATGAGGGCCGTCGTCAAGCCAGTTGCGGCCGCCATCAGCAACCCCACCTGCAGCAACACCCGACTCGAAAGGCTCAAGCTCATCTCTGCCATTCTGTTCCATCACGCGCTTTGGGAGCCGAAAATGTGGCTGGGGAAGACCCTTAAGGTGCATCCGGTCTAGACTCGTCCAACGGAGGCCCCACTTTGCAATGAAGCTCGCGCTGCTGTCAGACTTACACGCCAATCGCCAGGCCACGGAAGCCGTGTGGGCGCACGCCCAAGAACAAGGCATTGACCAATTGGCCTTGCTGGGCGACTACGTGGACTACGGCGCAGATCCGGTCTGGACCGTTGACTTTGTGCGCGACCAGGTTCGGCAAGGCGCCATTGCCGTGCGTGGCAACCACGATGACGCCATCGACGGCCATGGCAGCGCCGACCTGGCCGGCCATGTGATGCCCTCGCTGGATTGGACGCGCCAGCAGTTGAGCCAGGATCAGCATGTCTTCCTGACCTGCCTGCCCCTGACCGCCACCTTGGGCCCTTGCCTGCTGACGCACGCCAATGCACACGATCCCGTCAACTGGGGCTACATCCACAGCCGGGCTGAAGCCACCCGCAGCTTGTTCTCGACCGACCAGCGTTTCGTGTTTTGCGGGCACATGCACCAACCCTGCCTGTACAACCTCACCGCCACCGGCAAATCGGGCGAATTCAGCCCCGTGGCGGGCGTGCCCATCGAGTTGTCGCCCGCACGCCGTTGGCTGGCCATCCCGGGCTCGGTCGGCCAGCCGCGCGATGGCAACCCAGCTGCTTGCTATGCCTTGTTCGACACCGACAGCGAGACCTTGACCTTTCACCGCGTGCCTTATGACCACGAAGAAGCGGCCAGGCGCATCATCGCGGCGGGCTTGCCGGCACACCATGCCGAAAGGCTGAAGCATGGCCACTGAACCGACCCGGTTGGAGGCCGGTCAGGTCATCGATGGCTTCCGGCTGGATGAGCGCTTGCACCAGGGTGGCATGGCGCACTTGTGGTCGGTGACGGCACTGAACGGCCCCACCGACGTGCCGCTGATCATGAAGGTGCCGCGCATCAAGGGTGGCGAAGATCCGGCCACCATCGTGGGCTTTGAGGTTGAGCGGATGATCATGCCGCGCTTGAGTGGGCCGCATGTGCCGCGCTTCGTGGCGCGGGGCGATTTCACCCGCCAGCCTTACATCGTCATGGAGCGCATCGCAGGCGACACCTTGCGGCCGCGTTTGCTGCAAGCGCCTTTGCCGGCGGACGAGATCGCCCGCCTTGGCGCCAGCGTGGCGCATGCCTTGCACGCCCTGCACTCACAGCACGTGGTGCACCTGGACGTCAAACCCAGCAACATCATGTTCCGCGAATCGGGCGAGGCGGTGCTGGTGGACTTTGGCCTGTCGCGCCACGACCAGCTGCCCGATCTGCTGGAAGAAGAGTTCACCTTGCCCATGGGCACCGGGCCCTACATGTCGCCCGAACAAGTGCAGTTTGTGCGCAGCGATCCGCGCAGTGACCTGTTCGCGCTGGGCGTGATGATGTACCACCTGGCCACCGGCGAGCGGCCCTTTGGCCAGCCCACCACCGTGGTGGGTTTGCGCAAGCGCCTGTACACCGAGCCCATGCCGCCCCGGGCCTCTCGCCCTGACCTGCCAGCCTGGTTCCAGGAGGTCGTGCTGCATTGCCTGGAGGTCGATCCCGACAACCGCTATCAGACCGCCGCGCAATTGGCGTTTGATCTTCAGAACCCCGATCAAGTCGCCTTGACCGGCCGCGCCGCGAAGTTGATCAAGGCCGGGCCCATCACCACCTTCGGCCGCTGGTTCAAGGCCATGGGTGCCGAACCCAAAGGCGACATCACGGCCACGGCGCAGATCGACCGCAGCCCGATCATCATGGTGGCCATTGGCCTGAAATCCAGCCCTTTGGAATTGCAGCAAAAGTTGCTGACCACCGTGGGCCGCATCCTGCAGATCGAGCCCAAGGCGCGGCTGGCCTGCGTCAGCATCATGAAGACCAACCGCGTCGGCATGGACAAGCTGACCGATGAGGCGGGCAACAGCCTGCACGTGCAGCAACTGGTGGCCATCAAGCATTGGGCGCGGCCTCTGCAGCAATCTTTGAAGATGGAAGACCAGCGCCTGACCTTCCATGTGCTGGAGGCACCAGACACGGCTGCGGCCATCGTTGAGTTCGCCACGCGCAACCGGGTCGACCACATCGTGATGGGTGCGCGCGGCAATTCAGCCTTGCGGCGTTACCTGGGCAGCGTGTCGGCCCAGGTGGTGGCCGAGGCGAAATGCTCGGTCACCGTGGTTCGGGTATTGCCTTTTTAACTGGCCGGTTAAATCGGCAACACCCTCATCACCTTTTGCATCCCATCAACGGCCTTGCCCTTGCGGGCACGCTTGCCGATGTGGGCCGCGTAGCCTGAGTTGCGCACGTCTTCTTCCTTGTCCTTGCCGCCCCGGCCCGAGCCGATCACCTTGACGCCGTTGTGCGCCGTGGTCACCGAGATCAGGGGATCCTTCTTCGGGTCCACGTCCATCAAGGTCAGGCCGCGTCCGCCGTTGGATTGCAGCTTGAGCTCGTCCAGCGCGAACACCAGCATGCGCCCGCCTTGGGCCAGGCAGGCCACCTGTGTGTGTGCGGGCTGCACCAGCACGGGTGGCAACACCAGGTCACCATCGTCCAGCGTCAGGAAGCCCTTGCCGCCCTTCTGGCGCGTGATCAGGTCGCCCATCTTGGCCAAGAGACCGAAGCCGCCCGTGTTGGCCAACAGCAGGGTTTGGTCCACGGCGCCGGCCAGGTAATGCACCGGCTGCGTGCCTGATTCGAGCTCGATCATGCTGGTGATGGGGGAACCATCGCCCCGCGCGCCCGGCAAGGCGCTGACCTGCAGGCTGTAGACGCGGCCATTGCTGCCGATCACGATCATCGGGTCAACGGTGCGGCATTCCAAGGTGCCGTACAGGCCGTCGCCCGCTTTGAAAGCGAAGCTGGCGGGATCGTGGCCATGGCCGGTGCGCGCACGCACCCAGCCCTTCTGGCTGACCACCACGGTCACAGGTTCGTCGATGACCTTGACCTCGGCCACGGCGCGCTTCTCGGCCTGGATCAGGGTGCGGCGCTCGTCACCAAACTGTTTGGTATCGGCCTCGATCTCCTTGATCACGGTGCGCTTGAGCACGCCGGGGTTGTCGAGGATGTCGCGCAACTTGGCTTCTTCGGTGCGCAGCTCGGCCAGCTCTTGCTCGATCTTGATGGATTCCAGCCGGGCCAGTTGGCGCAGGCGGATGTCGAGGATGTCGTCGGCCTGCCGCTCGCTGAGCTTGAAGCGCTCGATCAGCGCCGCCTTGGGCTCGTCGCTCTCGCGGATGATGCGGATCACCTCGTCGATGTTCAGCAAAACGAGCTGGCGACCCTCCAGGATGTGGATGCGGTCCAGCACCTTGCCGAGGCGGTGGTTGGTGCGGCGCGTGACGGTTTCCATGCGGAAACCGATCCACTCCACCAACATCTGCCGCAGGCTCTTTTGCGTGGGCCGGCCATCGGCGCCCACCATCGTCATGTTGATCGACGACGAGGTTTCCAGGCTGGTGTGCGCCAGCAAGGTGGTGATCAGCTCCTGCTGCCCCACCGTGCGGGTTTTGGGCTCGAACACCAGGCGCACGGCCGCGTCTTTGCTCGACTCGTCGCGCACGGTGTCGAGCACGGACAGCACCGTGGTTTTCAGTTGGGTCTGCTCGGCCGTCAGGGCCTTCTTACCCGTTTTGACCTTCGGATTGGTCAGCTCTTCAATCTCTTCCAGCACCTTTTGCGAACTGGTGCCGTGCGGCAACTCGGTGACCACCAGCTGCCACTGCCCACGCGCCAGATCCTCGATCTTCCAGCGCGCGCGCACCTTCAGGCTGCCACGCCCGCTGCGGTAGGCATCCTGGATGTCCTGCGGGCTGGAGATGATCTGCCCGCCGCCCGGAAAGTCGGGGCCCTGGATGTGGCCGAACAACTCTTCGTCCGTCAGCTGGTCATTGCGGATCAGCGCCACGACCGCATTGGAGACCTCGCGCAGGTTGTGGCTGGGGATCTCGGTGGCCAAGCCCACGGCGATGCCGCTGGCGCCATTGAGCAGCACAAAGGGCAGGCGCGCAGGCAAGCGCTTGGGCTCTTCAAACGAGCCGTCGTAGGTGGGGACGAAATCCACCGTGCCCATGTCGATTTCATCGAGCAGCAGGCGGGTGATGGGCGCCAGGCGCGCCTCGGTGTAGCGCATGGCCGCAGCGCCGTCGCCATCGCGGCTGCCGAAGTTGCCCTGGCCGTCGATCAGCGGGTAGCGCAGCGCAAAGTCTTGGGCCATGCGCACCATGGCGTCGTAAGCAGCGCTGTCGCCGTGCGGGTGGTACTTGCCCAGCACGTCGCCCACCACACGGGCACTTTTAACGGGCTTGGGGCCGGTGTTGCCCGCAAAGCTCAAGCCCATCCGATCCATCGAGTACAGGATGCGGCGCTGCACGGGCTTTTGGCCATCGCACACATCGGGCAAGGCGCGGCCCTTGACCACGCTCAGGGCGTATTCCAGGTAGGCGCGCTCGGCGTAGTGCGACAGGGTCAGGGATTCGCTCTCATCCGCAGGGGGCGGAGGCGGCGGCGGGGGAAAGTCCATGGTTTGCTGGGTCATTTTGGTGTGGTCGAAACCAGTCGGTATTTTTTCATGTCGGACAACGCTGACAAGCAAAGCAGACAAGGCCGATGGCTTGGCATCAGGTTTGAGGTCACAGTAAGCACATCACCACCTTCATTGCGGCACTGACATGAACAGCATCAAAATTCTGGCCATCGCCATCATCGCTGCGGGCATCCTGGGCCTCACCTTGGGCAGCTTCAGCTACACCAAAGACACGTCGGCAGTGAAGCTTGGTCCGCTAGAGCTGAACGTCAAAGAAAAAGAAACGGTCAACATTCCCCTGTGGGCTGGTGTCTGCGCCATTGTGGTGGGTGGTTTGCTGCTGGTCGGAGGTAGCAGCAAGGTCTGAGGTCAGATGTCGATGTCCACCTCGTCGCCATGCAGCTCCATCAGCTCACGGCGCGAGGCGGCTTCGCCCTTGCCCATCAGCTTGTTGAATGACACCTCGGTCAGGTCGAAACCGGGCACGCCATAAGCCACAGGCAGCAAGCGGCGGGTGTCGGGGTTCAAGGTGGTGTCCCACAACTGCTCGGCGTTCATCTCGCCCAGGCCCTTGAAACGGCTGATGGACCAGGTGCCTTCGCGGCAACCCTCTTTGCGCAACTTATCAAGGGTGGCCGTCAGTTCGCCATCATCCAAGGCGTACAACTTGGCGGCGGGCTTCTTGCCTCGCGCGGGGGCATCCACCCGGAACAAAGGCGGGCGCGCGATGTAGATGTGGCCCGTTTCGATCAGCTTGGGGAAGTGCCTGAAAAACAGCGTCAGCAACAGCACCTGGATGTGCGAGCCGTCCACGTCAGCGTCTGACAGGATGCAGACCTTGCCATAGCGCAGGCCAGACAGGTCGGGCGAATCGTTGGGGCCGTGTGGATCGACACCAATCGCCACCGAGATGTCGTGGATTTCGTTGTTGGCAAAGAGGCGGTCGCGCTCGACCTCCCAGGCGTTGAGCACCTTGCCGCGCAAAGGCAGGATGGCCTGAGTCTCTTTGTTGCGGCCCATCTTGGCGCTGCCCCCGGCCGAATCGCCTTCCACCAAAAACACTTCATTCAGGTTGAGGTCGCGGCTTTCGCAATCGGTCAGCTTGCCGGGCAGCACGGCCACGCCGGAGCCCTTTCGCTTCTCGACTTTTTGGCCAGCTTTTTGGCGGGCCTGGGCCTGCTTGATGACCAGCTCGGCCAACTTCTTGCCGTAGTCCACGTGCTGGTTCAGCCACAAATCCAAGGATGGTTTGACGTAGGTGGTGACCAGGCGCAACGCGTCGCGGCTGTTCAGGCGCTCTTTGGTCTGGCCTTGAAACTGCGGATCGAGCACCTTGGCTGACAACACAAAGCTGGCGCGTGAGAACACGTCGTCGGGCATGAGCTTGACGCCTTTGGGCATCAGGCTGTGCATCTCGATGAAGCCCTTGATGGCGTTGAACAGGCCATCCTTCAAGCCCGCCTCGTGCGTGCCACCGGCCACCGTGGGGATCAGGTTGACGTAGCTCTCGCGCATGGACGCGCCCTCTTCAGTGAAGGCCACGCACCAGGCGGCGCCCTCGCCTTCGGCGAAGTTCTCGGT
Source organism: Aquabacterium sp. (assembly GCF_014378415.1). Lineage (GTDB taxonomy): Bacteria > Pseudomonadota > Gammaproteobacteria > Burkholderiales > Burkholderiaceae_C > Aquabacterium. The sequence goes on from NZ_JACMNS010000088.1 coordinate 54,240, forward strand.
CTCGGCGCCGGTGGCGAACTGCTCGCCTTCAAACAGCGGAATGATCGGGTCGGTGTGCAGGGCTTGCGTCAGGTAATCGCGCAGGCCGCCTTTGTAGAGCCAGGTCAGCGTCTCGCCGGTTTTTTCGGTGGTCAGCGTGATGGTCACGCCAGGCATCAGCACGGCTTTGCTGCGCAAGGCGTGCATCAAGTCGCTGCGCGGCAGGTCAGCGCTTTCAAAGTATTTGGGATCAGGCCAGGCGCGCGCGGTGGTGCCGTTTTTGCGCTCGCCAGAGGCCAGTGGGCGCACGGTCAAGGGCTCAATCACATCGCCGCCGCTGAAGGCCAGTTGGGCCACCTGCTTGTCGCGGTAAACGGTGACTTGCAGGCGCGTGGACAGCGCATTGGTCACGCTCACACCCACGCCGTGCAGGCCGCCCGAGAAGCTGTAGGCGCCGCCCGAACCCTTGTCGAACTTGCCACCGGCGTGCAGGCGCGTGAACACGATCTCGACCACGGGCACCTGCTCTTCAGGGTGCAAGCCAAAGGGGATGCCCCGGCCATCGTCTTCCACGCTGGCAGAGCCATCGGTGTGCAGGGTAACGGCGATGCGCTTGCCAAAACCGGCCAGGGCCTCGTCGGCCGCGTTGTCGATCACTTCCTGGATGATGTGCAGCGGGGTGTCGGTGCGGGTGTACATGCCCGGGCGCGGCTTGACGGGCTCCAGGCCCTTGAGCACGCGGACCGACGACTCGCCGTAACTGGCGCTGGGCTTGGTGGAGGAAACGGGGACAGGCGTGGGTTTCAATGACATGGGCGCGATTCTACGAACTTAAGGGGCGCGGAAAATTTCGGTGACGGGTTGCAGATTGAGCCACTCTTTCTCGGCCTCCGAGCCCGAGCCTTCGACAATTTGGTGAAATTCCCGGAAATCGGACTTGAATCGATCCAGGGCGCCGTTCAGCCACAACACGGTGGCCAGCACATTGAGGTGGTCCACCCGCCCCGCGAAGTCGCCCGGCTTCACGCCTGCGCCGAAAAACAGGGTCGGGATGCGGCCGGTGCCGGTGATGTAGCCATTGCCCCGGCTGGTGTCGGTGCTGCCGTCTTCGTCAAACGTGACGATGAGCAGGCTGTTGTGGGCCTTGGCCCAGGCCGCGTAGGCGCCGATGTTCTGGCGCAGCCAATCGTCGGCCACCTGGGCGCTGTTGCTGTGGGCGTCGTGCTGCTCGTTGGGGACCACGATGGACACGTGGGGCAGCTGGTCGAAAGGCAGCGGCTTGCCCTTGGCGTCGCGGTCAAAGCCGCGGAAAGATTGCTTGAGCACCGGGTCTTGCGTGGGCATGAAACCCAGGTTGACGCTGACGGGCATCACATGTTGGGCCAGGTCGCCTTTGTGGCCGCGCGGGCTGGTGGGCGCCAACTGGTCCGTCCAATTGACGGTGGGGTTGTGCTTGCGGCGGTAGAAATCGGTCAGGGCCTGGGTGCTGGAGCAAGCGGTCAGGCTGCTGTCGGTGCCGCAGTTCCAGCTGGGGTATGGCAGAGATTCGCTGAAGCTGGCGAACGTGCGGCCGGATTGCAGCAAGGCGGCGCCCAGGTTGGGCGATGTGAGGGGCAGCCAGACGCTGGGCAGGTTGGCGTTGCCGACGCCGATGTGGGTATCGCGCGGGGCGGGCAGCAAGCGGCCCTGGCGGTCGTAGGCGGCCTGGCCGGTGTAGGGCGAGCGCGTGTCTTCGAACCAGGCGGGCAGGACGCCCTGGTGGTGGCCTGAGAACAGGAAGAGGTAGTTGGGCTGGCTGGGGCGCGTGGGCAGGCCCGAGCCATAGGGGGTTTGCGTGAAATGGGCGTTGGTGAAGCGGGCGCCCTGGCTGGCCAACTCGTTGAGGTAGCGCCAGTTCGAGGTTTTGGAGAACACCGGCGCATCGGCCCTTTTGAGCTGGGCTTCGGTGGCCTCGAAGGCGGAGAGGTTTTCGAGGATGACGAAGACGGTGTGGTCGGGGCGCCAGGCTGGGAGGGGCTCGGTGGGCGTTGGTGCGGGATCGGCTTTGGCGGGGGGGTTGCGGAGGGCGGTGGCCAGTGCGGACAGGGGACCGGTGCTGAGCAAAGTGGCGAGGAGGCGGCGCAGGGTGGTGCGGCGAGTGATGGCGACGGGGCGGCGGGGCTTCATGAGGGCGTAGGTTAGCCGACGGGTGGGTTGAGGCGGCGGGGGTGAACCCGCTCGACGGCCCATGCTGCGGTGGCGAGTTGGTCGCCAGGCCTCGGCGCCCGGCATCCAGCTTGGTCAAAAGCCCGGCCTCTGCGCAGCGGGTGTTCAAGCCGCAGGGCTGCAGTCGAAACCAGAGGCGCAGCCCCACCGCCGCGCAGATCTGGCGCAGGCATCCACGGTTGCTGGCCCGCTCGGGTGGCACCAGCCCCAGTGCCCGGCACACCGTGTCCGCAGACGATGTGTGCTGGGCCGATGTCATCTTCGCCATGGAAGACAAGC
>NZ_JACMNS010000089.1 GCF_014378415.1 Aquabacterium sp.
GTAAATCCCTCATTCGCGGGGAAATGGATCGGCGCATGCTGGCTTACTCACCAAACAGGAGGCCCTATGCTGACCATTGCCCTGATGACGCTCGTCATGATCCCCATTTTTGTGCACCTGGCAGCGCGCGGCCTGCACAGCACCTCAGAACTCTCCATGCAACGGCACCAGTGACGCGCTGTGCCGTGCGGCCCGCAGGTGTCATAGTGCGGGTCAATGACCACCACCCACCTGCTCTACCTGCACGGCTTTCGCTCCTCGCCTGGCTCTGCCAAGGCGCAGCAGATGGCCGCCGCTGTTGAGGCCTTGAACGCGCAAGGCCGTACCGTCACGTGGGCCTGCCCGCAGCTGCCACCCTCCCCAGCGCAGGCCTGGGCCGACATCCAGGCGCAGGTGGCCGACTGGCCCCAGGACACCATGGCGGTGATGGGCTCCTCACTCGGCGGCTTCTACGCCACGGTGCTGGCGGAAAAAATCGGCTGCCCTGCGGTGCTCATCAACCCTGCCGTGGCCCCGGCGCGCGACCTGGCCCGCCACATCGGCGAGCTGAGCCACTTCCACGACCCGGACGCCAAGTTCTTCTTCCGCCCTGAGTTCATCGACGAATTCAAGGCGATCGCGCCTTACCCCATCACCCGCCCCGAGCGTTACTTCCCCATCATCGCCAAGGGTGACGAAGTGCTGGATTGGCGCGAAATGGCGGCGCACTACCCCGGCACGCCACTGACGCTGCTGGAAGGCGGCGACCACGCCCTGACTGATTTCGCCCCTCATCAGCCCGCCGTTTTACGGTTTTTGGGCCTCTTGTGGTGAGGCCCACCCATGTATATACTTAAAATATATACACTAGGGATCTCACATGACCACCACCCGTGTCTTTCGAAGCGGCAACTCACAGGCGGTTCGCATCCCGCTCGAATTTCAACTGAGTTGCGACGAGGTTGAGATCGAGCGCGTGGGCCCTGACCTGATTTTGCGCCCGGCATCCTCCAACCGCGTTGAACGGTTGATCGCATCCCTGCCCTTGTTCGAGCACTTTCCTGACCGCGCACAGCCCGCCCAGCCCGATGCGCGGGAGGATTTGTGACAACCCGCTTCCTGCTCGACACGAACATCTGCATTTACACCATCAAACAGATGCCCCCGGCCGTGATTGAGCAACTGCGCCAGCACGCGGCCGACACCCTGGCGGTCTCCAGCATCACGGCAGCAGAGCTGTATTTCGGCGTGGCCAAGAGCGGCTCCGCCCGCAACCGCTTGGCCTTGTCCCAGTTCCTGTCCGGCCTGCAGATCATGCCTTTTGACCAGCAAGCCGCAGAGGTTTACGGCGACGTGCGCGCCCACCTGGAACGCGCAGGCACACCGATTGGCCCCCTGGACACCCAGATCGCCGCCCATGCATTGGCCTTGGGCTTCACCATGGTCACCAACAACACCCGTGAGTTCGAGCGCGTGCCCGGCCTGAAAGTCGAAAACTGGGCTGTTCCGGGCGACACCAGGGCGTAGGACAATAGCGGCTGATTCCTTTGCCGAAAACCACATTTGATGTTTGCCCTTTTTGACGACGCCGGAAAATTCCAGGCTGGCCGTGTGATGTCCGAAGCCGACAGCTCGATGCAAATCGAACTTGATTCGGGCAAGCGCGTGAAGGCGAAATCCGCCAACGTGCTGATCAAATTCGCCAAGCCAAGCCCGTCCGAGGTGCTGGCCCAGGGCGCCGCCCAGGCCGGCGAGATTGACCTGGACCTGATCTGGGAAGTCGCCCCTGAAGAAGACTTTGGCTTCGAAGACCTGGCCAAGGAATATTTCAGCGACAAGGCCGACGCCATCCAGCAAGCGGCCATGCTGTTTCGCCTGTACGACGCGCCGCACTATTTCCACCGCCGTGGCAAGGGCCGCTTTCGCAAGGCGCCCGAGGACATCCTCAAGCAGGCCCTGGTCGCCATCGAGCGCAAGAAGCAAATCGCCGCGCAGATCGAATCGTGGACGCAAGAGCTGGTGGATGGCGCCTGCCCCGCCCCCATCCGCGAGCATCTCTACAAGATCCTGTTCAAGCCCGACAAGAACGGCGCCGAGTACAAGGCCGTGGTCGAGGCCTCCAAGCGCTCGCAGCGCGCGCCTTTGGATTTGCTGAAAGACGCCGGCGCCATCGACAGCCCCTACCAGTTCCACTGGCGGCGCATTTTGTTCGAGAACTTCCCCAAGGGCACGGGCTTTCCGGCGCTTGAAGCGCCACCCATCAAGGACGAGCTGCCCCTGGCCACCGTGCAGGCCTTCTCGATCGACGATTCAAGCACCACCGAGATCGACGATGCGCTGTCGGTGCAAGGCCTGGGCACGGGCACCGTCATTTACGGCATCCACATCGCCGCGCCTGGCCTGGCCATCGCGCCCGGCACCCCCGTGGACGTGGTGGCGCGCAACCGCATGTCGACCGTGTACATGCCCGGCCACAAGCTGACCATGCTGCCCGACGAGGTGGTGCAGCGCTACACCTTGCAAGCAGGCCGCAACTGCCCCGCCGTGTCGCTGTACGTGACTTATGACGAGGCCACCCTGGAAGTCAAGGGCAGCGAGACGCGCCTGGAGACCGTGCCCATTGCCGCCAACCTGCGCCACGACAAGCTCGATGGCATCGTCACCGAAGCCACTTTGAACGGCCAGGCTGAAGCCACTTACGCCTTCGCCCCCGAGCTGACCTTCGCCTTCCGCCTGGCCAAGCACCTCAAGGCCCAGCGCGAAGTGGTGCGCGGCAAACCCGAAAACTTCAACCGCCCCGACTACACCTTCAAACTCGAAGGCAAGGACGATGGCGTGGAACCCCTGGGCAGCGAACAGGTCATCATCGGCACGCGCCAACGTGGCTCACCGCTCGACCTGATCGTGGCCGAAGCCATGATTTTGGCCAACAGCACCTGGGGCGGCTGGCTGAACGACTTCGGCCTGCCCGGCATCTACCGCAGCCAGGCCAGCTTGCAACCTGGCATCAAGGTGCGGATGGGCACGCGGGCCTTGCCGCACGCGGGCATGGGCGTGGCGCAGTACACCTGGGCCACCTCGCCGCTGCGCCGTTATGTGGACTTGGTCAACCAGTGGCAAATCATTGCCGTGGCCAAGCATGGCCGCACCGCCGCCCTGGTCGCCCCCTTCAAGCCCAAGGATGCCGAGCTGTTCTCGATCATCTCGAACTTCGACACGGCCTACAGCACCTACAACGGCTTCCAGTCCAGCCTGGAGCGCTACTGGACCTTGCGCCACCTGGGCCAGCAAAACATCACCGAGCTGGACTGCGCCGTGATGATCAACGGCCTGGTCCGCGCCGACACCCTGCCCCTGGTCTTCAAGGCGATTGGCGCCGACAGCCTGCCGCGCAACACCCGCGTGCGCGTTCGCGTCACCGGGGTAGACGAGTTGACCCTGGACGTGCACGCCAGCGTCATCGGCCGCATCGATGAAACCGCCCCGGCGGACCAGGGTGATGCCGAAGGTGATGACGCCGACGAAGCGCTGGACAATGCCGGACCGCTGACGCTGGCCATCGACGTGACCGACGCCGATGCCCCAGCCCCCGCCAGCCCCGAGGCCTGAAGCAACCCGAAGAGCATCCATGCTGGAACGCCTGCGCACGGCCCTGAGCCACCTCACCCTGCTGCACAAAACGCTGATCGTCTCCGTGGCGGTCCATGCGGTGCTGTTCACCGTGCGCTTCGTCGACCCCGAAGGCTTCAACCGCGTCTTCAAAGACACGCCGCTGGAAGTGATTTTGGTCAACGCGGGCAGTGAGCAACGGCCCGACAAGGCCCAAGCGCTGGCCCAGCACAACCTGGTCGGTGGCGGCGAAGGCGAAGGCCGGGCCACCTCACCCTTGCCGCCCGCCTTTCAAACCGAAGTGGGCGAATCGCTGGACGAATCACAGCGCATCGTCGAGATGATGCAGGTCGAGCAGCAGCAACTGCTCACGCAGATCCAGAACGAGCTCTCAAGCCTGCCACCGCCGCAGCCACGCCAGAAGCTCGAAAGCGCCCAGAACCGCGCCGATGAAGATCGGCGCCGCCAGCTCACCGAGCTGCTGGCCGAGATCGACAAGCGCATCCGCGCCGAGAACTCGCGGCCCAAGAAGCGCTACCTCAGCCCGGCCACGCTGAAGTCGACCGATGCGATGTACTACAGCCACTTTCGCACCGTCATCGAGCGGGCCGGGACCGAGCATTTCCCCACCGGCAACAACGGCACGAAGCTGTACGGCGAGCTAGTGATGGAGGTCTGGATCGACCGCAAGGGCCAGGTGATCGAGGCGATCGTGACCCAAAGCTCGGGCAACAAGCAGCTCGACAAACGCGCGCAATCCATCGTCAAGAAGGCTGGGCCCTTTGGTGCCGTGCCGCTGGAAGTGAGCCAGGGCCGCGACCTGCTGCTGGTCTCGTCTCGATTCCGTTTCACGCGCGATGCCGCGCTGGAAGCCTCGACCCAGGCCGTGATGCCCAACGGAGAAAGCGCCCCATGACTGACCGCTATGCCGTCGCCGGCAACCCGGTGGCGCACAGCCGCTCGCCCGCCATCCATCAACAGTTTGCCCAGCAAACGGGCCAGGCGTTGGACTATGGGCGCTTGCTGTGCCCGCTGGATGCCTTCAAGGCCACGCTGCAAGCCTTTGCCGACGGTGGCGCGCGCGGCTGCAACATCACCGTGCCCTTCAAGTTCGAAGCCTTCGAGATGGCCACGCGCCGCACGCCACGCGCCGCGCTGGCCCAAGCCGCCAACACCCTGCGCTTTGATGCCCAGGCAGACGGCGGCTGGCTGGCCGACAACACCGATGGCGTCGGACTGGTGCGCGACATCACCGTCAACGCGGGCGTGGCCCTGAGCGGCCAGCGCGTGCTGCTGCTGGGCGCGGGCGGCGCCAGTGCGGGTGTTTTGGGCCCACTGATCGAGGCGCGCCCGGCCGAGATCGTCCTGGCCAACCGCAGCCTCGACAAAGCCCAGGCCCTGGTCGACCGACATGCCGACTGGGCGGCCGAACACGGCGTGCGCCTGACTGCCCGCGCGCTGGACAACGCGGGCCAAGCCTACGACGTCTTCATCAACGGCACGGCGGCGAGTTTGTCAGGCAGCGGCGTGCCCGTGGGCCCGGGCGTGCTGCGCCCCGGCACCCTGGCCCTGGACATGATGTACGGCCCGGCCGCTCAACCCTTTTTGCACTGGGCGCATGAGCACCACGCCGTGGCCCGCGATGGCCTGGGCATGCTGGTCGAACAAGCCGCCGAAAGCTTTGCCCTGTGGCGCGGCATCCGCCCTGACACGGCGCCGGTCCTGGCCGCCTTGCGGGCTCAGATCGACACGCCTTCACCCCTCCAAAACAAGAACCCTGTGTGATGCGCAACGTCTGGCGAATCGTGGTCCTGATCGCATTGGGCGTCATCGCCCTGCAGCTGTACTTCGTGGCACGCATCGCGCTGATGACCGTGGTCGATCCGCAGTCCACCACCTTCCAGCGCAGCGAAGTATTCAGGCTGGCGCGCGACAAGCACGAGGTGCTGTGGAGCCAGGAATGGCGCCCCTATGCCGACATCTCCGACAACCTCAAGCGCGCCGTGATCGCGTCTGAAGACGCCAACTTCGTGGACCACAGCGGCGTCGAATGGGATGCTCTGGAAAACGCATGGAAGCGCAACAACCAGGCGCAAGCCAAGGTGGACAAGGCCCGCGCGCAAGCCCAGGCCCGCTATGAACGCGCCGTGTCGCGGGCCCAATCACGTGGGCGCAAACCACCGGAGGCGCCAGCGCGCGCCCTCAGTGCCACGCCCAAGGTCATCGGCGGCTCGACCATCACCCAGCAACTGGCCAAGAACCTGTTCCTGAGCGGCGAGCGCAACTTTCTGCGCAAGGGCCAGGAGTTCATGATCACCTTCATGCTGGAAGGCCTGCTCAGCAAGGAGCGCATCCTGGGCATCTACCTCAACAACGTGGAATGGGGCGAGGGCATCTTTGGCGCGCAAGCGGCGGCACGCCACTACTTCCGGGTTGATGCCAGCCAGTTGAGTGCCACGCCCGCAGGCCGCCTGGCGGTGATGCTGCCCGCCCCCAAACGCTTCGAGAAGAACCCCAACTCCGCTTATGTGGCGGGCCGGGGCGCCACCATCGGCGCGCGCTTGCTCGGGGTCGAATTGCCCTGATCAGGCCTGCCTGCTCAGCGCTCGCGCAGTGACGGCAGCCAGCGCGGCATCACCCAAGCATCCAGGGCCAGCCGACCTGGCCCAAACAGCACCAATGCGAAGCTCAAAACGCCCCACAGCACGTGGTCCTTCAAACCCGCCGCGCTGATGTCGGGGTAACTGTAGGCTGCCACCGCGTTGAGGAAGAACACCCCCAAGGCCGCAGGGCGACTGAACAAGCCGACGGCCAACAGCACCGAGAAGACCAGCTCACCGCCGGTGCCCATCCAGGCGGCCAGTTCAGGGGGCAAGACCGGCACGTGGTACTCCTCGGCGAACAGGAACAAGGTCGAGTCCCAATCCTGCAGCTTGGTCAGGCCCGACTTGAAGAACACGTCCAGCAGGTACAGGCGCGCGGCCAGCAAAGCCAAAGCCTGCGCCCAAGGCTCGCCACGCCGGGCAAGGTGCACGGCAGGTTCAATCCAGCGTTCGATGAATGCGGTCATGGCAGGGCTCCTGAAAAATGTTGCTCATTCATGAGTCGCTGAAGCCGCCCGCTTCTTACACCCGGCCCGCGCCAGGCCCCTCGTCGTCATCCTGGCGCTGCGCAAAGGCTTGCATCGCCTGGCGCAAAAACCCCACCTGCTTGCGGAAATTGCGGCAGCCGACGCACATCCAGGTGTGAACCTCCAGCGCCGTGCGCTCACCGTTGTTCAGCGGGCGATCCTGTGACTTGGACATCAGGCGGGTGGCTCGATCGCAATTCATCGACGTCCCTTCTTCTTTGGCGCATCGCCAGCCTCGAACCAGCGCTGCCCCAGACACTCCTGCAAACGCAGGCGCGCCCGGTGCAGCATCACGAACAGATTGGCCGAGGTGATGCCCACGGTTTCGCAGATCTCATCGGTCTCAAAACCCATGAACTCGCGCATCATGAACACGCGTGACAACTGGGCGGGCACACCGTCCAGGCAAGCCTCGAAGATCAACCAGAACTGCTGTTGCTCCAGGCAGGCTTGTGGGTTGTCCCAGGCGGTGGGTCGGCTGTCTGACAACCAATGACCGCGCCGGTCAAACAAATCATTGGTCGCGTCTTCCTCGTTTTCCTTACACAGGCTGCTGGCATCCACCATGCGCTGCTTGTGGCGCAGCACGTCGGCCACCTTGTGCTTCAGGATGGCGAACACCCAAGTCTTGAGCGCGGCGCGGCCCGCGAAGCGCTGAGCCCCCACCAAGGCGCCGGCCAAGGCCTCTTGCACAGCGTCTTCGGCCAGGTGCACATCGCTCAGGTGCATCTGGGCGAACTTCACCATTTGCTGGCGCAGAGCGCTCAGGTAGCCCGAATCGAGCAGGTCGTCATTCGGGGCAGCGGCAGCGGTGCTCATGGACGGTGCAGGTCTTGAAGACCAGGAGGAGTGGGTGGCATCACCCCTCACTCTACAAGCAGATCAGGCGTCCAGCACCTCGAAGTCCACTTTGTCGCGCACGGCGCATGAAGGACAAGACCAGTCCTCGGGGATCAGCGACCAGGCTGTGCCGGGCGGAAAGCCCTGGTGGGGCTCACCTTTGGCCTCGTCATAGACATGGTCGCAATTGGGGCAGCGGTATTGCATGGACTCACCCCGACTCATCAAGCCCGCGCCTGCTGGCCAGTTGCCTGGTAGCGCGCCAGCAACTCGGCCCTTCTGGACGGCTGCAGATTGATCAAACTCATGTCGCCCTTGTAGTGGGCCAGCACGCGCTTGTTCATCAAGGCAAACCACAGCGGCGGGATGTAGGCCAGCACGATCATGCCGGCATAACCCGAGGGCAGTTGCGGACTGTTCTCGAAGTGCCGCAGCGACTGGTAGTGCCGCGTTGGGTTGGCGTGGTGGTCGGAGTGGCGCTGCAACTGGTACAGCAAAAGGTTGCTCACCACGTGGTTGCTGTTCCACGAATGCTCAGGCTCGCAGCGCACGAAGCGGCCATCCTGGCCTTTTTGGCGCAGCAGGCCGTAGTGCTCCAGGTAGTTCACCACCTCCAGCATCGAGAAGCCATAAACGGCCTGGATGATCAGGAAAGGCAGCACGGCCCAACCCAACACCGCGATCATCGCGCCGAAGAGCACCACCGACATCGACCACGATTGCAGATTCTCGTTCTGCAGGCTCCACACACCCTTGCCCAGGCGTTGCAGGCGTTCGGCTTCCAGGTGCCAGGCCGACCGGAAGCTGCCGATGATGGTGCGCGGCAGGAAGGCGTAGAAGGACTCGCCAAAGCGCGAACTGGCCGGGTCGTGCGGCGTGGCCACGTTCTTGTGGTGGCCACGGTTGTGCTCGACGAAGAAGTGGCCGTAGACGGTGGGCGCCAATGCGATGCGGGCCAGCCAACGGTCAAACTTCAGCTTCTTGTGCCCCAGCTCGTGCGCCGTGTTGATGCCGATGCCATTGACGATGCCCACGGTCAGGGCCAGGCCCGCCTGGTGGTACCAGGGCAGGTCGTGCGTCACGGCCAGCCAGCCCCCAAAAACCAGGACGGCCATCTGCAAGGGCACGAAGGCGTACAGAACCCAGCTGTAATAGGTGTCGGACTCCAGATCAGCCAGGGCCTCATTGGGTGGGTTGCTGGTGTCTTCGCCAAAAATCCAGTCCAAGGCCGGGATCGCGCCGTACAGGATGAGGAAGCCCACCCACAAGAGCCAGGTCTGATCAAACTTCCAGAAACCCAACAGGCCCACAGCGGCGACCAAGGTCACGGTCGGGCTGAGCAACCAAAGATAGCGCTTTGAATCGACCCAGCGGCTGGGTGCGGCAGCGGTTTGTTGCATTGAAAACTCCTTTGAACACTTGGCGCCAGTGTCTCGCGCGGCGGCATGGGCGTGAAGAGGCGTAAAGCCGGTTCACTTCATTGATCCGCCGCCCACACACTGGCGTTAACCCTGAGCCCTCACAACATTGGCAGATCGCGGCAATGATCCGGTGAATCACGCCTTGCAGACCATGGCATGCTCTCGCCCCATGGACCCTCTCAGTTTGATCCTGGACGACATGCATTTCAATGGTGTTGTGTTTGCCTACACCGAGATGACCGCGCCCTGGTCACTGCAACTGCACACGCCCGGCCTGGCGGCGTTTCACACCGTGGGCGCTGGCCAATGCTGGCTGATCCGCGACGGTGAAGAACCGGTGCTGATGCAAACCGGTGACCTGTTGGTGCTGCCCGCCGGCAGCGCGCACAAGGTGCAGGACAAGCCCCACACCATGGCGCAAACGCAAGACCTGTTGCCCTACCTGAGCACCTCGGATCTGGATGCCCTCAAACTTGGTGGTGGTGGCCCCGTGTGCCGATTGATCAGCGGCCATGCGCGCTTTGACATCGACATGGCCGCGCCCCTGATCGCCGCGCTGCCCCCGCTGATGCACCTGCACGGGCTGGGCGAGGCACCGCCGCTGTGGCTGGGCATCGGGCTGCAGTTCCTGGCGCAGGAAGTGTCGGCACGGCGGCCCGCACAGCAGGCCATCATCAACCGCCTGGGCGACATCCTCTTCATGGAATGCCTGCGGGACTACGTGGAATCGATCCCCGAGGATTCGGGCAACTGGTTGGCTGCCCTGAAAGACCGGGCCCTGTCAGTGGCCCTGGCCCAGATGCACCAGAACCCGCGCCACAACTGGACGGTGCCCGAGCTGGCGCAGCACGCTTGCCTGTCTCGATCCGCCTTTGCCGACCGCTTCAGCCAGGCCCTGGGCGAGCCGCCCTTGACTTACCTGACGCGCCACCGCATGCGGCTGGCCGCGCGGCAACTGGGCAACCACAGTGGGCTGTCGGTCAGCCGCGTGGCCGACCAGGTGGGCTATGCCTCAGAGGCCGCGTTCAGCCAGGCCTTCAAGCGCGAGTACGGCGTGTCGCCATCGGTGTGGCGACAGCAGCGTACTCAGCCTGCATCCAAGGAACCGTCAACGGCAAAGTGAGCCGGGGCCGCCCAACAAAGCCGCCACCTTGCGCTTGGGCTTGTTGATGAAGCGCGACACGCTGCCACCAGCACCGGTGCTGGTCGCAGCGTTCTTGTCTTCCCAGACAGGATCGGCGTCAGGCGCAGGCTCGTAGGGCTTGTTGAAGAAGGGATCGGCCGACTCGGCACGGCGATAGGCCGGGCGCACCGGGCGCGTCGGGCGACCTGCTTCGCGTGCAGGCTCGCGGTCGGCTTCCGGCGAAGGTGAAGATGCGACCACCGCGTTAGAACGTTCTTCGTAGCGCGACTCGCGCTGAGGACGGCGCTCACCTTCCAACTCGTAAGGCTCGACGTCGATCTTCTTCTTGATCAGCTTTTCGATGTCGGCCATCAGGCGAGCATCGGACGAGGTGACCAGGGACACGGCCAGACCGGAGGCGCCGGCACGGCCGGTGCGGCCGATGCGGTGCACGTAGTCTTCAGCGCCAAAGGGGATGTCGAAGTTGAACACGGCTGGCAGGGCGGCAATGTCCAGACCGCGCGCGGCCACGTCGGTGGCCACCAGCAGATCAACCTCGCCGGCCTTGAACGCTGCCAAGGCCTTCAGGCGCTCGTCTTGCGACTTGTCGCCGTGCAGGGCCGAGGTGCGCAGGCCATCGCGCTCGAACGAACGGGCGAGGCGCGACGCACCCAGCTTGGAGTTCACGAACACGATGCTTTGCGTGATGCCGCGTTCGCGCAGAATCTGGCGGATCACGGCGCGCTTGTCGTCGTCGGTGGTGCGGTAAAAGCGCTGCTCGACGTTGGTGGCGGTCTCGTTCGGGCGGGCCGTTTCCACCAGGATCGGGTCTTGCAAATAGCTTTGCGCCAGCTTCTTGATCTCGGGCGAGAAGGTGGCCGAAAACAACAGCGTCTGGCGCTGCTTGGGCAGGTAGCTCAGGATGCGCTGCAGGTCGGGCAAAAAGCCGATGTCGAGCATGCGGTCGGCTTCGTCCAGCACCACGTACTCAACCTGGCCGAGGTTGCAGTTCTTGGCCTCGATGTGGTCGAGCAGGCGGCCAGGGGTGGCGATCAGCACCTCGACGCCGGCTTTCAGCTCGAGCGTCTGCTCTTTCATGTTCATGCCGCCAAAAACCACGGCCACGCGCAGATTGGTCTGCTTGGCGTAGTTGGTGATGTTGGCCGCGACCTGGACGGCGAGTTCGCGCGTGGGGGCCAGCACGATGGCGCGCACCGGGTGGCGGGCGGGCGACATGCTTGGGTTCTCGTGCTTGAGCATCTTCTGCAGCAGCGGGATCGAGAACGCGGCGGTCTTGCCGGTGCCGGACTGAGCGGCGCCCATCTCGTCACGGCCTTCCAGCACCAGGGGGATGGCCTTGGCCTGGATGGGCGTCATGGACAAGTAACCCTGCGTCACGATGGCGCGCAGCAGTTTCGGGTCCAGGGGCAGCGTGTCGAACCGCAGTGGCTCTTCAGGCGCCACATCGGCGGGCAATGCACTGGGGATGGAGGCGGCCTCTGCGGAAACTGTCTCTGGGACGGTCGAGGGCGTGGGCGGCAACTCTGCCGCAGTAGGGGTGTTGTGATTCATCAAGTCGAACATTATCCCCTCTGCGCACCCCTTGCGCAAGCCAGTGCCTAGAAGGTGTAGCCCACCGTTCGTTGAATCCCCATCGTGCTGGCCTCGGCCGCCTCCAACAGCTTGGCCAGAGGCCCCAAACCTTGATAGCGAGTACACACTTTGTGCGCATGCGTCCAGACCCGGGGGATGTCGGCCAAATACCCCTGCTTACCATCGCGCAGGGCCAATCGGGCAAAGATGCCCAGCACTTTGAGGTGGCGCTGCAGGCCCATCCAGTCCAGATCGCGCCAGAAATCGCCGAAATCGGCCGGCACGGGCAGGCCTTGTTGGCGGGCCCGCTCCCAATAGCGCACGGCGTGGTCCAGTTGGGTTTCTTCGTCCCAGAACACATAGGCGTCGCGCAGCAAAGACACCAGGTCGTAGGTCAAAGGGCCGACCACGGCATCCTGAAAATCGATGACGCCAGGGCGGGCCTGGGTGTCATCGACGTTCACCATCAGGTTGCGGCTGTGGTAATCGCGGTGGACCAGCACAGTGGCTTGCCCCAGCACCTGCGCCTTGATCAGGCCGAACGTTTTGGCCAGCATGGCCTGCTGCTCGGCATCTGGGGTCTGGCCGCGCAGTTGGGTCAGGTACCAGTTGGGGAACAGGTCCAACTCGCGTTGCAGCACGGCATCGTCGTAAAGTGGGATGTGGGCGGGGGGCGCCACGGCCTGCAGCCGCAGCAGTTCATTCAGGGCCGCCACATAGCGGGCCCGGCTGTCGGCGGTTTCGAGGTTGCCCACTTCCACCCCGGCGTTCAGGGTCGAGAGCAGAGTGTGCTCGCCCAAGTCGGTCAGCAGCATGAAGCCTTGTGCTTCGTCCCAGGCCAGCACCTCGGGCACGTTCACGCCCCCGGCGTGCAGCAGCCGCGCGATCGACACGAAGGGGCGGCAGTCCTCCTTGGCGGGCGGCGCGTCCATGACGATGAAGGACGCCGAAGCGCCCTGCGCATCGACCCGGAAATAGCGGCGGAAACTGGCATCGGCGCTGGCCGACCGCAGCGTGTCAGGCAGCAGGCCGTGGGCGGGTGCCAGGCCGTTCAACCATTGGTGAAACGCCGCTTGGCGATCGGCTTCAAGCCAGGCAATGGAATCAAAAGCAGGCATGGGTGTGGACGCGTGAAATAATCGCCCGATTGTAGGCAAGGCCGCTGCCCAAGCGGTGCCCCTTCCATCCAGGACAGCGCCCGCCCCACACCGTGACCCGATCCACCGCCCGCCCCCTGTCCGCCCGCTGGACGCCGATTGCCCTGGCCGCTGCCCTGGTGGCGGCCCCGCTGGGTTTCTCAACCACTGCGCATGCACAGGCTGCGGCGGCGAATGCCGACCCGTTGCGCTTCTCGTTCAACCTGGATGTGCCCATCGCGGGCCAGGAGAACCCCGCCCTGCCCCTGTTTTTCGAGGCCGACCACCTCGAAGGCCAGCCCGATGACCGCCTGCGGGCCACCGGGTCGGTGCGGCTCAAGCAAGGCGCCCTGATCGTGCTGGCCGACGAAGTCATCCACACCTATGCCGACAACACCGCCAAGGCGTTGGGCAACGTGCGCATCACGCGGCGCGGCGACTTCTACAGCGGGCCCGAGCTCACGCTCAAGTTGGACACCCTGGAAGGCGAGTTCGTCAACCCCAACTACCGCTTCGCCCGCACCAACGCTGGCGGGCACGCCGACCTGGTCGAGTTCCTGGGCAACAACCGCCTGCGCGCCACCAACGCCACCTACAGCAGCTGCACCCCCGAAAACACAGCCGATGGCAGCCCCGGCGAACCCGATTGGGTGCTCAGCACCCGCAAGGTGACCATGGACATCGACGCGAATGAAGGCCGCGCCGAAGGGGCCGTCATCCGCTTCCTGGGCGTGCCCATCCTGGGCGCACCGGTGCTGACCTTTCCGCTGTCGGATGCGCGCAAATCGGGCTGGCTGCCGCCCAGTTTCGACATCGACAACAAGAGCGGTTTCGAGCTGGCCGAGCCCTACTACTGGAACATCGCGCCCAACCAGGACGCCACCCTCACGCCCACCCTGTCCACCCGGCGCGGTGCTGGGCTGGACACTGAGTACCGCTACCTGCTCGGCCGCGACTCGGGCACCCTGCACGCCTACATGCTGCCCCATGACGATGTGGAAGGCCGTTCGCGCGGCTTGATCGACTTCAAGCACCAGGGCGACCTGAATTCGGGCGGCGACCCGACGGTGACCAACTACGAGCTGCGCTGGCGCCGGGTCTCTGACGACAATTACTGGAAAGACTTCCCGCGCAACCTGCCCTCGCTGACGCCGCGCCTGTACGACAGCCACGCCAGCATCGAACGCCAGCTCAACACGCGCAACTGGGGCCTGGGCAACAGCCAGACCTCGCTGTACGCCAATGTGCAGACCTGGCAGACGCTGCGCGACCTGTCGCCCACGGCCGATGCTGACACCCAGGTGATCTCGCCCTACCGGCGCGAGCCCCAACTGGGCGTGCACAGCCGCAGCACCTCCGAGAACGGCTGGGCCTGGAGCATGACCGGCGAGTTCAACCGCTTCACCAACGAAGACACCACCCGCATCAGTGGCGACCGCGTGCACGCCATCGCCAGGCTGGAGCGCCCGATGGGCGACAGCGGCATCGCCATCACGCCCCGACTCACGCTGCACGCGGTCAGCTATTCGCTGGACCGCACACTCACCACCGGCCAGAAAGAAGCCTCCCGCTTCATCCCCACCTTCAGCGTGGACAGCAGCGCCACCCTGGAGCGCCAGGCAAACTATTTCGGGCAAGACCTGATCCAGACCCTGGAGCCCCGTGTCGAGTATGTCTACACGCCCTACCGCAACCAGTCGGACCTGCCCCTGTTCGACAGCGCGCCGCGCGACTTCAACCAATACTCCAGCTTCGACGAAAATGCCTTCACCGGCGTCGATCGGATCTCGGATGCCAACAAGGTCAACCTGGGCGTGACCACGCGCCTGCTGAACCCGCTGACCGGCGCCGAAGCGATGCGCCTGGGCCTGGTGCAAGGTGTGCTGTTCTCTACCCAGCGCATCACACCCAACGACGAAGCCCCGATCCGACAAAAGCTGTCAGACCTGCTGGTGCTGGGCTCCACCACCGTGGCCCCCCACTGGACTTTGAATGGCACCGCACAGTTCAGCCCGCAAGGCCACCGCAACGAACGCTCGGTGATCGGCGTGCGTTACTCGCCTGGCGCCTGGCGCACCATCAGCGCCGACTACCGCTACACCCGCGACAGCAGCGAGCAGCTCGCCGTGGGCTGGCAATGGCCCATCTTTGGCAAGAAGCCACCGATGAACGACATGGCCAAGCAGGCCGTTGCCGAAACCACCGCCATGAACTTCGACAAGCCCACCTCTGGCGGATCAAGTTGCAAAGGCACCTGGTACAGCGTGGGCCGCCTCAACTACAGCCTGCGCGACAGCCGCTTCGCCGACACCCTGTATGGTTTCGAGTACGACGCTGGCTGCTGGATCGGCCGGATCGTGGCCGAACGCCTGTCGGTGGGCCGCGACCAAGCCAGCACCCGTTTCATGTTCCAACTCGAATTGGTCGGCCTGTCTCGCCTGGGTTCCAGCCCCCTGCGCGCCTTGAAGGACAATATCCCTGGCTACCGGCTGCTGCGCGATGACAACAGCGTGCTGACGGCCCCGAGCACCTTGCCCAACTTCTCTGATGACTGACCACTCCACGCTCCCCACCCACACCGCGCCCTGCCCGCCCCGTAGCCACCGGCTTGTCCCAGGGCTGTGCCTGATCCTGGCCCTGCTGATGGCGGGCCCCGAAACCCAGGCCCAGGGGCTCAAGCGCTCTGACGCGCCCTCGGTGTCGCCCCGCATTTCGGGCAACCGCGGCCTGAGCACCGAGCTCAAGCTGGCCGGCGTGCAAAGCACCGCCGACTACATCGTGGCCGTGGTCAACCAGGAGCCCATCACCCACATGGAGGTGGAAAAGCGCGTCAGCCGCGTCCTGGAATCGACACCGGCTGGCTCTCCCCTGCCCACGGGCGAAGCCTTGCGCCAGCAGGTGCTGGACGCGCTCATCAACGAGAAGGTGCAGCTGTCGTTCGCCAAAACATCCGGCATGGACGTGCCCGAAGCCGAGCTGGACGCGGCGATCGAGAACATCGCCACGCAAAACAAGATCACCGTGGCGGAGTTGCGCGAGCGCATGCGCTCCGACGGCCTGGACTACCAGCGCTACCGCGACAGCCTTCGCGAGCAGATCCTGCTAGAGCGGGTGCGTCAACGCGAAGTCAACGCGCGCATTCAGGTCAGCGATGCCGATGTGGCCGAGTTTTACGCCAAGGGCGCCGACGGCCTGGGCGAGACCTCCTACAACATCGCCCACCTGTTGATTGCCGTGCCCGAGCGCAGCAGCCCGGCCCAGGTTCAATCCCTGCAAGCCAAGGCACTGGAGCTGCAACAGCGGGCCAGCCGGGGCGAGAACTTCGCACAACTGGTCAAGGCCAACTCGGCCGACACCAACACCCGAGACCAAGGCGGCACCGTGGGCATGCGCCCGGCCAGTCGCCTGCCCGACTTGTTTGTTGATGCGGTCAAAACCCTGGCCGTGGGCAAGGTGGGGCCCCTGGTCCGCTCGGGCGCCGGTTTCCACGTGGTCAAGCTGATCGAGCGCGAGAACTCGGGCAAGGCCACCTACACCCAGCAACGGGCCCGCCACATCCTGATCCGCACCACACCGCAACTGGACGCCAGGGCGGCCGTTCGCCGGATGGACGACATCCGCAAGCAGATCGTGGGCGGCCAGGCCAGCTTCGCGCAGCTGGCCCGCCAATACTCTGAAGACGGCAGCGCCATGCGAGGTGGCGACCTGGGTTGGACGGCCCCTGGCCAGTTCGTGCCCGAGTTCGAAAAAGCCCTGCTGGCCCTGCAGCCCGGCCAGGTCTCCGAACCCGTGGTGACCCGTTTCGGCGTTCACCTGATCCAGCTGATCGAGCGCAAGGAAGTCGAGTTGAGCGATCAACAAAGGAAAGAAGCGGCCCGCAGCGTGCTGCGCGAGCAGCAATTCGAAGCCACCTACGAAGAGTGGGCCAAGGAACTGCGCGCTGCCGCCTACGTGGAGTTGCGCGATGCACCCTGAGCGCAAAAGCAGCCACAAGGGCCATTTCGCCCGCAAGCGTTTCGGCCAGCACTTCCTGGCCGATGTCGGCGTGATCGAAGACATCGTGCGCGCCATCAAGCCCAAGCCCGGCCAGGCGCTGGTTGAAATCGGCCCCGGCCTGGGGGCGATGACCGACCCCGTGGTCGCCGAGTGCGAGCACCTCACCGTGATCGAGTTGGACCGGGACCTGGTGCAACGCCTGCGCCAACGCCCCGAGCTGACCGTCATCGAGTCCGACGTGCTCAAGGTTGATTTTGGCGCGGTGGCGCAAGAACACGCGCCCAAAAAATTGCGCGTGATCGGCAACCTGCCCTACAACATCTCCACGCCCATCCTGTTTCACCTGCTGCCCTGGGCCGACCACATCGAAGACCAGCACTTCATGCTGCAAAAAGAAGTGGTGGACCGCATGGTGGCCGGGCCGGGCGGCAAAGACTACGGGCGCCTGAGCGTGATGCTGCAGTGGCGCTATCACATGGAGTCGGTGGTGGACGTGCCCCCCACGGCGTTCGACCCACCCCCCAGGGTGAACTCGGCCGTGGTGCGCATGGTGCCCTTGCCAGCCACCGAAGGCATCAATCAGAAGCTGCTGGGCGAGATCGTGACGGTGGCGTTTTCTCAGCGGCGCAAATTGCTGCGCCACACGCTGGGCGCCTGGCTCACCGCGCGCGGCGTGGACGTCGAGTTCAACGCGACCCGACGCGCCGAAGAAGTGCCCGTGGCAGAGTACCTGGCGCTGGCAAAACACTGCCAGCCCTAAAACGACCGAAGCCGCCGTGCCTCAAGGCAGGTCGGCGGCTTTTTTCAAGGCCAATCACCGAGGCCGCTCAGCCGTTGTTGTCGCTGTTGCGACGACGGCGCATCAAGGTGCCCACCGCACCCAGACCGGCCAGCGCCAACACATAGCTTTCAGGTTCTGGCACCGCTGTGGGCGTGATCGTTCCAGTGCCTGACATGACCAGGGTGTAGGGCGCACTGGGCGCGCCGAACAAGCTGATCAGGTAGCTGCCCGACAATCCGGCAAACGAATACGTGGTGACGCCAGGCACCCCGGACGTGATGGGGCTGATCGGCGAATAGCTGGTCGTGAACAAACTCAACATCGGCGAACCGACCACGGTGAACGCATAGTTGCCCGACGAAAAATCGTAGGCGAGCAGGTCAATGCCGAACGGAGTGGGCGTGACGTCCAAGGTGCCGACCACCACCTCCACGGCCTGCGATGACACGCTGGCGGTGGCCAAAGCCAGCCCTGTGGCCACGATGGCTGCAACGCGTTTGCTGCTTTTAAAGGCCGCGCCAGTCAGGATGCCCAGTGAAGTCATTTGCATGATGAATTCCTTCGAAAAACGAGAAACCAATAAAAAGTATTAACCCAAACGCATGAAGCGTGCCAAGCCAAAACCGGCATTCAGCCCCCCAAAAACGGCCCCAAGCGCACTTCAATGGGACACACCCCCCTCAAAACAGGGGGGCAAATTGCACCACGATGCGCTGAAGCACCCCTTCCAGAAAAGTGCACGCCCACGCCGATACACTGCGGCCATGAAACGTTTTTTAGTGGGTGGTGCCGTTCGCGACCGACTCCTGGGCCGACCCGCCGGTGACCGGGACTGGGTGCTGGTGGGCGCGTCGCCCGATGAATTGACCGGTCTGGGGTACACCCCGGTGGGCCGCGATTTCCCGGTATTTCTGCATCCTGAAACGAAGGAAGAATGCGCGCTGGCTCGCACCGAGCGCAAAACCGCGCCCGGTTACCGGGGCTTTGTGGTGCACGCCGCGCCCGACGTGACCCTGGAAGAAGACCTGGCCCGTCGCGACCTGACCATCAACGCCATCGCCGAGGACGAGTCCGGGCAACTGACTGATCCCCATGGCGGCCAGCACGATTTGGCCGCGAAGGTGCTGCGCCACGTCTCGCCGGCCTTCTCGGAAGACCCGGTGCGCATTCTGCGTCTGGCCCGCTTCGCGGCCCGCTTTGACGACTTCACCGTGGCGCCCGAAACCCTGGCCCTGATGCAAGGCATGGTCAAGCAAGGCGAAGTGGACCACTTGGTGCCCGAGCGCGTCTGGCAGGAACTGTCACGCGGGCTAATGGAAAACATGCCTTCACGCATGTTCGAGGTGCTGCGTGAATGCGGGGCCCTGGCCCGGCTGCTGCCCGAGGTCGAACGCCTTTGGGGCGTGCCGCAACGCGCCGATTACCACCCTGAGGTCGACACTGGCGTGCACCTGATGATGGTGCTGGACATGAGCGCCCGCTTGAAGGCCGACCTGGCCGTGCGTTACGCCTGCCTGTGCCACGACCTGGGCAAGGGCACCACGCCCGAGCACATCTTGCCCCGGCACCTGGGCCACGAAGAGCGCAGCGCCAAGCTGCTCAAGGGCGTGAGTGAACGCCTGCGCGCGCCGGTCG
This sequence comes from Aquabacterium sp., assembly GCF_014378415.1. Classification (GTDB taxonomy): domain Bacteria; phylum Pseudomonadota; class Gammaproteobacteria; order Burkholderiales; family Burkholderiaceae_C; genus Aquabacterium. Next base: position 19,244 of record NZ_JACMNS010000089.1, read on the forward strand.
AGTGCCGGGAACTGGCCGATGTGGTGGCCCGCGAGCACGGCAACATCCACCGCAGCGGGGATTTGAAAGCGGCCCCCACCTTGCGGCTGCTGGAACGCTGCGATGCCATCCGCAAGCCGGGGCGTTTCAAGCAGGTGCTGCTGGCCTGCGAATGCGATGCGCGTGGCCGATTGGGCATGGACGAACAGCCCTACCCCCAGGCCGCGCAACTGCAGGCGGCACTGGACATCGCATTGGGCGTGGACACCGCCAAGGTCGCGTCTAAATGCATGGAGACAGGCAAGCAGGGACCGGCCATTGGCAAGGCGATCCAGGATGCGCGCGTCACGGCCATCGAGATCGCGTGGGCGAAATCTCGGTCGGCAGAAATTTGAATCAATGCGCCATGGACTCAAGGCGCCCTGACCATTCGCAGGGCGCCTTGGAGTTCACTGGACTTCGGTACGACTGACGATCGGTCTAACTTAGCGTTTAGATTTCGAGATCAGTCCGCCTGCTTGCGCAGGAAAGCGGGGATCTCGATCTCGTCCATGCCATTGCTGGCCAGGGCATCCACCTTAGCAGCCGCTTGCGTGCGGCCCGAGCGCCACACGCTGGGCGTGTTCAAGCCGCTGAAGTCGTTGTGGCTTGACGTGGCGCCCATGCCCAGCCCGAGGGACGAGCCGCCGTGCACCTGGTGGTTCAACACCGGCAGGTTGTCCGTGCCCGTGCGGGCAAAGACTTGGCCATGCGCTTGCGCGGCACTGTGCACCACCGACATCGGTGCTTGCACACGGCGGCCAGCGCTCAGGCCCGTGGCGACCACGGTCACGCGCAGTTGGTCGCCCAGGCTTTCGTCGTAGGCGGTGCCGTAGATGACATGGGCCTCTTCCGCGGCATAGCGGCGGATGGTGTTCATGGCATTGCGCGATTCGCTCAGCTTGAAGTTGCTTTTGCCGGCGGCAATCAGCACTAGCACGCCACGCGCGCCCGACAGGTCGATGCCTTCCAGCAGTGGGCAAGCCACGGCCGATTCGGCTGCCTTGGTGGCGCGGTCCGGGCCCGACGCGGTGGCCGTGCCCATCATGGCCTTGCCAGGCTCGCTCATCACGGTCTTGACGTCTTCAAAGTCGACGTTGACCAGGCCCGGGATGTGGATGATGTCGCTGATGCCGCCGACGGCGTTCTTCAGCACATCGTTGGCTTGCTTGAAGGCTTCTTCTTGAGTGATGTCATCACCCAAAACTTCCAGCAGCTTCTCGTTCAAGACCACGATCAGCGAGTCGACGTTGGCTTCCAGCTCGGCCAGGCCCGCGTCGGCCTGCTTCATGCGGCGGCCGCCTTCGAACTCGAACGGCTTGGTCACCACACCGACGGTGAGGATGCCCATTTCTTTGGCCACGCGCGCGATCACCGGCGCGGCGCCCGTGCCCGTGCCGCCACCCATGCCGGCGGTGATGAAGACCATGTGCGCGCCGTCCAGCGCCGCCTTGATCTGCTCAACCGCTTCTTCAGCCGCGATGCGACCGGCTTCGGGCTTGGAGCCTGCGCCCAAGCCACTGCTGCCCAGTTGCATCTGCATGTCCGCGCTGGAGCGGTTCAATGCCTGTGCATCCGTGTTGGCGCAGATGAACTGCACACCCTGCACACCCTGGGCGATCATGTGGTCGACCGCGTTGCCGCCGCCGCCGCCCACCCCGATCACCTTGATCTGGGTTCCCAGGTCGAAGTTTTCAATCATCTCGATTGCCATGTCGTACCCCTTTTAATTCAAGCAGTTGCCAGTGAATAAGTAAGTCGAGCCAGTGAAGCTCTTCAAAAATTACCAATGAACCAATCGCGGACGCGTCCGAACCAGGTCTGAACCGACCCGGCCTTCTGCGCCGCCTTCATCCCGCGCGTTCGCGCGAGTCTTGCCTCTTCGAGCAAGCCCATGACGGTGGCCGAGCGCGGGCTGGCCACCATGTCGTGCAGTGCACCCGAGTACAAGGGGATGCCCTTGCGCACGGGTTTCAAAAAGATGTCTTCGGCCAGCTCGACCATGCCCGGCATGACTGCCGAGCCGCCGGTGATCACGATGCCCGATGACAACAATTCTTCGTATCCAGACTCGCGGATCACCTGGTGGACCAGCGAGAAAATCTCCTCAACCCGCGGCTCGATCACGCCGGCCAAAGCCTGGCGCGAGAGCATGCGCGGGGCACGGTCGCCCAGGCCGGGCACCTCAACCTGATCGTTGGGGTCGGCCAGCATTTGCTTGGCCACACCATGTTCCACCTTGATGTCTTCAGCGTCCTTGGTGGGCGTGCGCAGGGCCATCGCGATGTCGCTGGTGATCAGGTCGCCAGCGATGGGGATGACGGCCGTGTGGCGCACCGAGCCATCGGTGAAGATGGACACGTCGGTGGTGCCAGCGCCGATGTCGATCAGGGCCACGCCCAGTGATTTCTCGTCCTCGGTCAGCACGGCAGCGCTCGATGCGCTGGGGTTGAGCACCAGTTGCTCGGCTTCCAGGCCGCAGCGGCGCACGCACTTGACGATGTTCTCCGCGGCGCTTTGGGCACCGGTCACGATGTGAACCTTGACCTCCAGACGGCCACCGCTCATGCCGATGGGCTCTTTCACCTCGTGGCCGTCGATGATGAACTCTTGCGGCTCGACCAGCAGCAGGCGCTGATCATTCGGGATGTTGATGGCCTTGGCGGTTTCGACCACGCGCTGCACGTCAATCGGCGCCACTTCCTTGTCGCGCACGATGACCATGCCGGTGCTGTTTTGACCCCGGATGTGGCTGCCGGTGATGCCGGTCCACACGCGGCTGATCTTGCAGTCGGCCATCAGCTCGGCCTCTTTCAAGGCCTGCTGGATGGACTGCACCGTGGCGTCGATGTTGACGACCACGCCGCGTTTGAGGCCATGACTGGGCGCCACGCCCAGACCGGCCAGGCGCAGCTCGCCACCGGGCATGACCTCGGCCACCACCGCCATCACTTTGGCGGTGCCGATGTCGAGTCCGACAACCAGATCCTTGTATTCCTTGGGCATGGTGTGTGTGCTGTGTTCGGTTAACGTTGTGGTGGTTGCTGCTGACGTTGGCGGGCGGCCCAGGCCGCGTTTTGTGCCGCGAGCTTGGCCTTGAGCGCCGCCTTACTGGCCGCCTCTTGCAAAGTGGACACGCCGCGCAGCTTGACGGCGTAGCCTTCGGGATAGCGGAGGTCGGCCTGCACCAGCGGCGCGGGGTATTGGCGGTGCAGTTCGGGCACAGTGCGCACGAAGCGTTGCAGGCGATCGGCCACTTCGTCGATGGTGCCGCGACCCAGTTCAATGTCGGCGCCGCTGTCCAGCGCCAAGCTCCACGAGCCGCGATCGGTCAGGCGCAGGGTGTCGATCTCGGCCTGCAGGGGCGCGACCAACGGCTGCAGACGGTGCAGCATGTCCAGCATCACTCTAGCCTGGTCGGGCGAAGGGTGGGCCGGCGCGGCCAGAGTGGGCAGCGGCTCGTCCTCCACGTCGCCCAGGTTGGCATCGAAGACTTCGCCGAAGGTGTTGACCAACTGGTCGTCACGGTCTTCATGGCGCCAGTAGGCGGCGGGACGGTGCTCTTCCAGAGTGATGCGCAGCTGGTCGGGCCATACGCGGCGCACGACGGCACGGCGCACCCATGGCACGGCTTCGAAAGCGTGGCGGGCCTTGAAAAGATCCTGGTTGAAGAACCCACCGCTCAAGCGCGGCAAGGCGTTGGCACGCATGGTGGCCAGATTGTTGCGTTGCAGCTCGCCGTCAATCTGCAGGTGTTGGATGTTGAAGAATGGCAGGCGCGACAGCTTGACCAGGCCGCAGGCCAACACCGCGGCCAGCGCCAACCCTGCCAGCGCGGCAGACGCGGCATTCATCCAGCGGATGTCTTGCGGCATCTCGCTGGCATGGGGGTTGAGGGCGGCGTTGGCCAACATGGTCA